>NZ_JBJJMM010000015.1:0-165066 GCF_046231795.1 Pseudomonas sp. KCJK9016 | reverse complement strand
AAATGCACGGTTTTTTTAACTCGTATGCATACGTCTTTACTTGTACATACAAGCATATGCAATTGAACGGCCAACTTGCCGAGGGACCTTCCGACAAAACCAACGGACATCCCTGAACACGCCGAAATCACGGGGTATCGGTTGATTGAATTTTTTTCGCAGGAGCGCTTTTTGAAAGAAGACAGGCTGTTACAGGAGCGTGGCATTGCACCGCGCTGGGGTGTTCGGTAACAAAAAGTGGGAACGGGCCACAGTCTGGAGAACCCGATGGGGTCTCCAGGCTGTGCCTGTTTTGGATTTAGAGAATAAAAACTGTCGCACGGTGTCCGCAAACTACGCGGCTTCCAGCCTTACTTAGAGCAAACGCAAATCTGTGTCCGGGAATTGTTGACCACTACACATCAGGCAAACCAAAGTAATGAATTTGGGGATATTCGTTCATAACCTTTACGCTTGGATCAAGCTCAGCATACTGAATCGCCAGGAGTTGTGGCCGGTTCAAGAAGCGGAAAGCAACCCTATAGAACACTCGATCATTTGCCATCCCCTCAAAGCCGTCAACACGCAAGCTGCTTGATAAAGGCGTGCTTCAGCCCCATTCCTTGGAAAAAGTACGCGACGGCCTTTACGACATCTCGCTCCTCCGTCTGCAGACTGGACTCAAGAAGATAATGCTCTCGGTAAGCGCGTGCTTTCTGAAAGTCCAAAGACTGCCCTATGGCGAGATCAGTGGGCGGCGGCGCAGCCTTGGAATTCGACCCGGACTGCACGAAACGTGGGTTTACACATCACGCTGAAGCTGCTCCTGATGGTGGCAAGCAGCTACGGCAGTCTTGCTCGGATCCGCGGCTTTGATGGCCAGAACATCGGCCTGCTTGCCGTTGGAAGGCAGCACAGCCAGCCATTTTCCTTAAGCCAGGTAATGCAGCTCGGTGATCGGCCGATGTGCACGACGAATGCGCTTTACGACAGGCACGAAGTTAGGCTCTTAAGCCTCTTTTTCAGCGGCTTTCAATGAATACAATAGATTGAAGTTTCAGTAAGCTGGCAGGCCTCCCACTAACAAAATCCTGCGGGTTTCCTAGCCCGTGTCCTTTTGTAGTTCTCTAGGGGGGCGCACTCTGATCCCCCACACCTAGCTGTCTGGTTCCCGTTCGAAGAATGATCCGTTAGATGACTGAACTGATACGCAACGTCCATCAAGGAACTGTTGCATACCGTTGAGAAGTCAGTTTTCCGGAAAGTTTGCGAAGTATTTCAGCTTCACTCTGCAGCAAACCGATAATTTCTATGACGTTATTGGCCTCAGCGACAGTAAGCTTGCGCAAGATACTTAATAGGTCTGCGGCGCAGCTTTCGCTCACCGACACCGATTCGATCAACCTTAACTGAAAGTTCTGAATGTCGCGCAGAGAGCTCATAAGTTTGTCTTTCCTTGAAGAGTGTTTGATAGGTGCTACTCCAAATTTTAAAGACATACTGTGAGTCTTTTTATCAGACTACTCCCAAAGTGACGGGAAACTTTGCTTCATCGTATAGCGTATCGTCTGGTGGAGCCGGTATCTGAGTGTCATGCCCTGTCCCGTTCCTTTGGAAAGACGGACATGCCGTTTGAAACACCGACCGAAGATAGGCGGCGAGCCTGGAGTCACAATGGTGCGGTGGAAGCGGGTTTCATATAAATATTTGACCATCCAGAATTCCGATGATGGATTGGACCTACTAGCCACGGAGATCCCAATAAATAATAGTTCATATGACTACCTAGAATCAGCTCGTACCATTTTCGTACCAACTCTACCAAAAGTTCACCAATCGACTTGACAGGTGGGAAGGCACTCAAGATGCCCCGTGTCGGGTTGAGTCGTGAAGACGCGATCAGTTGCTCTACTCTCATTTCTACAGCAGCAACGGATATAGGATTCGTCTGATTCCTACGAACTCAATCAATCTATATGGTTACCAATTGATGAAACCAAGCTCAAACTGAAAATCTCTTTAATTGGTCGGTTCGCTATTGATTCAACGGTTTCCAGGGTGAGTGGCGAGGGTTAATTATGAAGTTCAAGCTTACGCACCTGCTGATGGGGATGATGTTGGTGGGGGTAGGAGAAGCCCATGCCTATACATGCAGCACGGAGACCAGTTCAACCACCATTACGGTGCCGGAGTTTACAGTTCAACAGGACTTGCCGGTGAATGCTGAAATTGGCCGTGTCGAGTCAAGCACAGTGTCTGCATATAAGTGCTCTGGAAATCCCGGGGAGTTCACGTGGCAGGATTTCGGTGTCAAAGCCTATGGCACCTACCTGACGACTATTGATGGCATGCGGGTGTATGAAAGCGGCATTACAGGTATTGGATATGCCGTTGGCGCGACTATGATGTCGAACTGCGTGGGCGACTACATTAAGTGGGTCGGGACCGGTAGCCCTGACTTTACGGATGGTAATCCGGATAACCGTATCTTCTGTGTTGCGAATGGTTTGTTTGGCCAGCAGCCCTTAAAGGGAAAGGCCTATATAAAGTTCTATAAGACCGCTGAAGTCACAGGCTCAGGCGAGGTTGTCAGCAAGAATGTGGGTTCCTTTATCTTGAAAAATAACAAGAGTTCTTGGCATTATCCAGAATCGAGATTCAATATCGGACCACTCAAAGTCAACACCGTGTCGTGTTCGCTTAGCGCTCCCTCGATCAATGTGGAGATGGGAAAAGTGGGCATCGGACTCTTCGAGGGAGTAGGAACCTGGCCAGGAGATGGCAATACCCGGACTTTCAGTGTTCCACTGGACTGTTCCGCCGGAGCCAGCATCAATCTGAAAGTCGAAGGCAATGTACAGAACGCCAGCCAGGGCGTGTTGAAGGTGGCTGCGGGCAACTCCAGCGCAAGCGGCGTCGGAATCCAGTTGCTCTTTGACGACAACCCGGTCGAACTGGGCAAGCAGTTCAAAGCGGGCACGGCGAGCTCCCAAGGTAAATACAACATCCCGCTCAAGGCGCGTTACTTGCAAACGGAAGACACAATCACGTCAGGTGCTGCAAATGGCAGTGCGACCATTACGTTGACCTACCAGTAATCCTTGGGCGAAAAAAAGCCCGGCGCCAGGCCGGGCTTTTCGTCAGGGCGGCGATCAGCCGTCGAGCAGCACCTTGTTGCGCACTGCACCTTTGTCGGCGCTGGTAGCCAGCAGGACCGCGCATCTGCGTGAACAGGCGCTAGTCGAGGTATCAGGCCGTGAAATCAAAACTCTGGACATGGATGGGCTCAAGCATCTGGTCGCGGGTTGTCATCGGTCTTCTTGAGAATCATCATGCACACCATGAGGCTATACCGAAATAAGGGGAAACTCACTCATTTGGTCTGCAACTATTTGTCAAGATTAAAAATCTCTCGAGACACGCCATAGACAGAACCATTTAGGGAAAGCTTGAGGTGGATTACACTCAAGCCTTTAGTAAGCGTCCAACCAACACCTCCTCCGAACTCCAACATTAAGGTGATCCTAAACATTAAAGTCAGTCTCATCCCGGTACGAATCTTGGGCGCTGTAGCGTGTTGGAATGGATTTTAAAGTCTGTCTCACCCCACCCCTAAGGCCGCTTTCCGATTCGGAAAAATATTAAAAACGGTCTCGCCGGCTTAGGCTCTGGCCACGATGATGGTCGCACGCAAGCTTTGGGGCCTTGGCCTGAAACAGGATATACTTGGACAGCTGGCTCCGAGACCTCGTTGGCACATAGCCTCCCCTTGGAGACGCTTGATAGCCCGCCTCCATGGCGGGCTTCTCTATATCTGCGCAACCCCAGTATCAGATGCGTTCAGGGTCGGGATACTCGGCCTCTTCCCTAGACTGGCTCTCATGCCATTCAGCCCAAAGCCTCTGCTCCGCCTCGTACTGCTCGCGAGAGACTGTACGGGGCAGGTACTCCTCGATGTCACGGGTGTCTGTTGCATACACGTAGCGGCTGGCGCCCTTCAGGATCATCGTCCTCAAAAAAGCTGCGTCGTAGAGACTGAGCGTGGTGCCTCGTTGAGGTGGTCTAGAACCCACACAGGCATACAAGAGATGCTTTGGGCTGAGCGGGATGAAAAGTCTCGTCCCTCGCACACCCCAGCCCCCCTCAAGGCTCAACTCGCCTTTTGCCCCAACACCCAGCCTTGTAAACGGATTATCAGTGGTGGGCCAAGTCACCCCAGGTGGTGCATGTAGAATGGTCCAACGATGGGTAGGTATCCGATGGATAGTGCTCTTTAGCACATGCTCAAGATGCCATATCCAAAACTTTCGTCCGTTGAGGACGTGCGCTTGCAGCCCCACCTCTCCATCCTCGTTCTTTACACGCTGGATCTTCAAGGGAAGCTTGTTGTAAGGGTCTGCTACAGGGGCGGGCTCCAGTTCGACACCGGAGGACAGGGCTGAATCAAACTTGGCAACTGACCCCTCCATTGTTTCAGACAAGAACGACTCAAGCGTTTCACTCTGACGCCTCATAAAGCTCTGCAACCCAACCGGGGTCCTGACTGACTGCGCTACCGCAAAGCGGAACAAATTGTTCCAGTCCTCGCTGGTCAACCGCGATTCGCTAACCACCTTTGCAATTGATCTGGATGCAGGTACTTCGAAATCACGATCAAGCCAGCGTTCGATCTCGTCACTGTCCTTTGAGCCTGAGAAGTAAGAGTACAGGTGCTCAAGCTTGGCAATGCTTTTGGGTGACAGCGCCTTCCAGGTTTCGCATTTTTCATGAGGCACCAGGAGTCTGTAGGTGAGGACCTTGCCGCCGCTCATCCACTGCTTCAGGTATGTCTGAGGTACGTAGTGGTTGTCCTTTTTGAAGCTTTCCATGGTGCTCAACATCCTCGTTGCTCTGCCTTGCGGGCAGCAATCCATTAAGGCCGGTCGGCGCAAGATCTACACGAAGTCATTTTGCAAAAAATGCAAGTGATTTGGGCTCCAATCACCTCTCACACCATCCACTCTCCCGATCACTTTCGCTTCCCGTTTGAGTCGTGAGGGCTGAGTAGCCCAGGAGATGGCGTAACTTTTTGGGGTTGGCGGTTTGCGCGGACTGGTGATTAGCATTGAATCGCTCCGGGTTTCGTAGACACCTCCATGCCTTAAACTAAGGCCAATCAGGAGGTGCCATGAACAACCCGCGTGGCCTGCTACAGCAAATGGGTAATGGTCCACCCTTGATCGGTCAATGCCGTTTTACACTCTTCTGAAACCCGTTCTGCATTGACTGCCAAGCACAGAAAGCTGGTAGGTCGCGACATGCCGACATACAGGTTTCGAAACTGAGAAAGCTGAGTCTCAGGCATTTTCCCGGAGCGAGTGCCAATCCCAGCAATGATGGGTAATGCCATCTGTAGGTCGAAGCGACGACTTGGATGGCCTAGGGACTCCATGACGAGGGTTGCCAGATGCGTTTCGCCTTTCATCGAGGCGAGGGTACCGATATGAATATCTAAGCTGCGACCATTTTTTTCGATAGAGCATATGGACCGGCGGGCTCCGTGAATAGCCATAGCCTCTGGCCGCTCAAAAACCGAGAGCGCGGCGAATATCTGTGGCGTCATGTGATTTGGGAGCAACGGGCGCAGCTTCACGTATAAAAAATTCACGATACGGATACGCCTAGCTTCATCCATATCGCTCAAATTTTTCATGCACAGATCACGAATCAGTAGCCGGAAGGCTGAAACATCTTCATCAGCATCACGCAGCTTCCGAATTAACTGATGATCGGTTTTCAAGCCTTCGACAATCTCTGCTTTGGCAGCGCGCAGTATCAGAAACAGCGCTCTGCGGATCTCCTCAAATCGTGATGAAAACGATGCGTTTACGGCAGGCTTGGGCCCCCCGAGAAGCGCCCAGAATCGCACAAGCTTGAGTCCGGGGGATTGGTCGCCACCCGAGGCTGGCCAGTAGTCCAGGAGGGTACGGCCTGCTAACTGTGTTTGGGCATCGCCCTGTTTGCGAGCGCAAAGGGCTTTGACTTTTCCACTGGTCAGATCGGTATCGCTGAACCGGTCTAGTACTTGGCCTCCAAACGTCGCAATCACATCCTGTACTCGCCCTGTGCTGTAGACGATCAGCATGGACGGATGTCGGTCTTGGGCCTCTCCAGTTACAGCAGTACCTGCCAGCTGTGTTCTAGACACAGACTTAGCGATGTGGGGTCCGAAGCGCTTGCTAGAGGAGATCGGAAGTACGTCGCCTCGGGGGAAAGTCAGGTTTTCCGCGCCTTCCGAGCTTCCAAGGATTCGTTGGTTGATGTCGCCGAAGCGCTGAACGGTGACGGTCTCATCGAACATCAGTTGCAACAAACGCTCTTGCTCCCATGACGTGTCCTGCATTTCGTCGATGAAGACGATAGGGAACCGTCGGGATAGCTGGGTGCGAACCTTAGGGAAAAGGGTCAACAAACGTTCTGCATACGCGAACATGTCCGCGTGCCGGAAAACCCCTTCAGCGGCGAGTTTTTCTTTGATACCGACGATTGCCGGAAGGGTTTTCGCGCCCGGTTTAGGAAGCGAGCCAAACTCGCTGGCGAGGTCCAGAGAGGCACCTTTGTAGACCAGCCCCTCTAGCATGGGCGCGACGCTCGCATTCTTTTGCATGTAAAGCTTCAAGCCAAAGTTAGCTTGGGCTAGCGCCAATGCCCGGCGAGCAAAGATATCGTTGTCGATCACATCGACAGTCATCCCATTGCTTCGCAGGTAGGGCAGAGCCAGAAACTGATTCACCATGGCGTGAATCGTCCCGATGAAGTGGGGATGCGCGAGCAGGCGACTCCCGTCATGGTTTGTACCTAACCGATGTTGAATCTCATCACGGGCGACATTGGTATGACTGAGTACACAAACGCCTGCGCGGCTTGAGGTCCATCTGCGGCTCAGCATCAGGAGCTTCGCGGCTAGCACCGTGGTCTTGCCACTGCCTGGCGCGGCGTTGATGTCACGAGACAGGTTCTCCAGCAATACGGCACGCCGCTCTTGATCATCGAAGTTCAAGTCGGGTGTCAGTTCGCGTAGAGCCGCAAGATCGGTATCATTGATCACAGGGACTGTCATGGCTCAGCCCTGCCAGTCAGATGCCGTAACGCCTGCTGTAGGTAAGGCGGCAGCTTGTTGAACAGCTCATCGCCTTTCCCATAGTCGCCTGTTGAAATCAGGTGAGCAGCGTATTGGGCAGTGATCGCTTTTGATGCCTCTTTTTCAACGAGCGGCTGGTAGATGAGTGACGCCAGTTCCACTGGCGAGTGTCCGGCGTTCGAGAGTTCTTTCCAACGCTCGCCTGCCTCGACGATCGTCTTCTTCTCATCGTCCTCCGTCAGCCGTTCCCCCCTCGAGTCTGCCTTCTTCGCCAGGTGAATTGCGTCATGCATCAACTGGGCACATCCATGAAGGGCGAGATCGAATTCCAGCGTCCAGTTGTTGGAGACGCAGACAATTGTGCTACCACCCTGGGCGCGATCGACCTTCGTTTTGACCAGTGCCTCGATTTCCTCTGGCGTGTAGTCTTTTTCGAATCGTTTACGGTTGTTCTTGGGAGGAGATATATAGGTGGCCTCATTGGGCACGATGTCACGATCCGTGATGCAGGCGACGGGAATGGGAATCGCCGAGCCATCAATCGGCTGCAAGATTCGCGCGTAGTGATAAAGCCCAACTCCGCCGACGTTAACGCAAGAAATGCCGTGTTCGTTGAACGAGTATCCTGAAGCTGCAGCCAGAGCGGGCAGCAGCAGCGCTTCTGCTGGCCCTTCCACGATCGCAACGCCGCGAGCGAAGAACAGATTCGCTTTGGTGGCATCGATAAAGCGCCTCAAAAACTCGTAATCGCTTTTCAGCAGTTTGGTCTTCCCATGAGCCAGGCTGAATAGTTGGGCACGGTTTACCAAGGTCAGGCTTGCGATGTCCGCACCCGCCGCCAGAGATGGGCTGTGGGTAGTCATAATGATCTGAACAGGGCGGCTATCTGGCTCCGCCGCCTTGGAGGTGCGTTCGAGGAGCTGCTGAACGCGCTCCTGCAGTTGCGGATGGAGATGGGCCTCGGGTTCCTCGATAAGCAGTAGTCCGAGTTCATCACCGTCCCGCAGCAGAACCAGTTCGGTCGCCATGAACAGAGCGTTGTTATAGCCGAGTCCGCGAATGCACCTCTCACCTGGATCGATGGTGGAGGATGGCAGCAGCGCCAATTCGAAGCGCTCCAGAATGGGCTGTAGGCCCAGCTCCGGAGCGATCTGGATGCGTGAGGACAGGGCATCGCCGGCAAACGCGAACTTGTTCAGGTAGTTGTCGTTGATGTCGTCTTGGACATCTCTGATAACCTGATGCTCGCCCAGGTGATGCTGAGCAAACGCCATCAGCCCGACCAGGTTGCTGGGGACCGTAGCAGGAGCCGCTAGGTCGAAGTCATTTTGCTCCTGCCCATCAATGCGTTTATGAGCGCCCAAAATTTGGGACAGCCGAGACTGGCGACCAGGGCGTAGCTCAGCTTCGGCATCTCGAAGGGGGCGCAAGTAGGTGGCTCGGATGAGCTCACGAACCGCCGTGCCGATCTCTGGCCCCGTGCCATTCGGGCCCGAGCAGGTGATGGCCTCGACCCGCCCACGTTTGTTAGCCTTCGGTGGTATCCAACGCGCCTGCAGATAGACGATCAAGCTATGAGACCCGTCTGCTTCGTGGGTCATCCACTCGAGAACTGAGGCCTCTTGCGCGGGGTCTAGGTCCACAAGAGTGGCTTCGATGAACAGGGAGCGGGCTCTTGTTGTGCCCGTGATGTGAAAGTCAGTTTCGAAAAGCCGAATGAACTCGTAGCTGGTTGTCCACAGCACGTAGCGAATCGCGTCAATTACAGAGGTTTTGCCGGAATCGTTTTCCCCGACAAGGATGTTCAGTCCTGGAGCAAGCTCCCAATCAAGTGAGGGGGCAACTGTACCGTCGCCAAACGCCCGAAAATTTGACGCCCTGATCCGCTTCAAATGCATCTTGCTTCTCCGTCCTGTTGGAAAGCCTGTCCCGGATGGCGCAAGGCAGTCCGTGCACTCTGTGGGTATGATTGGCTTTTATCACGTGAGAAAGCGGGTCGGAAGGGTAATTTAGTAGCAGGGAGCCATTACTGAGGGTGGGATGCAAATTCCACGGACACTTAGACAAGCATGTTGGGGCTGTGGTGTGCTGCACGACGACGCTGCCTACTTTAGTCTTCACAGAAGACTGGAATCTATTGTGGGAGAGGCAGGGCAACTGCTGAGGGAAATTTCAGCACTCTCGGAAAATTTCGTTCTTAGGCACGGGGTATCAATGGAAGCTCTGGAAGCTGGGACCGCCGAAATACTTAAAGAGTGGCAGATCTAGATGAGATGTGCATGGGACAGGAAACAATGCGTCGGAAGCTTGTGATCGCCTGACCTTGCTACCGTTGGCAGATACGAAAAAGCCCGCTTTCGGGGCGGGCTCTCACGCGTCTCTAAGGGGAGGCAATTTGCCAACAAAGTCTCGGAGCCAACCACCCTACTCTACACCCCAGGGCCATCCTTGTCAGTAAGCCTAGGTCAGAGTTTTAGCCCAGCCTGCCTAGGTGCGCATTACCTTATACCAGTCTATTTCGTACCCAGCATCCTGCAGCTCCTGGCTCAATGCCTGCTTCCAACCCTCGTCGTTCATCGAGGCCCAGACCACGCCTGCGAAGTCGCTTGGAATTTCAACCTGACCACGCTTGAGCGCGCAGACTCAGTCACGCCCCAAGTAGCCTACCCAGTCCCATATTCACGCGACTTCGGTGTGTTCACCAGCACCGCGGCAGGATTGCGTAAGCAATCGGAGCAAACGCGCTGTACGGTTTGATTGACCAGTGGGCTGACACATGCTCAGGTCCCGACTCAACGCTTGATATTCATCGTTTCGACGGCAAACAGGTATAGGGCGAACATTCTCACAAATTCGACACTGCCGAACAGCTTCAGGTTGATGGGATCGGGAACATTCGACACGTACCAAAAAATTACGCACAGGCAGAACGTCAATACCACCCCACCCAAATAGGGCCCCCAGCTAAAAAGATCGTGATCGGCAAGGCGGCTGTTCAGGTTGATTACACAGTGCACCCACGACACGACCATCACAGAGGCGAAAAATAAATAGAAGGGCAACAGCAAGCTGGTAACGGAAAAGGGATCCTTGATCGGTCCTCCACCGTCAACGAATGTCGAAAGAGCCAGCGCTGCAAACACGTTCAGCAGCGGGCGCGACTTGATCCTACCCAAAGCATCCAGAAGATCCTTGAACACTTATGTTTGATCCTTGCATGAGTTGAAACTTAGGCCCGCCTGCAAATCTGCGTTGGACCATCAACGCTTTCGGTGACGGTTCTTTTGTTGACGACGAATAGCTGCAGAGTGCTGAGATTTACGCCGTGCCATTTGCTGATTGAACGGCCCCAGCACTTTGTCCAGGTCTCCGTAAAAATTCGATTTCGACCTGACAACCTCGGTGAAGAAATAACGCTTAAAAGTAGAGCTCTCAAAACGTCCATGCCTCCAGCAGTGCAGCATAAAGTTGCTGCTCAAAAAGAAGCAGAAGCCGCCGAACAAAATAGTCAGCTGCAAGTACAACGCTTGGTCCCTAGCCAGTTCACCGGATGAGTTTTTCACCAGCAACCAATACACCGCCATAGTCGCTCCCAGTACCACACAGAACATGGGTAATGATGCTCTCTTGCGTATGGGCTGCCCGGCAACACTCACTTGCGTACCTTGGATTAAGGTGTACAGGGCATTCACCAAAAAGGGGAATCCAACGAAAGCAATGTCGATACCTGAGAAAGCGTAGCTCACCGAATCCAGCCAATAGACACCGACTAACGCCAGCGCCGTGATCGCGGCGACGATCAAATCCTTCTGTAGCGACTCAGCGTAATCAAGGTAAAGCCGACCATTTTTGCCCAAGCGCGAATGAACGTAGTCGACTAGTTCTATATACGCCAGCGGCCATAACGATGCCGTAAAGCCGACAATGTAAAAAGCTTTGAGTAGGGCAAAAAACTCAAGATTGTAAAGCAGCGCGAAAGGGTTGACTCTCAGAGCGAGGAACCCCCAAAAAAGCGACACCAGCAGAAGCGGATAGAAGAGGATGCGGTGCAAGTAACGCATGAGTTTCCCTAGCTAACAGATCAGGAGTGCAATTGCCCGGGTTGGACGGCTATAAACCCATAGCGAAACAGGGCCTACCATCCTCTTCGCTGCAAACCAGAGCAGCGTGGCATCCGACGCTCGTCGCAAATCTGCGCGCTTTGCTTGCCTAAATTGACCAACAGTTCGATCTGACTACAGTCACTACGCTTGGACGTAAAATGGCCAAGTGACGCTTGGACGATATCACGCTTAGCGGTACTCAATAAAACCGGCCTAGTCTAGGACCCGGTACAAGCCTATTGCCATCAGCCATACCATGTGGTTGTATTTATGTACAGCTATTGTTCGATTTTAAGACACTATAATGACCTTACTTCAAAGCAAAATTGAAGATCTGTTAGGTGCGTTCTGGGATGAACGAGAGATCGTCATTGCCAGCGATCCCACGTCTATCGATGACATGGGAGCACCGATGGACTCATTAACCGCTTGTGAAGCGATGATCGATATCGACGTGCTCGTAGGCAAGAAAATCCCTGTAGAAGTGGTCATTCGCAATGGGGGCTATGAGTCGCGCGATCAATTCATTCAGCAAGTCACCGAGGGGGTACTCACGTACCTAACGAAGGAAGATGAGTGAAACTGACAACGATGAAGAACGTCTCCAAATTGCGGAGCGGCTGCGATCTGCTCGCGAGTATCTAGGGCTATCCCAAGCTGAAATTGCTCAGCTCGTTGGACTTACACGCACAGCCATTACCGGAATCGAGTCCGGCACTCGCAAGGTTGAAGTGACAGAGCTGAAACGCCTGTCGAGCATCTACCATCGGTCCGTGGAGTATTTGCTGACAGGGTGCGAACCCGCGTACTCCGGTCCCGAACAATTCGCTTTCCTGGCTAGGGCAGTCAAAGGCCTGACTCAGAAGGATGTGGATGAAGTCGCTCGGTTTGCTGACTTCTTGAGGGCTTCGAAAGCTAATTAGGGGGTAGGGATGCTCTCCGCAACTCAAATCAAATCTGTTGTTACACGCGCCGCTGAGGTCGTCAGAGACTCCGGCGCGAAGCGCCGAATCGACGAGGATGGGTACACACGCGTCGATCCATTTCGGATTGCTCAAGCGGCCGGGGTGGTCGTGATGCTACGACCACTGGAAAAGCTATGGGGCGCATTTATCAGCGAAGGCCAACCAGGAATTCTGGTGAATGCTGAGCGTCCAGCAGGCGTTATCCAAATGACTTGCGCACATGAGCTCGGGCACTTCGTTCTGGATCACGGCACTACAACTGACGAACAGCTGGACTACACCAACACAGCCGCTCAGAAAGAACTGGAGGCTGATTGGTTCGCCTACAGTTTGGTGGCACCGCGCTGGGCCGTCGCGAAAATCATGAAGCGAAAAGGTTGGGCGGTGGCCGATCTTGCGCACCCCTTCAACCTCTATCAGCTTTCCCTAAGGCTAGGAATCAGCTACGCCGCAACCGCATGGTCACTTCAGAGACTGAAGCTGTGTGACCGATCGTTTGTTGAAGAGGTGCTACGAATTCAACCAGCGGCAATCAAGAAAGCACTGCTCCCCAAACCACTGGTCAATTCACAGCGAGACGTCTGGCTTATCGATGAAGCTGATCGAGATCTCGTTCTCGAACCCCGTGTTGATGACCAGATGTTGGTGCGACTAAAAGACCACTCGGGTGCTGGCTACGTCTGGGACACGAAAGAGGCAGCCTCGGAAGGTTTCACCATCGAACCGGTATTACTGCCTCCAGGCAACGCCGCAGATACCGACGCGCTGATTGCAGGTGGTGAGCACTATTTGGACTACCTGATCTCACCGTCTCAGAGTCTACCAACTGTTTGTTCAGAGCTTCAGCTCGACGAGCGCAAACCATGGGACAGGTCATCGGATCCGCTTAACAGCTTCGAAACCCAGACTCAATTCGAGGATTTGGCAAGCGGACTTTCTTCCGCAGCTAAGCAGGCTTTGCTTCAAGGAACCGGCCAATCGTGATTCAACCGCGCGTAACGATACCGATGAATTCCAGGGACCAGGGAAACAGGGGGTCATGCGTCGCGTTTTCGCTCGCAGGGATCAAGGGTAATCTCTCGAACCACTTGCTCAGTCCCGAATACGCTTATTTGGCTACCGTGCATCAGAGTCCCACATGGACGCCCAACGCTGGATTGGACGTCCGAATCGCTATTGCGGCTACCAAAATGGGATTGCCAGAAGATCATCACTTCCCATACCAGCAGAGCGAACCAGGGCTGCCATTACCGGTACTTCCCACCGGCGTCCCTCTCCACGGCCCTGATCTGGCACTTGCAGCACTCGACCTGAACAAAATCAAGCAGTGGCTGGGTCTTGGCAGACCGGTAGGAGTGCTGGTTTCGACAACCCAATCCTTCATGCGCCCTATCGATGGTGTGGTGGCCTTCGAAACGAATGTCTTCCCAGGCCGACATGCAGTGGTGATCGTGGGCTACGGTCACGATCAATCGGGGACGGAGCATTATCTGATCTGCAATAGTTGGGGAGTTGCTTGGGGAGTGAATGGACACGCATGGGTGCCAAACTCTTACCTAACCGCCCACGCATCATGTATCTACGGAGCTGATAAATGACGGAAGTATTCCAGAGGTCGCGAGTAGTACAAGCATGGCTGGCTGGCATCCGCTACCTGGAAAGCCAAAAGAAGCATGATGCCACCAATATCATCCTGGAAATTACCTCGCCCCAAGCTGCAACCAGCGAGGACCGTCAGGTAGTCAACGCCGTCAGTCGTGCCCTCCAACAGCGGAAGGCAAAACGGACTGTGATGACGGCTGCCGGGACAATCTTCCCCCAGACAATCTATAAGCGTTATGGGCGTCCAGATTGGTACGCGCACTACAAGTCGATCATGGCGCGTGGCATGGCACCGAACACCTGGGGCACCTATGCATTGCGTATGATCGAGCGCAAGGATGAAAGCGGTGCGACGTTTAATCCGCTCGACAAAATCATCGAAAAACTGATTGCTATTCGTACCAAATATTTGAATAAGTACGTGGCCGCTTATGAGCTAGGCGTTTGCGATCTGGCCGTAGATCTTGCAGACGACTTGAACGGCCTTGGATTTGATCTCCCGACCTATGATCCGAGCATCGATCGGCACAAGTACTACGGTTCCGCCTGTCTCAGCCACGTGACCTTCAAACTGATGCACGGAAAGATTGATCTGACTGCGATCTACAGGTCGCACCACTACGCTGAGAGGGCACTGGGCAACCTTATTGGGCTTGCCCAGTTGCAGCAATATGTCGCAACGGAGGCGGGATACGAGACAGGGACGCTGACGTGCATTTCCACCTACGCCAAGCTCGATGATGGATTGGGTGGCATCCGTGCGGCAAGCAATCTGCTTGAAACGTTCCCGATCGATGAGACGCTTATAAAAGAGACGGCTGCAGTGATCTAGCCCCCAAAAGGTCTTCCGGAATGCTATAAATCTGCTTCATTCCGTTGCGGAAGTCTTTCACGCCACCGTAGCTTGGATGCCGGACCGTTAGGACCTCGACTCCAAAAGCGGTTGCATAGCTTGCGGCATCCTGGCCGATTGCAACAATCCTGCGCACCTTGAGCCATTTGATCAGCGCATTGTTGAGATCGTTAACCAGCGCGAGTTCCTTGGCTTTGAAGCGTCGGTTCGTCAGGGGGTTGTCCGTTTCGTGCGGATGGAAGGGAAACACGTTCCAAAGTAGAGGCGGCTTCTCGATCACCTTCAAGACCCCCCAAATCTCGGCGGCCGTACGCTCAGCGATTACAGGCCCTCTAGTGGCTTGTCGTGAAGAACAACCCGGATAAACCTTAGCCATCTCCGCTAAGTGAAACTCATCCGTCAGCGCTAAGCCGGTCCTACGCCCACCTCGGTAACCAAGATCTCGTCCCATCCAAATGGTGTCGACACCGATATCTTCAGCAGCGCTGAGGTATGTGCGCAGGTTCGTACGCCGGTATGAAGCCGCATCTGTCCGATCATGCACTGGGCACGTGTCGGCATATGGGTTGAATACATCTTCCAGGCTCAAACTGGCGAGGGCTTTCACGAAAGAAGTGGGGGTCATTTATACACAGTTCTTATCGGCAAGAGAGTGGAAGGTCAGCTGGTGATTAGTCATGTCGACGACAACAGATCCTGACCGCACGGAACGAAGCTCTCGAAACACCTCGAATCCTTTCAGAATGGCCAGCTCCCACTGCCACAACGGGCATTTGTGAACCTCATACCCTTCCACCATGGAATGGATCTGCTTGAGCAGGCCGTACTCAAGCTCCCCCTCTTTGATCCCTTTGTAGAATTTTCGGCGCTTGGCATGGTTGAAAATCCAGGTGGCAATCCCTTCCTCGATAATCATCGCCCGAGCACCATCCTCATTCTCATCGATGATCGGGTTCGATTTTCGCTTAAGCTTGAGCAAACCACGCAGGACCGGCGACCATCCGAGGTACGCCATATAGGCAAGATGAAAGACATCGTGGAAACGATAGTCGTCGGGCTCGTTGCTATTATCTGTCAAACGGTCACCGATGAAGACACCGTTCAGCTGCTGCACAACAGATGGCCCGTTGCGACCTGGTAGCTCGATGAAGTCCATTTTGAGTGTCCTGGGCAAGCGCTCATAGCGAGGAAACTCGGACTCTGGATCGAAGAAAGGAGTGAACTCACGCTCGTCGCCAGGCCACCGGCTCTTGGTCTTTTCAAGGTTGTATCGCGCGACATCTTCAAGATGTAGATCGAAACTCGCGCAACTGAGTGCCAACTCCGCCAACAGACCACCCAGGTGATCCCTTAGTGTTGGGGTCGGCCCCGCCCGTAATTGAGCGTCAGGCATGTTACAGAAAATGCCGGCCGCATGAGCCAGAGCACCGAGTTGGCCACCTCTCAGCGCTGAACCTTCCTCCTGCCGACGCGAATTGATCAAAGCATCGATGTGCCTGAAGTTCACGGTTGCGATAACTGGAGACGCGCTCTCTTTGAATCGCTGCCTCAAAACCTTCAGGCAGCTTTCTCCAATTTCATCCGGAGTGAACTGCAGAATGGAATTGGCCCTGATCAGATACCACAGTGCATCGCCAAGCTCTTCAGCCGCGACCTCACTTTGAGTTTCTTCAAGCCTGTCTCGCTCGGCCTTCTTCACCGATGAAAGCAGTCCTCCCACCTCGCCGAAAAAGCCGAAGCGTAAAACCTGCAGCGCTTTGGGGTCATTCTTGAAGCGGGAGCTGTTGCTGGCCTTGAGGGCGTATTCCGGCAGCGATAGTGGTCGCTCCTGCTGTCTGGCAATAGGTGCCATCTATTCCTCCTGAATCGAACAGCGACTGCTGTTGCATCCTCTGCGCTTGCAATTGGGCCCGCATCTGCTTGCAGCACCCAATGATTTTCCTGCGATCTGCGTGTAAGGCTCCCAGTTGCATAGCCCGAGCCTTAACCGAGAGCGTGACATCGTAATGCGGATAAAAACTCTTGCTCTGGAACCACCTACGCTGGAGGCCTAATCGAGCCGCAAAGCTGTGGAGCTCGTCAAGCGAATCTGCTACCAGATGGCACCAAACACGGCCTTTCCAGCGGATATCTTCAGAATCGACGTAGACCGCCATGGCTAGTTTCTCTGTGCATAATGTGCAAATATTATGCACATATGACCGAAAAACTCAATGCAGCATCCGCCGCCAATCTCGCAAAAATCATCCGAGAAGCGCGTATTTCTCGCGGTTTAACCCTTGAAATTCTTGGGTCTAAATGCGGAATTCATCATTCTCAGCTTTCCCGCTTTGAGCAGGGAAAAATGGTGCGCGTGAGCAAAAATCTCAAATCAATTTGCACATTTCTGCACATAGATATTTCCCCGAACAAAAGTGATGCCGAACAAATGCAGTCGCTGTTCTCCCGCATCGAAAGACTGATCACGTCCTCTCAAAGCAGCGAACGCGCAATCGAAAGCCTGGTTTCAGCACTGGAAGAGCTCACCTTCGGATAGGTCGACCAGGATACGATAGACATGCTGGCCGCTGAGTTGGATGAGTAGCGATGACGATAGCGATATTGAAGCCAACGCATTCGGCGCACGGGTGGCCACGCATTCCTACGACCAGATGAACTCCAACACCGCCCCCTTCGTCGAGTTCTAACTGCCACCATCAGTCAAAGCGAGCGTGCCTGCGATAGCTATGGTCGAAGCATCTGTCGTGATTTCAGGATTCGGGCAAACGCTTGTGTGGCATGAGAGAACGCATCGTGACCCAGGTCATCAATGGGTCCGCTCCCTCTTGATTAGTGCGTTCTGAACAAGAACCTGTAATCAAATTGGACTGCTATTTTTTTCTGCGGAAACGGCCGTTGTGGCCACGCTGTATCAACCTCTGTCCTTGAAGAAATCATCCTTCGTAATCAAACCGAAATCGTCATCCGGCATTCCGCCATCATCGTCGAAGAGCCCTTGAGTACGCCGCTCTTCCTTAAGGCCGGCAACAGCTTGGAAAAAACAGCCTTCACACAGGTGTATCTCGTACCGTTCACCGTCATGCTTCGTTCCATAGCCCCAATGTGCCTGCAACGTTGCAAATTGAAGCCCACCGTTGTGTACCTTGGTGGTGAGCCGACAGACATCGCAAACAACGTCTTCGACACCATCAACTTCGACCTTACCGATAACTTTCATCTCCTATCTCCTCACGCCAGCGAGCGTATGAAAGCAGCCCCGAGTGACCGTATCGCGTGGAGGGGCACACCGCTATTGGTAAACACCCAAGCGAGCGCGCTCTAGGTAGTCCACCACAACCTTGAAACCCACCGAGGTATTGAGCATCTCGAAAGGAACAATCCCTGACAGGTGCTTACAAGACCGTCCCAGCCAATTCTCGGCGAGCGTTTGAGAGCCGAAGACCATCACTGCAAGCTCAAGTCCCTGGGCGTATTGGAGCGCTACAGCGCTCTGCTGGGGATTCAATCGGACTGCGTTCTGGGGGTTACTGAGCCGTTGGATGGTCCGAGCGGACTTCCCCATGATTCGCTCCAGGAGCTTGTAAGATTTGAATAGGCTTGATGAGCGGACCATAGCCTGAACATCACTGAGGGCAAAACCAGCTTGGACGAGGCGCAGGATGTCCAGATGACTCAAGCTTCCCGTCTCAGCATGGGTCAACTGGAACGTCGGTGGTTGAGCTGCGGCTCCTGTTTGAGGTCTCAAGATTGAAGAACTCATTGGACTGACCTCCCAATGCTCTGGATGCCAGATTTAATCCGTTTCTCTCTCATTGTAGTGATCAGCCGCTTCGAAAGTGAGTTAATCCCACCTCGGCTCGCAGGATCGCTAAAGATCACTACTTCACTCTCAAACATCCGAGCAACTCCGGCAGCACATCGGTCGCTCTCTGCATGTGGGTCATGATGCACACCTGGGCGATCAGTACGGCCCTATCGTTTGAACAGCAGCTTCATGTAGGCCCGAGTTCGCGGATATCGATCTCGACGTTCCAGACGCTGTGCAAGGCGTGGGAGCAGGGAGAAGATCTG
Organism: Pseudomonas sp. KCJK9016; assembly: GCF_046231795.1. Taxonomy (NCBI): domain Bacteria; kingdom Pseudomonadati; phylum Pseudomonadota; class Gammaproteobacteria; order Pseudomonadales; family Pseudomonadaceae; genus Pseudomonas; species Pseudomonas sp. KCJK9016. Next base: position 146,373 of record NZ_JBJJMM010000015.1, on the reverse strand, counting down.
CGACTGCTTGAGACACAGGTTCTGATCCGATCCGAATCGCCGAATAATCTCAGCTTCCAACTCACGTTGCAGTCCATCGTCCCTACTCTCCCAATCGACTCGCGGATTAGGGTTTCTAGCAGGTTTGGGCACTTGACTAGCCTGCGCATACAACCACTCTCTGTCGTGACGATGCAGCCAGGTGTAAAGCGATTGGCATTCGCGGCGAAGCTCAGTGAGAGAATGCAATGGAAACCGCGACTGAAGCTCAGCCCATCGTAAGCGATGATCAGCCTGATCGAGAGCCATTCGTCGAGCCTCCCATGACGCTTGAACGGCACACTCCGCGCGGAGCAGCTTGTTCACCGTGGATATGGTGAGTTGAAACTCCCGGCAAATTTCATTCTTTGCCGTTCCTTCAGCAAGTCGGCTCAGTAAATGTGCCCTGAATTCAGGCTTGAGCCGCTTCGGCCGAGGGTGGCCCTTTCTGTTTGCCGGTGATACTGAAACGTCAGGTACTGGGGGTGACGCCGGCAGTGCCGAAAGTGCTTTCCGCTGAGCACAAGCGACATCGTGGCATACCGCAAAGGACGAAACCTCGCCGAATAGCCAAGTAATCATCATCAGGTGTTTGAGTGGATGAATGTGCCGCCGTGGTGACCGCACCATTTGACTGATGAAGCTGGTGGCGGCGGTCTCAGTGGATGGTAGCCCACCATATGGACGAAACCTTCGCAAAGGGCTGATATGCGTCAACAGGCTCTGTGCCGCGCTTTCTGTTGGTAGCCACTTGCGGTAGAGCTGGGCGACCACTACTGGATCAAAGTGCTTGGCCAAGCCTAGAGACCCCAACTCGCGGCACACCGAGGCCAGTTGAGCGAGGCGCTCCCGTTCCAGGGAGGTGATCGCGCCATAATCCGAATCGCGTAATGTGCCAGCGCAGGGCATCGTCCAAGTGAAGCGCCCACACCAACGGCGATTTTGGCTGCATTCGCAAAGCACTTCACTGTGCTCAGGGCATACCACCACGCCTGGGTACTGATGGGACAGATGCCAATATGAGACCCCACACGAGTCCAGATCCCGAGCCATGCAGGACCGGCATGCTCGCAAAGGATGATCAGCACCGAATCCTCCACAAACGAGGCCGAGTTGGTACTTCAGCGGTCCAAGCGATGGGCCTCTGATTTGAACAAGGGCGCCGGCGACTGAGCTATCCGACTGAAAAGGGGAGAAGAACGGGAAAATGGTGCGCTGTTCAATGATGGAGATGGCTTCTCCCCAAAGGCCCGAGGTGTTCCGCTCGAAAGCATCCAGACCACAAGGCACATCGTGCTTGATGCACCGTTCTGAGAGGCTGAACAGCTGCTCGGTAGTCGCAGCTGGGCGGAGGTGACCAGACAGGAAATGCAGACGACTGCAAAGACTGAAGAACGTCTCTCCCGGTAGCCAAGCGAGGGAAAGTCCAAAACAAGAGGTAGCCATGGGCGCCTCTCCATGCGAGAGGTATCTCGGGCACGCAAACGTGCTGTGGATAACTTATTGTAGCCGGATGGCAGATGTGGATAGTTTGTTTGGAACTATCAGATAGCGTAGATATTCAGCTACGCCTTAGCAATGTGGATAACTTTTAAGTTATCCAACGAAGAGCAATTGAAACCTTTTGCACACATTAACCATACAAACTTACACTATATCAAGCAGCTAGGAAAGGGACCGGAATCTTGTGTGCGCTGTGCAAAAAGCTTTTAAGGTTGTCAACACAGCTTTCATAGCGTTACCATGCGCAGTAATCGCTATAGGCTTAACTGCGAACCGATCTAAAAAAGCATACATAGCGGCGTATGCTAAGTCTCCAAACTTCGCTCTGCGCCAAGAGCAAAAAGTTCGCTGCCAATTAAATAGCCAAGTTATAGAATATAAAGAGGTAAGCGGTATGAAGAATTCTGGTTAGTTTTTCGGGGAGCCAGAATAGACAAAGGCCTGGGTTTTACCCCAAGCCCCTGTGTCAAGATTAGTGCCCTGACACAGCCATTGTCTATCCGCATGCGCGGGGCGTCAAGTCCTGCGGTCCCCCTTCGTCCCTTGAAACGTAAATCCGGGTGCCCCAACAGCACCAGGTCGTGTGCGTACGCCTTTCGTACGCATGTACTCCACTTGGCCACCGCTGGCAGAACAAGTGGTATGGGTATGGACAATAATGATTTCTGAAAAAACGCTGAAGCGGATTAGAGACCGCCAGGGCAATTTCCGGTGGGGGGACGATTACGTTCCCGCCATTTGTGCTGTACCAGGTGAAGCCCCGAAGACTTCTAGGATCTGCCGCCTTAACAGCCGAAAGCTCGGCCGCACACTTCACCTGCTATCCATTCCTGAACGAGTGTTCACACAACTGGCGTTGTTCAATCCAGCAGTGTTTGAAATTCATGAGCAAAAAATGCTGCACCCGGTGCCGCATGTACATCCCCTGCATGGCCACCCTTTCGCCCTTGGCTTGAGTCTCAGTCCTCTAGTCGGAACTCTCGCCGCAGCAAAAGATATAGGGATGGACCATGCCAAGGTGGTGATAGAAACGCCGTGCGGCGAACGCCAGTGGTCCGCCTACCCATACCTGGGTGACCTACTGATCTACCTCCGCGAGCCGGGCACGGCGCCCTATGCTCTAAACTGGAACATCAAACTTTCCAAGTTTGATTTTATGGAGAAACGGCGTTCAGCGGTTAAAACATTAGAAGCGCGAAGAAAAGATCGTGAACGCGCAGAGTTACGCCTTCACCTTGAAGAAACTTATTATGCAAGCGCCGGCATCAGAACAGTAAATCTCTCGCTCGACGATATTGACCCCATTGTTGTAGCCAATCTAGATCAGATTTTTGGTTTACATGACCGTCCTCTCAGCCTTGACCAAAATTTACTGGAGGACTTCAGCCACCAATTACAAGAAGATTTTAATATTGGCCGCCCTCCGGCACTGGCGGCCATCACCTATGGCAACAAGTGGGGGCATCGCGACCAGTTCATCGCCCGCATATATCAAGATATTTGGAATAGATCGCTACCAGTAGACTTATTTCAATACATACAGATCGACCAACCACTTGGGCAGGCCAGGTGCGAAGTGATTGAGCACTATCGCCATTTTTTCTCGGAAGCCGCTCTATGATGGCGGGATCTCGACTGATTGCACCACAAGGCTGCGGTGAACTCGTCAAAGGAAAGGAATACCACTTTCTCATCAGTGATGGCGGGTGTAACCGTGTCCGCTTGGTCGAATTCGATGAAAAAGGGTCATCTGCGAAGCTGCACACGATGACCCGGCTGCGCTTCGAAGCGGCGCTGGAGGCTGGTGAGATCGTAGAGACAGGTAGCCATGATTATCCGCCATGGCTGACAGCGGCAGCAGGCATCGAAACCAAATGGCGCGAAAGCCGCCGCGTTAGCTCGAAACGGTCGTACGAGGAGATAGTTGACGGCCGCCTACTGAGGATCGTAGAACTTATTCCCAAGAGAGCAGAGATACTGGCCTCGGACGACCCGGAGGCAGTTATTAATGCTCACGCTAGGACTTCAAGGCCGAGGCAGCACCCCACACGTATCCGGCTATGGTTCTTCACTTATCTCGTATTTGGGCAAACAAAATGGGCATTGATGCCCCGCTTGGACGCATGTGGAAAGTGGGACAGAAGTGAGAAAACCGATAAGAAACTGGGTCGCCCATCCGGCCAAGGCCAGAATCATGGGTATCCCATAACTCCTGACATGAAGGAGAAAATCCTAACTGCCTTCTCGAAGCACTCACGGGTAGACAAGACCAAGGACGACATCTACGGGGATTCACTGCGAAAGACATTTGGTTGCCGTACTCGCCAAGGCTCAGCGGGGAAAGAGTTCTACCATCCCGACGGTGAGCCTTATCCAAGCTTCAATCAGTTCTGGAATTGGGTAAAACGGCTAACAAACCCCTCTGCCCTTGCGCAAGCGATGAAAGGGCCAAGCGCTGCGCGTGCAAAATCCGGCGACATTGGGAGCTTTGCGCAGATGATAGGTAACCTCAATCAGCGATTAGAATTTGATGGTTATTACCCAGAGGAAAAATTATCTGGGTTCATCGAAGGATCGCCACTGGATTCATTTTGTGTGGTAAGAGCAGTGTGTGCACTTTCAGGAGCCGTTGTAGGTATCGGCTTTGCCAGAGGCAGGGAAAGCTTGGAGGCGTACCGGATGGCCCTATTTTGCATTGCAATCGGCAAGGTTAAATACTGCAAGCTATTTGGTATGAATATCAAACCTGAGGAGTGGCCCTGCGAAGGACTCTCAAGCCAGATGATATTCGATAGAGGTCCAGGAGTGCATATAGATGTCTCTGGTGCAAAAGAATGGTTAGGCCGCTTGGAAATTACCCCTACACATTCTGGGCAATCTAAAGCCACAGTTGAATCCTCTCATCCTAGAGATAAAAAGTTCAAAGATCAGCCGGCGCATGTTCATAGCGGCCTCAATCTTGTTGAAATGTCACGCCGAGAGATACGTCGGATTATAAAGGACAATGAAACATCCGACGCTAGCGACCGTATGGATGAGGATATGTGGCTGGAAGGCTTCTCGCCGACCCCTCTGAACGTATGGAACTATCACGATGCGCTTGGCCGCAATCATGGCATCAAGATGTCGCCAGAAGAAGCTGTAAGGGAATTTTTGACGCCTATGCCTGCGGTGATCAGGGAAAAAGGTGTCTATTTATTCGGGAGAAAGTACAACTCAAAAGAATTGACCGATACAGGTATATTTGACCGAGTTGCTGGTGGTCGCGTGATTCACGCAACAGCATATACCATGACAATGTGCGTTCGACACATATGGATAGAGGTTGAGGGAAGGCTTTACGAACTCAACTGCGTTTTCACCGCAACCACAAGACGTGGCAGCACGGACATCTCGCTCGAAGACCTTCAGTACATCAACGAATCACGTCTCCGGGCTCAAGCAAAACGCAGAAAAGAAAAAATTGCCATTGATCAGCATCACTATCAAGAGTTTGAAAATGAGACGGGCAAGCCTTGGCATGCTGGAGTGAGAAAGTCAGGGCGTCCGGCTAAGAGTCTTGAAACACAGCGAGACTTAGATGATCAAAGACGACTGGTAGGTAATAAGCCATGATTGAAAGACTGCGAACCAGATTCGATGGTTTGATTGACATCGAGCACATACGGAAAAAGGTAACAGTCCGACCAAAACCCGTCGGCGACATAGATCGACTACCACCTATGTTAGCTGCACACATCCTTGATATGTCACTAAGACAAATTTACCTGCCAAATCAATTCAGTTTAGAGCTTATTGCAGAGCTAGTGGGGAAAGCAGCAGTCCATTCGGCAATACGTTCCGAAACAGAACAAACGTTTGTCAAAGGCATGTACTACCCTATAACAGCCGAAACTTTCCCAATCTGCCTTACTGGCTTAGCGGGTGTGGGTAAATCGGCAACCATCGAAGCGCTACTTCGCGCTATGCCCGGCCCTACTGAGTTCAAGCTAAATCATTACATGGAACCTCAAACAGCCGAGTCTTACTGGTACGCCAGCGCTAAAGGTAAAGCGTCTGGTAAGCAGCTGCTCACGGATTTTCTTGGCATTGAAGCGACTACACGAGAGAACACTGCAATCCTCAGATTAAGAGCGCAGCAGCAAGCACATCAACGCGGTATCTCGCTGGCAATTCTTGAGGAAATGCAGCATTTAACACCTGGGAAAGGGGCAGCCCTTACAACCGACATACTGCTTACTATGTCCGGCCTTGGCTTACCCATGGTGTACGTATCTAATTTCAGTTTGGGACATAAGCTGCTTAAACGTAATCAGGAAGACACCCAACGCCTAGTCGCAGAGCCGAGAATCATGTGGCCAGACGCCCTAGAGTCAAAAATCTGGGCTGAATTCATAGACGAATGTATTACCGTGAGTGATGGTCGAATTCGGGCCAATCCCAAAGATTTTTCTTACGAAATCTATCGAGGGAGCTATGGGCTAAAGCGTGCAGCCATTCACCTAATGGTACAGGCATATATCCAGGCTCGTTCCTCAAATCGCGCATGGGTTGAAATTGAGGATGTGCAAAGGGCTTATGCCTCAAGCTCATATTATTCGTACCGGGTGGACGTTGAGGAACTGGAGCGGATTGCTATTCAAAAGAACTCCAAACGTGATGACCTCAATTGCCCATTTGGCTCTCCCATACGCTCGAATGTGGTGCAGTTCGTTAGGAAGGAGCGCGACCATCGTGTCGCTCAAGCTGCTTTCAAAGGTGCGCTGACGGCTGAAGAGCGTGAAGCTCATAAAAGCTTGAAGCTGGATACCGACATGAAGGCTCAAAACCCGAAGCGCCCTAAGCGACCGCCTTTAGGAAAACCTACAAATGATGATTTGGGGAATGCATTCAGCGATTATTTCGGCGACAAGGAGGACAATTAATCCTAATACCTGCCTTGGTACTCAACACGCATCAGGTCATCTATGTTGCGAACCAGCTTATCTGTTTCACGCAGACTGTCTACTAAAGCAGCAAAGCTGCCATACAACATTGCTATAACTTCAATAATATTATGAGAATACCTATCGTCAGGGCGATATTTCAACCATGTGTCGGAAATTCTTTTAGAGTTTTTAAGCCTCCAATTTATCGCCATTAACTCCTCCTCACTAATACTTCCCTCCAGTGCCATTTTATTTGCCTGACCCGCAAGATGTTCTATAGCAGACTCCAAATCAACGGCAAATTTTGATTCTCCGATTTCCGCGAAAATTCTTGCGAATGTCAGTTTATATTCGTGTGGATTTTTCGTGGGTTCGCACTGATGGACATAGCTCCCTTTACACCCGCCCCAAAGTAGATCATGACCATATCCTTGGCGATGATATCGGATATCGCGCCTACATATAGGGCATTGTCTAAGCAGGATTGTATTGTGCTTCGCACATACCTCCACATATCTATGGTCACGTCTCCAGTAAGGGAAACCAAGCGACTCAATGTCCTCTTTTACACAGTCAATGCAAATTCCAGCTCGTTGACTTTCGGTTTCAAATCTCGTTTCGGAATCCTGATAATTGCCTCTGGTATAGCTGGATTGGCCGAAGCCTGGAAAAACCCCCACCTGCGAATAACTCGTGTGTTCATGCAGCAGACGATTGAATTCATATGTATCAGATCTGCCTAGCAGGTCAGCGATCACCCCGATAGACCATCCTCGCATGTAGTACCTGGATATTTCTTTGAGCTTTATCGACTCGGGTGATCGGGGGTCCAGGTAAAAATGCCTTTCGATGAAGGAGCGGAGAGACTCGTGCGGTTGGATGGTGAGCAGCAAGGAGGAGTACCCAATATTTCGAGGCACCAGAGGGGGCAGTAGAGGGATCTCTGCTCGGAGCCCCCAAAGGCTCCAAGCGAGACAGACTTTAATACTCAGAGACAGACTTTAATATTTACGATCAAAGGAGGGGGCCTGTGAATAACTTATTCCACCGTCACCGACTTCGCCAGGTTGCGCGGCTGGTCCACGTCAGTCCCCTTGAGCACGGCGACGTAGTAAGACAGCAATTGCAGCGGGATGGTGTAGAGGATCGGCGACAGGATGTCGTGGATGTGCGGCATCTGTACCACGTGGGTGCCTTCACCGTTGGTCATCCCGGCCTTCTCGTCAGCGAACACGATTAGTTCGCCGCCACGGGCACGGACTTCCTGCAGATTGGACTTGAGCTTCTCGAGCAGTTCGTTGTTCGGTGCCACAGTCACCACCGGCATGTCGTTATCCACCAGCGCCAGCGGGCCATGCTTCAGTTCGCCGGCAGGGTAAGCTTCGGCGTGGATGTAAGAGATTTCCTTGAGTTTCAGGGCCCCTTCCATCGCGACCGGATATTGCGCGCCACGGCCAAGGAACAGGGTGTGGTTCTTGTCGGCGAACAGTTCGGCGATTTTTTCCACCGTGCTGTCCATGGCCAGCGCTTCGCCCAGACGGGTCGGCAGGCGACGCAGTTCTTCGACCAGCGTGGCTTCAACGTCTTTGCCCAGCGTGCCGCGCACCTGGCCCAGGGACAGGGTCAGCAACAACAGACCAACCAGTTGCGTGGTGAACGCCTTGGTCGAGGCCACGCCGATTTCACGACCGGCCTGGGTCAGCAGGGTCAGGTCGGATTCGCGCACCAGCGAACTGATGCCGACGTTGCAGATCGCGAGACTGCCCAGGAAACCCAGTTCCTTGGCGTTGCGCAGCGCCGCCAGGGTGTCGGCGGTTTCGCCGGACTGGGAAATGGTGACGAACAGCGTGTCCGGCTGCACCACGACCTTGCGATAGCGGAACTCACTGGCCACTTCGACCTGGCACGGAATTCCCGCCAGCTCTTCGAGCCAGTAACGGGCAACCATGCCGGCGTGATAGCTGGTGCCGCAGGCCACGATCTGTACGTTGCGCACCTTGGCGAACAGTTCGGCGGCTTGCGGGCCGAACGCTTGCACCAGCACCTGGTTCGGGCTGAGACGCCCCTCCAGCGTGCGTTGTACCACGGACGGCTGTTCGTGGATTTCCTTGAGCATGTAATGACGGAACTCGCCTTTGTCGGCCGCTTCGGCGCCATCGGTGTACTGCACGGTCTGGCGCTCGACGGCTTTACCGGTCAGGTCCCAGATCTGCACCTTGTCACGCTGGATTTCGGCGATATCGCCTTCTTCCAGATACATGAAACGGTCGGTGACCTGACGCAGGGCCAGTTGGTCGGAAGCAAGGAAGTTCTCGCCCAGGCCCAGACCGATCACCAGCGGGCTGCCGCTGCGCGCCGCAACCAGACGATCCGGCTGCCGGGCGTGGATGACCGCCAGCCCATAGGCGCCATGCAGTTCCTTGACCGCTGCTTTCAGGGCGTCGGTCAGGTCGGGCAGTTTCTTGAGTTTTTCGGTCAGCAGGTGAGCGATGACTTCGGTGTCGGTATCGGAAGAGAACACATAACCCTGCGCCTTGAGTTGCTCACGCAGCGCTTCATGGTTTTCGATGATGCCGTTGTGCACAACCGCAACATTGCCGGAGAAATGCGGGTGAGCATTGCGTTCGCTTGGCGCGCCATGAGTGGCCCAGCGGGTGTGGGCAATGCCCAGGCGCCCCACCAGCGGATGTTCAGCCAGGGCCGCATCCAGTTCGCTGACCTTGCCCACACGACGGGTACGCTCCAAAACGCCGTCATTGGTGTACACCGCCACACCGGCACTGTCATAACCCCGGTATTCGAGGCGCTTGAGGCCTTCGACCAGGATGGCGGTGATATTACGTTCAGCTACCGCGCCGACAATTCCACACATGCTTATTTCTCCTGACTGACCGTCGCGCAAATCAAATTGATACCGCGAGCCTGAATCTGATCCCGTGCCTCCTGCGGCAGGCGATCATCGGTAATTAGGGTATGGACGCTGCTCCACGGCAGCTCCAGGTTTGGAATCTTGCGACCGATCTTGTCGGCCTCGACCATCACGATCACTTCCCGCGCCACTTCCGCCATCACCCGGCTCAGGCCGAGCAGTTCATTGAACGTGGTGGTGCCACGCACCAGATCGATGCCATCGGCACCGATGAACAACTGATCGAAGTCGTAAGAGCGTAGTACCTGCTCGGCGACCTGGCCCTGGAAGGATTCCGAATGAGGATCCCAGGTGCCGCCGGTCATCAGCAGGACAGGTTCATGTTCAAGTTCGCTCAGAGCATTGGCGACATGCAGGGAATTGGTCATCACCACCAGCCCCGGTTGCTGGCCGAGTTCGGGGATCATCGCGGCCGTGGTGCTGCCGCTGTCGATGATGATGCGGGCATGCTCACGAATACGGGTGACCGCAGCGCGGGCAATTGCCTGTTTGTATTTGGAAACGTTCTGACCGACATCGGCCACCAGTTCCTGAGGCATGGTGATCGCTCCGCCGTAACGGCGCAGCAACAGGCCATGGCTTTCCAACGCAGCCAGATCCTTGCGAATCGTAACTTCCGAAGTTTCGAAACGCTTGGCGAGTTCGTCGACACTGACTTCACCCTGCTCATTGAGCAAGGCCAGAATGTTGTGGCGGCGTTGGGGCGTATTGCGTTTCGACATGGCCTGATAAGTTTCGATTCGAAAGATAACGGAAGCAATCAAAACCGATCGACGCAAAATCGTCAAGCCGGGGGATGAAAAAAATCGCTGCCCTGGGGCAGCGATTCTCTGGATCGAAGTGCTGTGGATAACTCAGCTCTTTCTGATCTTCTCAGGACGCTTCCAGCCATCGATGTTTCTCTGCCGCGCACGACCCACGGCCAGCTGGGCGTTATCCACATTCTGAGTGATGGTCGAACCGGCGGCAGTGGTCGCACCGGACGAGATATCCACAGGTGCCACCAGCGAGTTGTTGGAACCGATGAACACATCTTCGCCCAACACGGTTTTCCACTTGTTGGCGCCATCGTAGTTGCAGGTGATGGTGCCGGCACCGATGTTGGAGCGGGCACCGATCTCGGCGTCGCCCAGATAAGTCAGGTGCCCGGCCTTGGCGCCCTCGCCCATACGGGCGTTTTTCAGTTCGACGAAGTTACCCACATGAGCACGAGCTTCCAGCACGGAACCCGGGCGCAGGCGGGCAAACGGACCGGCATCGCTGCCCTCACCCAGCACTGCGCCTTCAATATGACTGTTGGCCTTGATCACCACGCCTTTTCGCAGGGTGCTGTCCTTTATCACGCAGTTCGGGCCGATCACCACATCATCTTCAATGACCACCTTGCCTTCGAGTATCACGTTGATGTCAATCAGCACGTCGCGACCGACGGTCACTTCGCCACGTACATCGAACCGGGCCGGGTCACGCAGGGTCACGCCCTGCGCCATCAGGCGGCGACCGGCACGCCACTGATAGTGGCGCTCCAGCTCGGACAGTTGCTTGCGATCATTGGCGCCCTGTACTTCCATCGGATCGTGGGGTTGCTCCGTGGCAACCACCAGGCCGTCACCGACCGCCATTTCGATTACGTCAGTCAGGTAATACTCGCCCTGGGCATTGTTGTTCGACAGGCGTCCCATCCAGTCGGCCAGATGGCTGGCCGGTACCGCGAGAATGCCTGTGTTGCCTTCGGTGATCATGCGTTGCGCTTCAGTGGCATCCTTGTGCTCGACGATTGCCGCTACCTTTCCGCTGGCATCGCGCACGATGCGGCCATAGCCGGTCGGGTCCTCCAGCTCAACGGTCAGCAAGCCCATTTGCCCTGGAACGACATGCTTGAGCAGACGTTGCAGGGTTTCGACCTCGATCAACGGCACGTCACCGTAGAGAATCAGAACCGTGTCGGATGTAATGAACGGTACGGCCTGAGCAGTCGCGTGGCCGGTACCCAACTGCTTGTCCTGCAGCACAAAATTGAGATCATCGGCAGCCAGACGCTCGCGCACCACATCGGCGCCATGGCCGACGACCACGTGAATGCGCTGTGGATCGAGTTGACGCGCACTGTGGATAACATGGCCTAGCATGGAGTCGCCGGCGATCGGGTGCAGCACTTTTGGCAACGCCGAACGCATGCGGGTGCCTTGACCGGCCGCGAGGATAACGATTTCAAGAGACATGACTGGCTACCAATCCTGGGTGGTCAGCAATTGCGACCGGTTTTTTGAAAGTCGGAAAAAGAAAAAAGGGTAGCCGAGGCTACCCTTTTTTATCAATCGCACAACAAGTGGCTGACGGATTAACCGCCAAACTTCTTGCGGATCTGCTGGACGGTGCGCAGCTGAGCTGCAGCCTCGGCCAGACGTGCGGACGCAGCTCCGTAGTCGAAATCTGCGCTCTTCTCATGCAGAGCGGCCTCGGCAGCCTTGAGAGCTGCCTGGGCTTGAGCTTCATCCAGGTCGGCGGCACGTTGCACGGTATCGGCAAGCACCTTGACCATGTTCGGCTGAACCTCGAGGAAACCACCGGAGATGTAGAACACCTCGGCTTCCCCGCCTTGCTTGATCAGGCGGATCGGACCCGGCTTGAGATTCGTGATCAACGGCGCGTGGCCCAGAGCGATACCAAGATCACCCAGAGCACCGTGCGCAATCACCATCTCGACCAGACCGGAGAAGATTTCCCCTTCCGCGCTGACGATATCGCAATGGACTGTCATAGCCATCTGATTGCCTCAACCTAAATTAGCGCCCGTTGCCGGGCGCCTGGATTACAGTTTCTTGGCTTTCTCGATCGCTTCTTCGATGCCGCCAACCATGTAGAACGCTTGTTCTGGCAGGTGGTCGTAGTCACCGTTGAGGATGCCTTTGAAGCCAGCAATGGTGTCTTTCAGGGAAACGTATTTACCCGAAGCACCGGTGAAGACTTCAGCCACGAAGAACGGCTGCGACAAGAAGCGCTGGATCTTACGAGCACGGGCTACCAACTGCTTGTCGGTTTCCGACAGCTCGTCCATACCCAGGATCGCAATGATGTCCTTCAGCTCTTTGTAACGCTGCAGCACGTACTGAACGCCACGAGCGGTCTCGTAGTGCTCGTTGCCGATCACGTTCGGGTCCAGCTGACGCGAAGTCGAGTCCAGTGGGTCTACCGCCGGGTAGATACCCAGGGAAGCGATGTCACGGGACAGAACGACAGTGGCGTCCAGGTGAGCAAACGTGGTGGCCGGCGACGGGTCGGTCAGGTCGTCCGCAGGTACGTATACGGCCTGGATCGAAGTGATCGAACCTTGCTTGGTCGAAGTGATACGTTCCTGCAGAACGCCCATCTCTTCAGCCAGAGTCGGCTGGTAACCTACCGCCGAAGGCATACGGCCCAGCAGTGCGGATACTTCGGTACCGGCCAGGGTGTAACGATAGATGTTGTCGACGAACAGCAGAACGTCGTTACCTTCGTCACGGAACTTCTCGGCCATGGTCAGACCGGTCAGCGCTACACGCAGACGGTTTCCCGGTGGCTCGTTCATCTGACCGTAAACCAGGGCTACCTTGTCGAGAACGTTGGAGTCCTTCATCTCGTGGTAGAAGTCGTTACCCTCACGAGTACGCTCACCCACACCGGCGAACACGGAATAACCGCTGTGCTCGATGGCGATGTTACGGATCAGTTCCATCATGTTTACGGTCTTGCCTACACCGGCACCACCGAACAGACCGACTTTACCGCCCTTGGCGAACGGGCAGACCAGGTCGATAACCTTGATGCCGGTTTCGAGCAGGTCGTTGCCACCTGCCTGTTCAGCGAAGGAAGGAGCGGCGCGGTGGATACCCCAGCGCTCTTCTTCGCCGATCGGGCCGGCTTCGTCGATCGGGTTGCCCAGTACGTCCATGATCCGGCCCAGGGTCGCTTTACCGACCGGTACGGAGATGGCTGCGCCAGTGTTGTTGACGTCCAGACCGCGCTTCAGGCCCTCGGTGGAGCCCATCGCAATGGTACGAACCACGCCGTCGCCCAGCTGCTGCTGAACTTCCAGAGTGGTTTCGGCGCCTTGAACCTTCAAGGCGTCGTAGATGCTCGGTACGCTGTCGCGTGGAAATTCCACGTCGATAACGGCGCCGATGATTTGAACGATACGTCCGCTACTCATAGCTGGATCCTCTGAATATTTGAACCGTTAAACCGCGGCAGCGCCGCCGACGATTTCCGAGATCTCTTGGGTGATCGCAGCCTGACGCGCCTTGTTGTAGATCAGCTGCAAGTCGCTGATCAGATCACCGGCGTTGTCGGTAGCGTTCTTCATCGCGATCATCCGCGCAGCTTGTTCGGCCGCGTTGTTCTCGACCACCGCCTGGTACACCTGCGACTCCACGTAACGCACCATCAAGCCGTCAAGCAGCTCTTTGGCGTCCGGCTCGTAGAGGTAGTCCCAGTGGTGCTTGAGTTCTTGATCCGGGGTCGCCACCAGTGGAATCAACTGCTCCACGGTTGGCGTCTGGGTCATGGTGTTGACGAACTTGTTGGACACCACGGACAGGCGGTCGATACGGCCGTCCAGATAAGCATCCAGCATCACCTTGACGCTGCCGATCAGATCATTGATCGACGGCTCTTCACCCAGATGGCTGATAGCTGCAACGACGTTACCGCCGAAGTTGCGGAAAAAGGCCGCACCCTTGCTACCAACGACACACAGATCGATCTCGACGCCGTTTTCGCGGTTTACCGCCATGTCCTTGACCAGGGCCTTGAACAGGTTGGTGTTCAAGCCGCCGCACAGACCACGGTCACTGCTCACCACGACATAGCCGACGCGCTTGACGGCGCGGTCGATCATGAACGGATGGCGGTATTCCGGGTTGGCGTTGGCCAGATGCCCAATTACCTGGCGGATACGCTCCGCATAAGGGCGGCTAGCAGCCATGCGCATTTGTGCCTTGCGCATTTTGCTGACCGCCACTTTTTCCATGGCGCTGGTAATTTTTTGCGTGCTTTTGATGCTCGCAATCTTACTGCGAATCTCTTTTGCGCCTGCCATGTAACACCTATCAGGTTAGCAAGCGGGAGCCTTGCGGCTCCCGCTGCGGCTTACCAGGTTTGGGTGGCCTTGAACTTCTCGATACCGGCTTTCAGGCCAGCGTCGATTTCGTCATTGAAGTCACCCTTCACGTTGATCTTGGCCATCAAATCGGCGTGATCGCGGTTGAAGTAAGCAATCAGCGCTTGCTCGAAGCTGCCGACTTTGGCGATTTCAATGTCAGTCAGGAACCCACGCTCAGCGGCATACAGCGACAGCGACATGTCGGCGATCGACATTGGCGCGTATTGCTTCTGCTTCATCAGCTCGGTAACGCGCTGACCATGCTCAAGTTGCTTGCGGGTCGCTTCGTCCAGGTCAGAAGCGAACTGGGCGAATGCCGCCAGTTCACGGTACTGGGCCAGAGCGGTACGGATACCACCGGACAGCTTCTTGATGATCTTGGTCTGAGCGGCACCACCCACACGGGATACCGAAACACCGGCGTTCACTGCAGGGCGGATGCCCGAGTTGAACATGGCCGATTCCAGGAAGATCTGACCGTCGGTGATGGAGATCACGTTGGTCGGAACGAACGCGGAAACGTCGCCAGCCTGGGTTTCGATGATCGGCAGTGCGGTCAGGGAACCGGTTTTGCCGGTCACTGCGCCGTTGGTGAACTTCTCTACGTACTCTTCCGAAACGCGGGATGCGCGCTCCAGCAGACGGGAGTGGAGATAGAACACGTCGCCTGGGTAGGCTTCACGTCCTGGCGGACGGCGCAGCAGCAGGGAAATCTGGCGGTAAGCCACTGCTTGCTTGGACAGATCGTCATAAACGATCAGCGCGTCTTCACCGCGGTCGCGGAAGAATTCACCCATGGTGCAACCGGAGTACGGAGCCAGGAACTGCAGTGCTGCAGATTCCGAAGCGCTCGCGGCAACGATGATGGTGTTGGCCAGTGCACCGTTTTCTTCCAGCTTGCGAACCACGTTGGCGATGGTCGACTGCTTCTGACCGACCGCTACGTATACGCAGAAAATGCCACTGTCTTTCTGGTTGATGATCGCGTCGATCGCCAGAGCGGTCTTGCCGATCTGACGGTCACCGATGATCAGCTCACGCTGGCCACGGCCGACAGGAATCATGGCATCGACAGCTTTGTAGCCAGTCTGTACAGGCTGGTCTACCGACTTACGCCAGATCACGCCCGGTGCAACTTTCTCGACCGCGTCGGTCTCGGTGTTGCCCAGTGGACCTTTGCCGTCAACAGGGTTACCCAGTGCGTCGACAACGCGACCCAGCAGTTCCTTACCAACTGGAACTTCGAGGATGCGGCCGGTGCACTTGGCGCTCATGCCTTCAGCCAGACTGGTGTATGCGCCCAGTACAACGGCACCTACGGAGTCTTGCTCCAGGTTGAGGGCCATACCGTAGACGCCGCCCGGAAACTCGATCATCTCGCCGTACATGACGTCGGCCAGACCGTGAATCCGCACGATACCGTCAGACACGCTGACGACAGTGCCTTCGTTACGGGCTTGGGAGGTTACATCGAGCTTCTCGATGCGACCCTTGATAATTTCACTAATTTCGGAAGGATTGAGTTGCTGCATTGCTCTGCTGCCCCTTCAAACTCAAGATTTCAATGCTTCGGCCAGTTTCGCGAGTTTGCCGCTAACTGAGCCATCGATAACCAGGTCGCCGGCGCGAATGACAACACCCCCGATGAGGGATGCATCTTCCGCAACTTGCAGGCGCACTTCCCGGCTGAGTCGTGCACTGAGAACCTTGGCGAGTTTGTCTTGCTGTTCTTGGTTCAATGCAAAAGCACTGGTCACTTCAACGTCTACCGATTTCTCTTGTTCGGCCTTGTACAGGTCGAAAAGAGCGGCGATCTCCGGCAGAAGCGGGAGACGGTCGTTTTCGGCAACGACGTGAATGAAATTTTGTGCCTTGGCATCAAACTTGTCGCCGCACACGTCAATGAACGTGGCGGCCTTTTCTGCGCTCGTCAGTCGCGGGGCCTTGAGCACGCGCTGCATGGTGTCGTCTTGCGACACCGCTGCTGCCAGGCCGAGCATGGCTGACCAATTGGCCAGTTGCTGGTGGGCCTGAGCGTGCTCGAAGGCCGCCTTAGCGTAAGGTCGGGCCAACGTGGTCAGTTCTGCCATGATCGCCCTCGCTTAGATTTCAGCAGCCAGTTGGTTAACCAGCTCTGCGTGCGCGTTTTGATCGATTGTCTTGCCCAGGATCTTCGAAGCACCGCCAACGGCCAGGCTACCCACTTGGGCGCGCAGCGCATCTTTGACACTGTTCAGTTCCTGTTCGATCTCGGCCTGAGCCTGAGCCTTCACACGGTCAGCTTCGACGCGAGCCTGTTCACGGGCTTCGTCAACAATCTGGTTACCGCGTTTCTTGGCTTGCTCGATGATTTCAGCTGCCTGAGCTTTCGCTTCGCGCAGTTGCTGACCCGCTTTCTCTTGGGCCAGCTCCAGGTCGCGAGCTGCTCGGCTGGCAGCGTCCAGACCATCGGCGATCTTCTTTTGACGTTCGCGCAGTGCCGTGATGACCGGAGGCCATACGAACTTCATGCAGAACAGTACAAAAATCAGGAACGCAACGGACTGGCCAATCAGGGTCGCATTAATGTTCACGCCAACACCTCGCAGTTACGTTGTCCATCACATCAAATCAATCGGAAGATCCGAATGATTAGCCAGCGATCTGACCAACGAACGGGTTCGCAAAGGTGAAGAACAGAGCGATACCAACACCGATCATGGTTACGGCGTCGAGCAGACCGGCAACGATGAACATTTTAACTTGCAGCATTGGAACCATTTCCGGCTGACGCGCTGCGCCTTCCAGGAACTTGCCGCCCAGCAGGCCGAAACCAATTGCGGTACCCAGTGCGCCCAGGCCGATCAACAGTGCAACAGCGATAGCGGTTAGACCAACTACAGTTTCCATCTTTCCTCCCGACTTTTACGTCGTATGGTTTAGGTTTTTTAGATTAAAGCGGTAAAACAAATCGTTTCGGAGGCCCCGTGAGGAGCCCCCTCCCGTTTGACCGGGAGGGACATCAGACCGGCCGAGACCTGTCTTAATGGTTTTCTTCGTGCGCCATCGACAGGTAGACGATGGTCAGCATCATGAAGATGAACGCCTGCAGGGTGATGATCAGGATGTGGAACACCGCCCACGCCCACTGCAGAGCAACGCCCAGGCCGCTGAGCCAGAGCAGGCCGCTGCCGAACATCACAGCGATCAGGATGAACACCAGCTCGCCGGCATACATGTTGCCGAAAAGACGCAGGGCCAGAGAGATCGGTTTGGCGATCAGGGTCACGAATTCCAGCAGGAAGTTCACCGGGATCAGCAACGCCTGAACGAAGATGTTCTTGCTGCCGAACGGGTGCAGGGTCAGCTCGCCGATGAAGCCGCCGATGCCCTTGACCTTGATGCTGTAGAAAATAATCAGTGCGAAAACCGAGAACGCCATGCCCAGGGTCGCGTTCGGGTCGGTAGTCGACACGGCACGGAACGGGATGTGGTGGTCGCCGGAGATCAGGATGGCCAGCTGAGGAATCCAGTCGACCGGTACCAGGTCGACGGCGTTCATCAGGAACACCCAGACGAAGATGGTCAGTGCCAGCGGTGCGATCACCGGGCTACGGCCATGGAAGCTGTCTTTCACGCTGCCATCGACGAATTCGACCAGCACTTCAACGAAGTTCTGCAGTGCACCTGGCTGACCGGAAGTCGCCTTCTTGGCCGCCATGCGGAAAAGAAAGACGAAAATCAGACCCAGTGCGACCGACCAGCCGAGGGTGTCGACGTGGAAAGCCCAGAAACCCATTTCCTTGGCTTCTGCTGCGGTGTGGGCAAAGCCCCAGCCGCCGTTGGGTAGCTGACCGAAGGTCAGGTTCTGCAAGTGGTGCTGGATATAGCCCGAAGCGGTTGTTTCTGCCATGGTTGCCTCAAACGCCCTAAGGTCTCGAAAGTCTTGTTCTCATCAGCAGGGGAGCGAACCAGCTGACCGACTGAGTCAGCACGAAGGCGCCGAATACAGCGATCGGCGCCAGTGGCTTCACACCTGCAAACACCAGTGCAAACAGCACTGCCGTCAAAATCAGTTTGCCTGCCTCGCCGGCATAGAAAGACCGGACGATGGACTGGGCTGCTCGGGCGCCGGAAAACCGAAATGCCTTGTGAGCGAAATAAACATTGGGCAGCAAGGCTATCAGGCCTCCGCAAAGTCCCGAGTATCCGGCAACGACTCCGTGCCATTGCCAGAGCGCCAAAGCGGCAATGAGCAAAATGACAAATTGAGCCATCAACACCGGAAAAACCGCCAGGCGATGGAAGGGCAGGCGGTTTGGCTTGCGGGTTTCCATCACGATTGCTCTCCAATGGTCGGCTGCCGAAATTCAATAACTTGGCATAATTTGTGCCGACAAAATGCGCGCAGAGTATAGGGGCGGTTCTGCCCCTATTCAACTGTCAGGTAGTGATTTCCGACTGCGCGCTACAAGAGCAATTGTTTCAGCGGATGTGTGCAAGCACACCTTGAAGCTCGTCGAGAGAGTTGTAACCGATCACCAGTTGACCCTTTCCCTTCTTGCCGTGGCGGATCTGCACCGCAGAGCCAAGGCGCTCGGCCAGACGTTGTTCGAGCCGGGCGATATCCGGGTCGGGTTTTGCCGGTTCGACCGGCGCGGGTTTGCCACTCAGCCACTGGCGAACCAGTGCTTCAGTCTGGCGCACGGTGAGGCCGCGTGCGACAACATGTCGCGCCCCTTCCACCTGCTGATTGTCCGGCAGACCGAGCAGCGCACGGGCATGACCCATTTCCAGATCGCCGTGGGACAGCATGGTCTTGATGACTTCCGGCAGTGCGATGAGCCGCAGCAGGTTGGCCACTGTGACGCGAGACTTGCCCACAGCCTCGGCCACCTGTTGCTGGGTGAGCTGGAACTCCTGCTGCAAGCGCTGCAGAGCCACAGCTTCCTCAATGGGGTTCAGGTCTTCGCGCTGGATGTTTTCGATCAGCGCAATGGCGATCGCGGTTTCATCCGGCACATCACGGACCATGGCCGGAATGGTTTCCTGTCCGGCCTGCTGGCTCGCGCGCCAACGTCGTTCACCGGCGATGATTTCGAAACGGCCACCGCCGATCGGGCGAACCACGATCGGTTGCATCACGCCCTGAGTCTTGATCGATTGCGCCAGCTCTTCCAGCGCCTGGGGATCCATGTCCCGGCGCGGCTGATACTTGCCCCGCTGCAGCAGATCCAGCGGCAGGTGTTGCAACTCGCGGCTGTCAGCCTGCGCAGCCTGTTCTTCCAGGGCGCTGACAGTCGGACCGCTCAGCAGTGCATCCAGTCCACGTCCGAGACCTCGTTTCTTGACGGCCATGGGGATTCCTTAAGTTGGCTGGGCAGCGGCGATGCGTGAATTTTTGCGCTGACGGCGAACCATCTCGCCCGCCAGAGCCAGATAGGCCAGCGCACCACGCGATTGCTTGTCGTAGGCCAGCGCCGGCATGCCGTAGCTCGGTGCTTCGGCCAGGCGGACATTGCGCGGGATCACCGTGTCGTACAGCTGATCGCCGAAGTGTTCCTTGAGTTGGGCCGATACATCGTTCATCAGGCTAAGGCGCGGGTCGTACATGGTCCGCAGCAGGCCTTCGACCTTGAGGTCCGGGTTCAGCAGCTCGGCGATGCGCTTGATGTTATCCACAAGGTCGCTCAAGCCTTCGAGCGCAAAGTATTCACACTGCATGGGGATAATCACCCCGTCGGCGGCAACCAAAGCGTTCAGCGTGAGCATCGACAGCGATGGCGGGCAGTCGATCAGAATGTAATCGTAATTTTCACGGACCGGCGCCAGCGCGCTGCGCAGGCGGCTTTCCTTCATCTGCATTTCCAGCAGCACCACTTCGGCCGCCGTCAGGTCACGGTTGGCCGGCAGCAGTTGATAACCGCCGTGTTCGGAGAAATGCATGGCCTGGGCCAGATCGCATTCGCCGATCAACAGGTCGTAGACCGAGTTTTCCAGGCCATGTTTATCCACACCGCTCCCCATGGTGGCGTTGCCCTGTGGATCGAGATCGATCAACAGCACCCGGCGCTTGGTCGCGACCAGGGATGCTGCGAGGTTGATGCAGGTGGTGGTCTTGCCCACGCCACCCTTCTGGTTCGCTATCGCGAATACCTTAGCCATTCTTGCTTGTGTTCCCAATCATGCCGTGCGGCGCAGTATCAGCAGATGGCGTTGGCCTTGGCAACCGGGTACGGCCAGGGCGTGTTCGCTATCGAGTTTGAAGTCTGCCGGCAATGCTACCAGCTCATCGGCCGGATGAACGCCCTTCATTGCCAGCCAGCGTGTATCGGCGTCGCCGAGATGGCGAGTCCAGTTGGTGAAGTTCTCCATGCTGCTGAATGCCCGGGAAATGATCCCGTTGAAAGGCTCTGCAGGCTGGAAGGCTTCGACGCGACTGTGGATAACTTGCAGATTGTCCAGTTTGAGCTCGAGTTTGACCTGGGTCAGAAAGCGGGTTTTCTTGCCGTTGCTGTCCAGACAGGTCACTTGCGAATCCGGATACAGAATTGCCAAAGGAATACCCGGCATGCCTCCACCGCTGCCGACATCCAGCCATCGGCCGTTTTCGATAAACGACATCACGCTCAGACTGTCGAGCAAATGGCGGGAAACCATTTCGTCCGGATCGCGAACGGCAGTCAGGTTGTAGGCCTGGTTCCATTTGATCAACAGGGCCAGATAACCCAGCAGCAATTCGTGCTGGGCTTCTGTGAGATTGACACCGAGCTCACGGGCTCCTGTGGATAACTCTTCGGCGTGTTGCGAAGTGACCTTAGAACTCAAGCGCTTTGCTCCAACTGACGGCCCGCGCCGCGTTTTTTCAAATGAATCATCAACAGCGAAATCGCTGCCGGGGTCACGCCCGGGATCCGCGAAGCCTGGCCCAGCGTCTCGGGACGCGTGGCACTCAGTTTGCTTTGAATCTCTTTGGAGAGACCGGAAATGCTGGTGTATTCGATATCCACAGGCAATTTCGTGTCTTCGCTGGCGCGCAAACGGGCGATTTCGTCCTGCTGACGGTCGATGTAACCGGCGTATTTGGTCTTGATCTCAACCTGCTCGGCGACCTGTGGATCTTCCGCGCCCGGTCCGGTCACTTCGACCAGACCAGCGTAGTCGATTTCCGGACGACTCAAGAGATTGAGCAAGTTGTATTCGTGGGATAGCGGCGTGCCGAATTTTTCTGCAATCGCGTCACCTTGCGGCGTGCCGGGACGAACCCAGGTGCTTTTCAGGCGCTGTTCTTCAAGTTCGATATTTTCGCGTTTCTTGCAGAACGCCGCCCAACGCGCGTCATCGACCAGACCCAGTTCACGACCTTTTTCGGTCAGGCGCAGGTCCGCGTTGTCCTCACGCAGGATCAGGCGGTACTCGGCACGGGAAGTGAACATGCGGTACGGCTCCTGGGTGCCGAGGGTAATCAGGTCGTCGACCAATACCCCGATGTACGCCTCATCGCGACGCGGGCACCAGGCTTCCTTGCCCTTGGCCCGCAGTGCGGCGTTCGCGCCAGCCAGCAGACCTTGAGCGCCGGCTTCTTCGTAACCGGTGGTGCCGTTGATCTGGCCAGCGAAGAACAGACCGCCGATGACTTTGGTTTCCAGGCTGTACTTCAGATCCCTTGGATCGAAGTAGTCGTACTCGATCGCATAACCAGGACGCACGATGTGCGCGTTTTCCATGCCGCGGATCGATTGCACGATCTGCAATTGCACGTCGAACGGCAGACTTGTGGATATCCCGTTCGGATACAGCTCATGGGTGGTCAGGCCTTCCGGCTCGATGAACACCTGATGACTTTCCTTGTCGGCAAAACGGTGGATCTTGTCTTCGATCGAAGGGCAGTAACGCGGGCCGATGCCCTCGATTTCTCCGGCAGCGGAATACATCGGCGAACGATCGAGGTTCGAAGCGATAATTTCGTGGGTGCGAGCGTTGGTGTGGGTGATCCAGCAACTCACCTGCCGTGGATGCTGCTCTTTGTTGCCCAAAAACGACATCACCGGGATCGGAGTATCGCCTGGCTGCTCGGTCATGACCGAGAAATCCACAGACCGGCCATCGATGCGCGGAGGTGTACCGGTCTTCAACCGGCCGACACGCAGCGGCAGTTCACGAAGACGACGAGCCAACGCAATAGACGGCGGATCACCGGCGCGACCGCCGGAGTAATTCTGCAAGCCGATGTGGATAAGTCCGCCCAGGAACGTACCGGTGGTCAATACCACCGAATCTGCAAAGAAGCGCAGACCCATTTGCGTGACCACACCGCGGACCTGCTCCTGCTCGACGATCAGGTCGTCAGCGGCCTGTTGAAATATCCACAGGTTCGGCTGGTTCTCCAGGATTTCGCGGACAGCGGCTTTGTAAAGAATCCGGTCGGCTTGTGCACGGGTTGCACGCACGGCCGGGCCTTTACGGCTGTTCAATACACGAAACTGGATTCCACCCAGATCGGTAGCCATGGCCATCGCGCCGCCGAGGGCATCGATTTCCTTTACCAGATGGCTTTTACCGATGCCGCCGATGGCCGGGTTGCAACTCATGGCACCGAGGGTTTCCACGTTATGCGTCAGCAGCAGGGTTTTTGCCCCCATGCGTGCTGAGGCCAGTGCTGCCTCGGTACCGGCATGACCGCCGCCGATGACGATCACTTCAAAACGGGAAGGGAAATCCACCACGCACCTCGTGCCTGCTTAAGTAGGTATTCAGGAATAGTTTGAGATCAGGTTTCTGGACCTGGCCGACAAGTATAGGGACTTCGCCCTTCCTAAAGAACCCTTTGCACAAAATTTAACCAGCTGTGGAGAACTCGCGGTTAAAAGAATAAAAAAGAGAGAAATTTATAAAACCTTTGTTTTAAAGCTTATTCTTACTGCCCATCATCTTTGTGGATAGATTGCTACAAGCCTTAATTTTCAATGTGTACAGAGATTCAAAACCCTGTGCCCATGTCACCATGAGGCCCTTGGATAACCGGTTTAAGCCTGTGGATGAATGAGATGGTTATCCACAGAGGCGGTTGTGTCCAGTTTTGAAGCCCTGTTATCAACTGCCCTTAACGGCAGTTATTCACAGGGCTTAATCCACAGAATTCGGATGAATGAGCATGCAGCGGACAGGAGAAATCCGCTCGGGAAGAAGGAATCTACCCTGGGATGGAAGCAAAGGAGTGCGAAGAGAGGGGCAGACAGGTCGCGAACGGACCTGTCTGTGGACAACGGAAGGGTTATTTACCGATGCAGAAACTGGAAAAGATCCGACCGAGCAGATCATCGGAGCTGAAGGCTCCGGTAATTTCCCCAAGGGACTGTTGAGCCTGGCGCAGATCTTCTGCCAACAGCTCGCCGGCGCCCGCCAGGGTCAGCTGTGCACGGCCGTGTTCCAGGGCAGCGCTGGCATGGCGCAAGGCTTCCAGATGGCGACGGCGTGCGCTGAAGCTGCTTTCCGAGGTCTGCTCGTAGCCCATGCAGGCCTTGAGGTGATCGCGCAGCAGATCCAGGCCTTCGCCGGCAGCCTTGGCGCTCAGGCTGATGGTCACATGGCCATCGTCGCTGACTTCCAGGGCAATCGCTTCACCGGTCAGGTCCGCCTTGTTGCGAATCAGGGTGACTTTTGCCGGATCCGGCCGGGTTTCAAGAAATTCGGGCCATAACGCAAAAGGATCGGCCGCTTCCGGAGCCGTAGCATCGACCACCAACAATACTCGATCGGCTTCGCCGATGGCTTTCAACGCACGTTCGACACCAATCTTTTCCACATGATCATCGGTATCGCGCAATCCGGCGGTGTCCACGACGTGCAGTGGCATGCCATCGATGTGGATATGTTCGCGCAGGATATCCCGAGTGGTGCCAGCGATTTCCGTCACGATGGCAGCTTCTCGACCGGCCAGTGCGTTGAGCAGGCTGGATTTCCCCGCATTCGGACGCCCGGCAATCACCACGGTCATACCGTCACGCAGCAACGCACCCTGCCCGGCTTCACGCAAAACAGTGGATAATTCGTCACGAACCTTGTCGAGCATGCTAAGCACATGGCCATCGGCGAGGAAGTCGATTTCTTCTTCCGGAAAATCGATGGCAGCTTCGACATAAATTCGCAGGCCGATCAGCTGTTCGGTCAAGTTATGTACACGTTGGGAAAACGCTCCCTGCAAGGAACGCAGGGCATTGCGCGCAGCCTGTGCGGAACTGGCTTCGATCAGGTCGGCGATCGCCTCCGCCTGAGCCAGGTCGAGTTTGTCATTGAGGAAGGCGCGTTCGCTGAATTCTCCCGGACGGGCCAGACGACAACCCAGCTCAAGGCAACGCTTGAGCAACATGTCCAGAACGATCGGGCCACCGTGCCCCTGGAGTTCCAGAACATCTTCGCCGGTGAACGAGTTCGGCCCGGGGAAATACAGCGCCAGACCTTCGTCCAGCACCTGTTGATCGTCGCTGAAGAACGGGCCGTAGTGAGCGAACCGTGGTTTCAGTTCACGGCCGCTGATGGCTTTGGCTGCAACGCCGGCCAATGGCCCGGAGATCCGAACGATGCCCACGCCCCCGCGGCCCTGGGCGGTCGCGACGGCTGCGATGGTTTCACGAGGTACGCTCATAAACCGGTATCCAGACAAAAATGGCAGATAGCAAAACGCCCCACTAGGGGGCGTTTCGAGTGGTGTTATCCACAGAGTAAGTTACGCCTCGGCTTTCTTCGTCGCCGATTCGATCTTACGCGTGATGTACCACTGTTGTGCAATCGACAGGCAGTTGTTCACGACCCAGTACAGCACCAGACCGGCCGGGAACCACAGGAAGAAGAAGGTGAAGATGATCGGCATCATTTTCATGACCTTCGCCTGCATCGGATCCGGCGGAGTCGGGTTCAGACGCTGCTGGATGAACATGGTCGCGCCCATGATGATCGGCAGGATGAAGAACGGATCCTTGATCGACAGGTCGGTGATCCACAGCATGAACGGCGCCTGGCGCATTTCCACGCTTTCCAGCAGAACCCAGTACAGCGAAAGGAAAACCGGCATCTGCACCAGGATCGGCAGGCAGCCACCCAGCGGATTGATTTTCTCTTTCTTGTACAGCTCCATCATGGCTTGCGACATTTTCTGCCGGTCATCGCCATGTTGTTCTTTCAACGCAGCCAGTTTCGGAGCCACGGCACGCATGCGGGCCATCGACTTGTAGCTGGCGGCCGACAGTGGGAAGAAAATCCCCTTGATCAGCATGGTCAGGAAGATGATCGACCAGCCCCAGTTGCCGACAATCGCGTGGATATGTTGCAGCAGCCAGAAGATCGGCTGGGCAATGAACCACAGAATGCCATAGTCGACGGTCAGTTCCAGACCTGGGGACAACTCCTTCAGGACAGCCTGGCTTTTCGGGCCGGCGTACAGAATGGCGCTGGTTTCAACTTTTGCACCTGGTGCCGCGGTCAGCGAAGGACCGGTGTAACCGATGATGTAGTTGCCTTTGCTGTCTTTACGGGTCTGAACGATGTTGTTTTCGCCCTTCGGCGCAACCCATGCCGTCACGAAGTAGTGTTGCAGCCAGGCGACCCAGCCACCGGTAACGGTTTCCTTGAGTTGACCTTTGTCCATGTCCTTCATGGACACTTTCTTGTACGGCTCGGAACTTGTCCACAGGGCCGCGCCCAGGTAAGTCGCGGTACCGGTAGCAGTGGTCGACGAAGGATCGGCGCTGTTGTCACGCTTCAACTGCGCAAACATCGAGCCGGTCCAGGGTTGAGCGCTCTGGTTATCCACAAGGTAGGTTACGGTCACGTCATACAGGCCACGTTTCAGGGTGAAACGCTTGATGTAGTTGACGCCGTCCTTGCTGAATTTCAGGTCGACGACCAGTTGGTCCTGACCGTCGGCCAGTTGATAACTTTTCTTCTCCGAAGAGTAGACCGGACGACCGGCCGGATTGGCGTCTGGGCCGTTGGTGCCGATCAGACCGCTTTGCGCCAGATAAGTACGTTCACCGCCGTTGTCGAACAGCTGGAACGGAACATCCGGACGGTCCTGACGACGTGGATACAGTGGCAAGGTCAGTTGTGCAACGTCACCACCCTGTGGATCGATCGCCAGATCGAGCACGTCGGTTTTGACCTGGATCAGATCCTTGCTGGCAGCGACCGGCACTTCTGCAGGTGTGCTGGTATCGCTTGCGGCATGCGGAATATCGTCACTGGCGGAAGCGTTATTGCCAGGAACGGTGTCCGGCAAACCGGAGGTGGTCGTGCTGGAAGCAACATTCTGAGTCGGCAGGGCAGCCTGGCCATAATCCTGGTTCCATTTAAGAACCATGACGTAGGACACGATTGCCAGGGCGACGATCAGGATCGTGCGTTTGATATCCATGATTACTCGGCCATCGAAGAAGAACGGGAGGTAGGGACAGGTGGAACCGGGTCATAACCACCGGGATTCCACGGATGACAGCGACCTAAACGACGAAAGGTCAGCCAGCCACCGCGAAGAAGACCATGATTTTCGATGGCTTCCAACGCGTAGCAGGAACAACTGGGGTAGAAACGACAGTGACTGGCCATCAGGGGGCTAATGGCGTAGCGGTAAAACTGGATCGGAACGAGTGCCAGTTTACGCATCTGGACTGTCTACCCCTACAGTTTCGGTTTTGGCTGCTGGTGCCGGCTTGTTGCGCGCCAGACGTTTCCAGAGTTTGCCGAAATGCTGAATCAATTCGGGGTTCTCTACATCACCCAAACCTTTGCGCGCGACGATAACGATGTCCCAGCCGACCAGTGAATCCTGGTGCAGGCGAAACGATTCGCGCATAAGACGTTTGAGACGATTGCGCTCGACGGAGAGCTTTACGCTCTTTTTCCCGATGACCAACCCTAGACGGGGGTGATCGAGATCGTTGTTGCGCGCAAGGAGCAGGAGATTTTTCCCCGGAACCTTGCCGGTAGGGGAGTCAAAGACCGCCTTGAAGTGCCGGGGGGTAAGCAGACGCTTTTCCCGACTGAAGTCCTGACTCACCTCCAGTGCCGGATTATCAAACTGCCAGACGTGCGCGGCCTTTGGCGCGACGACGCGACAGTACGGCACGACCGTTCTTGGTAGCCATGCGAGCACGGAAACCGTGGGTACGAGCGCGTTTGATAGTGCTTGGTTGGAAAGTACGTTTCATGTCGTGTTACCTGGTTCGTCCACAACGGGCCGGAATGGCCCCCGTTTTAAGAGACCGGGGATTCTAGAGAAAGCAAGTCCACAGGTCAATTTCCAACCAACGTTTCCTTATAAATAGATCCCGGATGCCTCGAGGCTCGAAACCTTGTCGGCCAAACATAAAAATAAAGAAGCGAAGTATTTAAAGCTTTTCTGTAAAGCTTGTAAAAGCTAGGCCAGCCCTGTTCTGTGGATAACTGGCTCAAGTCCTTGTTCGACGTGATGTACAGAGAAGGACAACTACAGTGGAAAACCGTGATCAGCCTGTGCTGCGCGACCGGATAACCTGTGCGTGGAAGATGATGTTATCCACAGGCGGATTATCCACCGGGTTTCGCCCCCAGTTGTCCAGTGCTCTCAGCTGCATTTATCCACAGAGCTTATTCACACACCGTCGGTCGCTTTTTCGTGGGTTAACGTATTGATAAATCATGTCCACCGGGCAACCTGCGTGTGGATAAGTGAACGTCCCGCCGGTACAATGGCCGCTTGTTTTTGCCTCACCGGCTTTCAACTTAGGGGATTTCCGTGTCAGTGGAACTTTGGCAGCAGTGCGTGGAGCTTTTGCGCGAAGAGCTGCCAGCCCAACAATTCAACACCTGGATCCGTCCATTACAGGTCGAAGCCGAAGGCGACGAGTTGCGTGTCTATGCACCGAACCGTTTTGTTCTGGACTGGGTCAACGAAAAGTACCTCGGGCGCGTCCTTGAATTGCTGGATGAGCATGGGAACGGTCTGACGCCATCGCTTTCCTTATTAATAGGCAGCAAACGCAGTTCTGCCCCACGCGCAGCGCCAAACGCTCCGCTGGCCGCCGCTGCGGCAGCGTCTCAGCTGCAAGCTAGCGCGGCTCCTGTCAGCGCTCCGGCTCCCGCTCCGGCGTCTGCACCGGCCAAGCCGGCGACGCAGAAAACCGAGGAAGTCAGCGAGGAGCCGTCCCGCGACAGTTTCGATCCGATGGCAGGCGCTGCTTCGCAGCAAGCCCCGGTTCGTGCCGAACAGCGCACCGTGCAGGTTGAAGGCGCACTCAAGCACACGAGTTATCTGAACCGCACGTTTACCTTCGAAAACTTTGTCGAAGGTAAATCCAACCAGCTCGCCCGTGCGGCGGCCTGGCAAGTGGCAGACAATCCCAAGCACGGCTACAACCCGCTCTTCCTTTATGGCGGCGTGGGTCTGGGTAAGACGCACTTGATGCATGCGGTGGGTAACCATCTATTGAAGAAGAACCCGAATGCCAAGGTCGTCTACCTGCATTCCGAGCGTTTCGTCGCCGACATGGTCAAGGCGCTGCAACTGAACGCGATCAACGAGTTCAAGCGTTTCTATCGCTCGGTGGACGCCCTGCTGATCGACGACATTCAGTTCTTTGCCCGCAAGGAACGTTCCCAGGAAGAGTTTTTCCACACCTTCAACGCCCTGCTTGAAGGTGGCCAGCAAGTCATTCTCACCAGTGACCGCTACCCGAAGGAAATCGAAGGCCTTGAAGAACGCCTCAAATCCCGCTTCGGCTGGGGTCTGACGGTTGCCGTCGAACCGCCGGAGCTGGAAACCCGCGTAGCCATCTTGATGAAGAAGGCCGACCAGGCCAAAGTCGAGCTGCCGCACGATGCGGCGTTCTTCATTGCCCAGCGCATTCGCTCCAATGTCCGTGAGCTGGAAGGCGCGCTGAAACGCGTGATCGCCCATTCGCACTTCATGGGCCGCGACATCACCATCGAGCTGATTCGCGAATCCCTGAAAGACCTGTTGGCATTGCAGGATAAACTGGTCTCTGTGGATAACATTCAGCGCACCGTCGCCGAGTACTACAAGATCAAGATCTCCGACCTGCTGTCCAAGCGCCGCTCGCGCTCGGTCGCTCGTCCGCGTCAGGTGGCCATGGCGCTGTCCAAGGAACTGACCAACCACAGCCTGCCGGAAATCGGCGATGTGTTTGGCGGTCGTGACCATACGACGGTGTTGCACGCCTGCCGCAAGATCAACGAACTTAAGGAATCCGACGCGGACATCCGCGAGGACTACAAGAACCTGCTGCGTACTCTGACCACTTGATGAACACCAGCGCAGCTTATTAAGGCAAGGGACTAGACCATGCATTTCACCATTCAACGCGAAGCCCTGTTGAAACCCCTGCAACTGGTCGCAGGCGTCGTCGAGCGCCGACAGACCTTGCCGGTACTGTCCAATGTGCTGCTGGTTGTCGATGGCCAGCAGTTGTCGCTGACCGGTACCGACCTGGAAGTAGAACTGGTCGGTCGCGTACAACTCGAGGAGCCTGCCGAAACAGGTTCCATCACCGTGCCGGCGCGCAAGCTGATGGATATCTGCAAGAGCCTGCCGAACGATGCACTGATCGACATCAAGGTCGACGAGCAGAAGCTGGTGGTGAAGGCCGGTCGTAGCCGCTTCACCCTGTCGACCCTGCCGGCCAATGACTTCCCGACCGTGGAAGAAGGCCCGGGTTCGCTGACCACCAGTCTGGATCAAAGCAAACTGCGTCGCCTCATCGAGCGCACCAGTTTCGCCATGGCCCAGCAAGACGTGCGTTACTACCTAAACGGTATGTTGCTGGAAGTGTCGACCGGTGTGATCCGTGCCGTGGCGACCGATGGTCACCGCCTGGCAATGTGCTCGATGCAGGCCGATATCGGTCAGCAAGACCGCCACCAGGTGATCGTGCCGCGCAAAGGTATTCTCGAACTGGCACGTCTGCTGACCGAACCGGACGGCAATGTCAGCATCGTCCTCGGTCAGCATCACATCCGTGCGACCACCGGCGAATTCACCTTCACTTCGAAACTGGTCGACGGCAAGTTCCCTGATTACGAGCGCGTTCTGCCAAAGGGCGGAGACAAGCTGGTACTGGGTGATCGCCAGGCGCTGCGCGAAGCGTTCAGCCGTACCGCGATTCTGTCCAACGAAAAGTACCGCGGCATTCGTCTGCAACTGGCCAGCGGTCAGTTGAAGATCCAGGCCAACAACCCGGAGCAGGAAGAAGCGGAAGAAGAAGTGGGCGTGGAATACAACGGCGGCTCGCTGGAAATCGGCTTCAACGTCAGCTATCTGCTCGACGTGCTGGGCGTGATGACCACCGAGCAGGTTCGCCTGATCCTGTCCGACTCCAACAGCAGTGCGCTGCTGCAGGAGTCCGATAACGACGATTCGGCTTACGTTGTCATGCCGATGCGTCTGTAATCAGCTGACTCTGGATGTCGCTAAGTCGCGTCTCGGTCACCGCGGTGCGCAATCTGCACCCGGTGACCTTCTCCCCCTCTCCCCGAATCAATATTCTTTACGGCGCCAACGGCAGCGGCAAAACCAGTGTTCTGGAAGCCATTCACCTGCTGGGGCTTGCCCGTTCGTTTCGTAGCACGCGGCTGTTGCCAGTCATCCAGTATGAGCAACTCGCCTGTACCGTATTCGGGCAGGTGGAGCTCGCTGAGGGTGGTCACAGCGCATTGGGGATTTCTCGCGACCGTCAGGGCGAATTCCAGATCCGCATCGACGGTCAGAATGCCCGTAGCGCCGCGCAACTCGCGGAAATGCTGCCGCTGCAGTTGATCAATCCGGACAGTTTTCGTCTGCTGGAAGGCGCACCGAAGATCCGCCGGCAGTTCCTCGACTGGGGCGTATTCCATGTCGAGCCGCGCTTCATGGCCACTTGGCAGCGTTTGCAGAAGGCCTTGCGCCAGAGAAACTCCTGGCTGCGGCATGGTACACTTGACGCCGTTTCGCAGGCGGTTTGGGACAGGGAACTGTGCCAGGCCAGCGCTGAAATCGATGAATACCGCCGCGCCTATATCAAAGCCTTGAAACCGGTCTTTGAGCAAACCTTGAGCGAACTGGTTGAGCTTGAAGGTTTGACGCTCAGCTATTACCGAGGCTGGGACAAGGATCGGGAACTGAGTGACGTACTTGCCGGATCCTTGCAGCGTGACCAGCAAATGGGTCACACCCAGGCCGGGCCGCAACGTGCTGATTTGCGCCTTAGACTGGGCGCACATAATGCCGCGGACATCTTGTCCCGGGGGCAGCAGAAACTGGTGGTCTGTGCGTTGCGGATTGCCCAGGGGCATCTGGTGAGCCAAGCCCGGCGCGGTCAGTGTATTTATCTGGTGGATGACTTGCCGTCCGAGCTGGACGAGAGCCACCGTCGCGCGCTGTGCCGCTTGCTGGAAGACTTACGCTGCCAGGTCTTTATCACCTGTGTAGATCATGAATTATTGAGGGAAGGCTGGCAGACGGAAACGCCAGTCGCTCTGTTCCACGTGGAACAGGGCCGTATCACCCAGACCCACGACCATCGGGAGTGAAGGCATTGAGCGAAGAAAATACGTACGACTCATCGAGCATTAAAGTGCTGAAAGGCCTGGATGCCGTGCGCAAACGTCCCGGTATGTACATTGGTGATACCGATGATGGCAGCGGTCTGCACCACATGGTGTTCGAGGTGGTCGACAACTCGATCGACGAAGCCCTCGCCGGCCATTGCGACGATATCAGCATCATCATCCACCCGGATGAGTCCATCACCGTCAGAGACAACGGTCGTGGCATCCCGGTAGACGTGCACAAAGAGGAAGGCGTATCCGCTGCCGAGGTCATTATGACCGTCCTCCACGCCGGCGGTAAGTTCGACGACAACTCCTACAAGGTATCCGGCGGTCTGCACGGTGTAGGTGTTTCTGTGGTGAACGCCCTGTCCGAAGAGCTGGTCCTGACCGTGCGCCGCAGTGGCAAGATCTGGGAGCAGACCTACGTCCACGGGGTACCTCAGGCACCGATGGCCATCGTTGGCGACAGCGAAACCACCGGTACCCAGATTCACTTCAAGGCTTCCAAGGAAACCTTCAAGAACATTCACTTCAGCTGGGACATTCTGGCCAAGCGTATCCGTGAACTGTCCTTCCTCAACTCCGGTGTCGGCATCGTCCTCAAGGATGAGCGCACCGGCAAGGAAGAGCTGTTCAAATACGAGGGCGGCCTGCGTGCGTTCGTTGAATACCTGAACACCAACAAGACAGCGGTCAACCAGGTATTCCACTTCAACATCCAGCGTGATGACGGCATCGGCGTGGAAATCGCCCTGCAGTGGAACGACAGCTTCAACGAGAACCTGTTGTGCTTCACCAACAACATTCCGCAGCGCGACGGTGGTACCCACCTGGTGGGCTTCCGTTCCGCTCTGACGCGTAACCTGAACAACTACATCGAGCAGGAAGGTCTGGCGAAGAAGCACAAGGTCGCCACCACCGGTGACGATGCCCGTGAAGGCCTGACAGCAATCATCTCGGTGAAGGTGCCGGATCCGAAGTTCAGCTCGCAGACCAAGGACAAGCTGGTGTCTTCCGAAGTGAAGACCGCGGTCGAGCAGGAGATGGGCAAGTACTTCTCCGACTTCCTGCTGGAAAACCCGAACGAAGCCAAACTGGTTGTCGGCAAGATGATCGATGCCGCCCGTGCCCGTGAAGCGGCGCGCAAGGCCCGTGAGATGACCCGCCGCAAAGGCGCGCTGGACATCGCCGGCCTGCCGGGCAAGCTGGCCGACTGCCAGGAAAAAGACCCGGCGCTGTCCGAACTGTACCTCGTGGAAGGTGACTCCGCGGGCGGCTCTGCCAAGCAGGGACGTAACCGCAAGACCCAGGCGATCCTGCCGCTGAAGGGCAAGATCCTCAACGTCGAGAAAGCCCGATTCGACAAGATGATCTCGTCCCAGGAAGTGGGCACCCTGATCACCGCGCTGGGCTGCGGCATCGGCCGCGAAGAGTACAACATCGACAAGCTGCGTTATCACAACATCATCATCATGACCGATGCTGACGTCGACGGTTCGCACATCCGTACCCTGCTGCTGACGTTCTTCTTCCGTCAGTTGCCGGAGTTGATCGAGCGCGGCTACATCTATATCGCCCAGCCGCCGCTGTACAAGGTCAAGAAAGGCAAGCAAGAGCAATACATCAAAGACGACGACGCCATGGAAGAGTACATGACGCAGTCGGCCCTGGAAGACGCAAGCCTGCATCTGAATGAAGACGCCCCGGGCATTTCCGGTGAAGCGCTGGAGCGTCTGGTGAATGACTTCCGCATGGTGATGAAGACCCTCAAGCGCTTGTCGCGCCTGTACCCGCAGGAGCTGACCGAGCACTTCATCTACCTGCCGGCCGTCAGCCTGGAAATGCTGGGCGACCACGCGAAGATGCAAGACTGGCTGGCTCAGTACGAAACCCGTCTGCGCACCGTCGAGAAATCCGGTCTGGTTTACAAGGCCAGCCTGCGTGAAGACCGCGAGCGTGGTGTGTGGTTGCCAGAGGTTGAGTTGATCTCGCACGGCCTGTCGAACTACGTCACCTTCAACCGCGACTTCTTCGGCAGCAACGATTACAAGACCGTCGTTTCCCTGGGGGCCCAACTCAGCACACTGCTGGACGAAGGGGCTTATGTTCAGCGTGGCGAACGCAGAAAATCGGTCACCGAGTTCAAGGACGCTCTGGACTGGCTGATGGCCGAAAGCACCAAGCGCCATACCATCCAGCGATACAAAGGACTGGGTGAAATGAACCCGGATCAGCTGTGGGAAACCACCATGGATCCGACCGTGCGCCGCATGCTGAAAGTCACCATCGAAGATGCCATTGCCGCGGATCAGATCTTCAACACCCTGATGGGTGATGCGGTCGAACCTCGCCGTGACTTCATCGAGAGCAACGCCCTGTCGGTTTCGAACCTGGATTTCTGATCCCGCTCGGTACCAACGAAAAAGGCCAACGCATTCGCGTTGGCCTTTTTTATTTGCCTGTCGTTCACTGGCCTGCAGAAACCACACTCTCCAATCGATACCCATACCCGTAAATCGTCAGCAATTGCCAACCCCGATCCGCTGTCAGCCCGAGCTTGTTGCGCAGGCGATAGATGTGGGTATCCAGCGGTCGTGACGAGGCCATCTCTTCATGGGGCCAGAATCTTTCATATAGATAGTCCCGCGACAACGGACGGCCCAGGTTACTGAACAGGCAATGCGCGAGGCGATACTCGCGCTCAGTCATCATGATCGGTTTTCCCTCACGGGTAACGGTCAGCTCGGCATCGTCGAACACCAGATCATTGAAGCGCAGGATATTGGCCGCAGCCGGGCGTTGATGGCTATGCCGACGCAGCACGGCGGTGACCCGGGCCTTCAGCTCGTTGGGACGGAATGGTTTGCTGACGTAGTCGTCGGCTCCCGTATTCAACGCCTGTACGATATCGCTCTCACCGTCACGGCTGGTGAGCATGATGGCGGCCGGTGGTGCTTCCATGTGCTCGCGGGTCCAGCGCAGCAGCGCCAGTCCGGTGAGGTCGGGAAGCTGCCAGTCGAGTATAAGCAGGTCGAAGGTTTCGCGACGCAGCTGTCGCAGCAGGTCTTCTGCGCGTTCGAAACTGTGCAGCGACCATGGCTGTTCACCGGCCTCGGCCATTTGTTGCAGGGTTTGCTCGACCCGGCGCAGTTCGGCGGGTTCATCGTCCAGTATCGCAACGCGCATACGCGGTATTCCTTGTCGCTGGTTTTATGGCAAAGCAAATGAAAGTAAGCGGCACGCCGTGGGGGGAGCCGCTATGATTCTTCGGATCTACACCCTCAGACCTGTCGCCTGTGAAAGCATTCAACCCGCCCAGTCCGGTATTCCATGATTAACCGACGCCGCCACGAAAGCCGTGTGCAAAGTCAGGTTCAACGCCTGTTTCGGCAACTGGTGCGCGAATGGCTGTGGATAAGTCTAGTGCTGTTGCCGCTGACTGCATTGTTGTCGTGGCGTGCGCAGGTCAATCTGCAGGAGCCTGCACCGGCGGCCGGCGCAATGTTGTCGGTCGCTCTGGTGGCTTGTATGTTGGGGTTGTTGCTGTGGCGCCCGCGCCTGGCTATCTGGGTGACGCTCGGCGGGATTGCCTGTGTGTTGCTGACCAGTGCCGGCCTGGCGCAAATACGCCTCTGGTGGTCACCGACACCGGCGGCGCTGGGCATGCTGTTTGGCTATCTGATCTGGAACTGGCGGCGACTGAGCGTCGTGCTCACGTACTTCGGCTGGGAGCTGTCACGGCTGGACAGTGAACCGAAGGTGTTCCCCGAGCGACGCCGGGCGCAGTTTTCCAGTGCGGATCGCCTGCAGGGGCAGATCATGGCCCTTGAACAGGCCATGAGCCGCACCCGCGATACGCGACGGTTCATTTCCGATGGGTTGGAGTACTTGCCGGTAGCGACGTTGATCAGCGATCCACGGGGGCAAATCCTGCTGGGCAATCGCAAGGCCCGGAGCCTGTTCGATCATCCTCTGGTGGGTGAGGATGTCCTCGATCAACTGGCGAGTCTGGGCTATCCGGATTTATCCACAGACTCGCGCCCCCCGCTATCTGATTTACCTCTGCTGGAATTTCGCGACCCCAAGGATCGCAGCCTGCGTCTGGAACGTGCCGCGTTGTTGCCAGTGGATGGTGATACGCCGATTGGCTGGCTGCTGAGCCTCACCGATCTTAGTGCCGAGCGCGCTGCCGAGGAACAGCGCAGCGTGTTGCTGCGTTTTCTGTCCCATGATCTGCGGGCTCCGCACTCGGCGATTCTCGCCCTCCTCGACGTCCATCGGCACCAGGCCGGAACCGATGCGCCGTTGTTCGAGCAAATCGAACGTCAGGTGCGCCGGGCGCTGGAACTGACCGATGGTTTCGTATTGCTGGCCCGGGCCGAATCCGAGGCGTATCAATTCCAGCCGACTC
Organism: Pseudomonas sp. KCJK9016; assembly: GCF_046231795.1. NCBI lineage: Bacteria > Pseudomonadati > Pseudomonadota > Gammaproteobacteria > Pseudomonadales > Pseudomonadaceae > Pseudomonas > Pseudomonas sp. KCJK9016. The sequence goes on along the minus strand of NZ_JBJJMM010000015.1, from coordinate 109,888 downwards.
TGTTCGCGATGCTGGTGATGGATGTCCTGGACCAGGCACTGCCCATCGCCCAGCAAAAGCGTATCGAACTGCTGAACGATATGGATGAGCAATCACAGGAACGCCTGGTGATGGCGGACCAGGGTTTGCTGACACGGGCGCTGTTCAATCTGCTGGAAAACGCGATCAAGTACAGCCCGGTCGGCTCCACGGTCAGATTGTGCGTTCGCTGTAACGATGACTGGCTGCAATGCGAATTGACCGATCAGGGCAAAGGCATCGCCGCCGAAGAACTGCCCGAACTTTTCAGTCAGTACCGCCGTTTTTCTTCAGCCCAAGGTATTGATGGCGTGGGCCTGGGGCTATCGATGGTCAAGGCTGTGGTGGATCACCACGGTGGCCGGATCGAGTGTCTCAGCGTTGTCGATCAAGGCACCACATTTCGTCTGGCGTTACCGATGATTGCCGAAGAGCAGGTATAAAAAAACCGGCTATATCAGCCGGTTTCCTTACTTCCGAAAAAAACTTATGCACCTTTTACGGCGTTTTAGCAGGTTCAGAAATATATAAGTAAATCAGTCACTTATTTAGTATTTCCTGAACGTTGCCAACAAACCGTACACAGGTTATCCACAAAAGTCAGGCTGTCGCCTGATCGTTGGTTGCCGGTGCTTGTGGAGCCGGTGGCAACGACCCCATTTCCCGCTGGGCCTGTTCGTTCCACGCCTGCACCCGGTCATTCAGATCGGCGATGGCGCGGGGGCCGGTTCCTTCGGCATACATCGGTTCACCGATGACCACGGTGATCACCCCCTGCCTTTTTCCCCAGCCGATTTTCGGCCAGAACTTGCCGGCGTTGTGTGCAACCGGCAGCACAGGCAACTGCGCATTGACTGCCAGCGCGCTGCCACTGCGGGAGAACTTGCCGATAGTGCCGTGAGGTACACGAGTGCCTTCCGGGAAGATCAGCACCCAGACATTGTCCTTGAGCAGATCATCACCTTTTGCTGCCACCTGTTTGAGCGCGGCTTTCGGGTTGTCGCGGTCAATCGCGATCGGCCGCAGCATGGCCATCGCCCAGCCGAAGAACGGCACATACAGCAATTCGCGCTTGAGCACCTGGCTCAAGGGCGAGAAATAAGCGGAGAGAAAGAACGTCTCCCAAGTGCTCTGATGGTTCGATTGAATCACGCATGGCCGGTCAGGCACGTTTTGCGCGCCTTTGACTTCGTAACTGATACCCAGGAACACCTTGGTCAACCACAAGGCGCAGCGGCACCAATACACATTAATGAAGCGATAGCGCGCCTTGAACGGCAGAAAGGGCGCGATAAAAAAGCTCAGGCTGCACCACAGCAAGGCGGTGGTACCCAGCAGCAGGTAAAAGAGGACAATTCTGATGGCCTGCAGTATCGACATGGCGACGTTTACCGTTACGGGCGATGCCCGACTGTTCAAGCGCACTCCCGATCAATCCCTGGTCAGGAACTTCAGAAGTACTCTAGTTGTGGATAAGTTCTGCGGCAATCGCCGCCAGATCGTCAAAAATCAGGGTGCCGACCGGAAGGGTCTTGCCCAAGGTCTTTTCGCCTTTCCCGGTCTTTACCAAAATGGGCTGTGAATCGACGGCTTTGGCGGCCTCCAGGTCACCAAGGCTGTCGCCGACGAACCAGACATTCGTCAACGCAACGTCGTAATGCTGCGCAATGGTTTTCAGCATGCCGGGTTTCGGCTTGCGGCAGTCGCAACCCTCGTCCGGCCCATGTGGGCAATACACGATCAGCCCGACTTCACCGCCCTGCTCCGCCACCAGTTCGCGCAGGCGCGCGTGCATGGCGTCGAGGGTGGCGAGGTCATAGTAGCCGCGAGCAATGCCCGACTGGTTGGTGGCGACCGCCACCGTCCAGCCGGCCTTGCTCAACTGCGCAATCGCTTCGATCGAGCCGGGCAGCGGAATCCACTCCTCCACCGACTTGATGTAAGCGTCGGAGTCGTAATTGATCACTCCGTCCCGATCGAGAATCAGCAGTTTCAACAACAATCCCTCAACCCAGCAGCGAAATGTCGGCGACGCCCAGGAACAGGCCACGCAGACGCGACAGCAGCGCGTAACGGTTGGCCCGCACGTTGGCGTCTTCGGCATTGACCATCACGGCGTCGAAGAACGCGTCGACCGGCTCGCGCAGTGCAGCCAGACGTGCCAGCGATTCGTTGTACTGACGCGCCGCAGCCATTGGCTGTACCGCCTGATCAGCCTGCTGGATCGCCGAGTACAGCGAGAACTCGTTGGCGTTGTCGAAGTACTTGGCCTGGACATCGGTCGGCACCGAGCCTTCGACTTTGCTCAGCAGGTTCGACACCCGCTTGTTCACCGCCGCCAGCGCTGCCGCTTCCGGCAGTTTGCGGAAGGCCTGAACCGCTTGCACACGCTGGTCGAAGTCCAGCGCCGAACCCGGCTTCAGGGCACGTACCGACAGGTAGGTGGCGACATCCACGCCTTCGTCTTCGTAACGCGCACGCAGACGGTCGAAGATGAATTCCAGCACCGCGTCGCTCAGACCGGCAGCCTTGACCTTCGCGCCGAAGGAATTCACGGCGAACGCCACGGCGTCGTTCAGGTCCAGATCCAGTTGTTTCTCGATCAGGATCCGCAGCACGCCCAGTGCCGCACGGCGCAGGGCATACGGGTCCTTGCTGCCGGTCGGCAGCATGCCGATGCCGAAGATGCCGACCAGGGTGTCGAGCTTGTCGGCAATGGCCACGGCCGCACCGGTCAGGGTAGCTGGCAGTTCGGCGCCGGCACCGCGCGGCATGTACTGCTCGTTCAGCGCCAGGGCGACGTCTTCCGGCTCGCCGTCATTGAGGGCGTAGTAGTAGCCGGCGACCCCTTGCATCTCCGGGAACTCGCCGACCATTTCAGTGGCCAGGTCGCACTTGGACAACAGACCTGCACGGGCAGCCCACGAAGCGTTGCCGCCGATACGCGCCGCGATGTACGCAGCCAGTTTCGACACGCGCTCGGCCTTGTCGTAGACGCTGCCGAGTTTTTCCTGGAACACCACGTTCTGCAGACGTTCGTTGAACACTTCGAGCTTCTGCTTCTTGTCCTGCTTGAAGAAGAACTCGGCGTCGGTCAGACGTGGGCGAACCACTTTCTCGTTACCGGCGATGATCTGCTGCGGGTCTTTGGATTCGATGTTGGCCACGGTGATGAAACGTGGCAGCAACTTGCCGTCGGCATCCAGCAGGCAGAAGTACTTCTGGTTGTCCTGCATGGTGGTGATCAGCGCTTCCTGCGGCACGTCGAGGAAGCGTTCCTCGAACGAGCACACCAGCGGCACCGGCCATTCGACCAGCGCGGTCACTTCGTCGAGCAACGCCGGCGGCACGATCGCGGTGCCTTCCTGACGGGTTGCCAGTTCTTCGGTGCGCTTGCTGATGATCTCGCGACGTTCGTTGGCGTCAGCCAGTACATAAGCGGCACGCAGGTCGGCCAGGTAGCTCGATGGCGAACCGATGCGCACGGCCTGCGGGTGGTGGAAACGGTGGCCACGGGATTCACGGCCGGCCTTCTGCGCGAGGATGGTGCAGTCGATGACCTGGTCGCCGAGCAGCATCACCAGCCACTGGGTCGGACGCACGAACTCTTCCTTGCGTGCACCCCAACGCATGCGTTTCGGGATCGGCAGATCGTTCAGCGAGTCTTCGACGATGGTCGGCAGCAGACTGGCGGTCGGCTTGCCGGCGATGTTCTGGCTGTAGCGCAGTTTCGGACCGCTCTGGTCGATTTCGCTCAGCTCGACGCCGCATTTCTTGGCGAAGCCCAGCGCCGCCTGGGTCGGATTGCCTTCGGCATCGAACGCGGCCTGACGTGGCGGGCCGTCGAGGTTGATGCTGCGATCCGGCTGCTGGGTGTCCAGCTTGGTGATCAACACGGCCAGACGACGTGGCGCGGCGTAGACAGCCTTGGACTCGTAGCTGAGACCGGCAGTCTGCAGACCCTTTTCGATACCGGCCAGAAACGCTTCGGCCAGGGTGCTCAGGGCTTTGGGTGGCAGTTCTTCGGTGCCCAGTTCAACCAGAAAATCTTGAGCACTCATTGTGCAGCCTCCAGCTTGGCCAGTACTTCGTCACGCAGATCCGGGGTTGCCATCGGGAAGCCCAGCTTGGCGCGGGCCAGCAGGTAGGCTTGGGCGACGGAACGCGCCAGGGTGCGAACGCGCAGAATGTATTGCTGACGCGCGGTCACCGAGATCGCCCGGCGCGCATCCAGCAGGTTGAAGGTGTGCGAGGCCTTCAGAACCATTTCGTAGCTTGGCAACGGCAGCGGCTGGTCGAGTTCGATCAGGCGCTTGGCTTCGCTTTCATAGAAGTCGAACAGTTCGAACAGCTTGTCGACGTTGGCGTGCTCGAAGTTGTAGGTGGACTGCTCCACTTCGTTCTGGTGGAACACGTCGCCGTAGGTCACCTTGCCGAACGGACCGTCGGCCCAGACCAGGTCGTAGACCGAGTCCACGCCTTGCAGGTACATGGCCAGACGCTCGAGGCCGTAGGTGATCTCGCCGGTCACCGGGTAGCACTCGATGCCGCCCGCCTGCTGGAAGTAGGTGAACTGGGTCACTTCCATGCCGTTGAGCCAGACTTCCCAGCCCAGGCCCCAGGCGCCGAGGGTCGGCGATTCCCAGTTGTCTTCGACGAAGCGGATGTCGTGGACCAGCGGGTCCAGGCCGACATGCTTGAGGGAGCCCAGGTACAGTTCCTGGAAGTTGTCCGGGTTCGGCTTCAGGACCACCTGGAACTGATAGTAGTGCTGCAGACGGTTCGGGTTTTCGCCGTAACGGCCGTCAGTCGGACGGCGGCTTGGCTGTACGTACGCGGCGTTCCAGGTTTCCGGGCCGATGGCACGCAGGAATGTCGCGGTGTGGAAAGTGCCGGCGCCTACTTCCATATCGTAGGGCTGAAGTACCACACAACCTTGCTCGGCCCAGTATTGCTGGAGCGCGAGGATCAAGTCTTGGAAGGTACGCACGGCTGGCGTAGGCTGGCTCACGAAATTCACCTGTTTCTTGGGCTGCGATTTAAAGAGCGGGAGTATACCCGATTCAGTCGCACCTCCACCCCCTGGAGCCTTATGCCACGCTGCTTTTGGTGCAACGATGATCCGCTGTACATGGCTTACCACGATCAGGAGTGGGGTACGCCGCTACGCGACGCGCAGGGATTGTTCGAGTTGCTTTTGCTCGAAGGGTTCCAGGCCGGGCTTTCCTGGATCACCGTGCTGCGCAAGCGCGAGCGATATCGCGAGGTGTTGTACGGCTTCGACGTACAGCGCGTGGCGCAGATGAGCGACGCGGAAATCGATGAGTTGATGCTCGATCCGGGGATCATCCGCAACCGTCTCAAGCTCAATGCCGCCCGGCGCAACGCTCAGGCGTGGCTGGAACTGGATGACCCGGTGGCGTTCCTCTGGTCGTTTGTGGATAACCGCCCGATCATCAATCATTTCAAGGATCGCAGCGAAGTCCCGGCCATTACCCCGCAAGCCGTGGCCATGAGCAAAGGCCTTAAAAAGGCCGGTTTCACCTTCGTCGGCCCGACCATTTGCTATGCCCTGATGCAGGCTTCGGGCATGGTCATGGATCACACTCAGGATTGCGACCGCTACGCGCAGCTGGTCAACGGCGGTTAGAATGGCCGCCTCGCGCACAGCACAAGATCAGGAGTGACCTGTGGAAAAGTTTAAAGGCGCCATGCTGGTCGGCGCTCTGCGGCTGTTTGCCATGCTTCCGTGGCGGGCCGTGCAGGCCGTGGGTTCGGCGATCGGCTGGATCATGTGGAAAACCCCCAACCGTTCCCGCGATGTGGTGCGGATCAACCTCGCCAAATGTTTTCCACAGATGGACCCGGCCGAACGCGAGCGTCTGGTGGGGCAGAGTCTGAAAGACATCGGCAAGTCCCTGACCGAAAGCGCCTGCGCCTGGATCTGGCCGGCCCAGCGTTCCATTGATCTGGTACGCGAAGTCGAAGGCCTCGACATCCTCAAGGAGGCGCTGGCGTCGGGCAAAGGCGTGGTCGGCATCACCAGCCACCTGGGCAACTGGGAAGTGCTCAACCACTTCTATTGCAGCCAGTGCAAACCGATCATTTTCTATCGTCCGCCCAAGCTCAAGGCTGTGGATGAATTGCTGCGCAAGCAACGCGTGCAGTTGGGCAACCGCGTGGCGGCGTCGACCAAGGAAGGCATCCTCAGTGTCATCAAGGAAGTGCGCAAGGGCGGTCAGGTGGGGATTCCGGCGGACCCGGAGCCGGCCGAATCCGCTGGGATCTTCGTGCCGTTCTTCGCCACCCAGGCCCTGACCAGCAAGTTCGTGCCGAACATGCTGGCCGGCGGCAAGGCTGTCGGCGTGTTCCTGCACGCCCTGCGTCTGCCGGACGGTTCCGGTTACAAAGTGATTTTGGAAGCGGCGCCGGAAGCCATGTACAGCACCGACACCGAAACCTCCTGCGCCGCAATGAGCCAAGTGGTCGAGCGTTATGTGGCGGCCTATCCGAGCCAGTACATGTGGAGCATGAAACGCTTCAAGAAGCGCCCGCCGGGCGAAGCGCGCTGGTACTGAGCCGCGGGTTCATCTGTGGATAACCTCGCTGGCGAGGTTATCCACAAGCTTCACGGCTTTTGCCGATCCAGCTTCTTCAGAAACACCGTCATTTCCTTCTCGGCCTGCTTGTCGCCATGGGCCCGGGCCGCTTCCAGTCCCTGCTCCCAGGCCTGTCGCGCAGCCGTCGGATCACCCAGCGCCAACTGCGCCTTGCCCAACAGTTTCCAGGCCGCCGAATACTTCGGATCGAAACCGACGCAGTGCTGAAAATGTTCGGCGGCCTTCGCATTTTCCCCCTGATCCAGATAGCCCTTGCCGAGGCCGAAGCGCAGCAATGAGTTATCCACACCCTTGGCGAGCATTTTTTCCAGGGATTCGATCATCGGTTTCGCCTCGAGGTCGGTCAGAAAAAACTCAGTCCCACGTGGAACAACTTCTCCACATCGCGAATATGCTTTTTATCCACAAGGAACAGAATCACATGGTCACCGGCGGCGATGACCGTATCGCCGTGGGCGATGATCACTTCTTCATCGCGAATGATTGCGCCGATAGTCGTGCCCGGCGGCAGGGCGATGTTCTCGATGGCCTTGCCGATGACCTTGCTCGACTTCGAATCACCATGGGCCACCGCTTCGATGGCTTCCGCCGCGCCACGGCGCAGGGAGTGCACGCTCACGATATCGCCACGGCGCACATGGGCCAGCAAAGTGCCGATGGTCGCCAGTTGCGGGCTGATGGCGATGTCGATATCGCCGCCCTGGATCAGGTCGACGTAGGCCGGATTGTTGATGATCGTCATCACCTTCTTCGCCCCCAGGCGCTTGGCCAGCAGCGATGACATGATGTTGGCCTCGTCATCGTTGGTCAGCGCGAGAAAGATGTCGGCGTCGGCGATGTTCTCTTCCAGCAGCAGGTCGCGATCCGACGCACTGCCCTGCAGCACCACGGTGCTGTCGAGGGTGTCGGAAAGGTAGCGGCACCGCGCCGGGTTCATCTCGATGATCTTCACCTGATAACGGCTTTCGATGGCCTCGGCCAGGCGCTCGCCGATCTGCCCGCCGCCGGCGATGACGATGCGCTTGTAGGTTTCGTCGAGGCGGCGCATTTCGCTCATCACGGCGCGAATGTTCTCGCGGGCGGCGATGAAGAAGACTTCGTCGTCGGCCTCGATCACCGTGTCGCCCTGAGGAAGAATCGGGCGGTCGCGTCGGAAAATGGCGGCAACCCGTGTCTCAACATTCGGCATGTGTTCGCGCAACTGACGCAGTTGCTGCCCCACCAGCGGCCCGCCGTAGTAGGCGCGTACTGCCACCAGTTGCGCCTGGCCTTCGGCGAAGTCGATCACCTGCAAGGCGCCGGGATGCTGGATCAGGCGTTTGATGTAGTTGGTGACCACTTGCTCTGGGCTGATCAGCACGTCGACCGGAATCGCTTCGTTCTGGAACAGCTGTTCTTCGCGGGTCAGGTACGAAGCTTCACGTACGCGGGCGATCTTGGTCGGAGTGTGGAACAGAGTGTGGGCGACCTGACAGGCGACCATGTTGGTTTCGTCGCTGTTGGTCACGGCCACCAGCATGTCTGCGTCGTCGGCGCCGGCCTGGCGCAGCACGCTCGGCAGCGAGCCTCGGCCCTGTACGGTGCGGATATCGAGACGGTCGCCGAGGTCGCGCAGACGGTCGCCATTAGTATCGACCACGGTGATGTCGTTGGCTTCGCTGGCCAGGTGTTCGGCCAGCGAACCGCCGACCTGTCCCGCACCGAGGATGATGATTTTCAACCCGTCACTCCATTGAATCCGTTTAGCCGCGCGCGGCAGCGATCTTGATCAGCTTGGCGTAGTAGAACCCGTCATGCCCACCCTGCCGGGCCAGCAATTGGCGACCATGAGGTTGTTTGATTCCGGCCTGCGTGGCCAGATCCAGTTCCCGGGCGCCCGGCGTGCGCTCAAGGAACGCGGCAATGACTTCGGTGTTCTCTGTCGGCAAGGTCGAGCAGGTGGCGTAGAGCAGGATGCCGCCCACTTCGAGGGTTTTCCACATCGCGTCGAGCAGTTCGCCTTGCAGTTGCGCAAGGGCGGCGATGTCGTCGGCCTGGCGGGTCAGCTTGATGTCCGGATGACGGCGGATCACCCCGGTGGCCGAGCACGGCGCGTCCAGGAGGATGCGCTGGAACGGTTTGCCGTCCCACCATACGGAGATGTCGCGCCCGTCGGCGGCAATCAGTTCGGCGCTCAGGCCAAGGCGTTCGAGGTTTTCCTTCACCCGTACCAGACGCTTGGCTTCCAGATCCACCGCCACGACACCGGCCAGCGCCGGTTCGGCTTCAAGGATGTGGCAGGTCTTGCCGCCAGGGGCGCAACAGGCGTCCAGTACCCGTTGGCCCGGCGCGAGATCGAGCAGATCGGCGGCCAGTTGCGCGGCTTCGTCCTGCACGCTGATCCAGCCTTCGGCGAAACCCGGCAGGCTGCGCACATCAGCGGCGGCGTCGAGGACGATGCCGTCGCGGCTGAACGTGCACGGCTGCGCGGCGATGCCCGCTTCCGTCAGCAGACCGAGGTAGGTGTCGCGGCTGTGATGACGGCGGTTGACCCGCAGGATCATCGGCGGATGCGCGTTGTTGGCTTCGCAAATGGCTTCCCATTGTTCAGGCCAGAAGGCCTTCAGGGATTTTTGCAGCCAGCGCGGGTGGGCGGTGCGCACCACCGGATCGCGTTCCAGTTCGGCGAAGATCGCCTCATGATCGCGCTGGGCATTGCGCAGCACGGCATTGAGCAGACCTTTGGCCCACGGTTTTTTCAGCTTGTCGGCGCAACCGACGGTTTCGCCAATGGCAGCGTGCGGCGGGACGCGGGTATAGAGCAACTGATAGAGGCCGACCAGCAGCAGCGCCTCGACATCGGCGTCCGCCGCCTTGAACGGCTTCTGCAACAGTTTTTCCGCCAGTGCCGACAAGCGTGGTTGCCAGCGGGCAGTGCCGAACGCCAGATCCTGCGTGAAACCGCGGTCGCGATCTTCGACCTTGTCCAGTTGTGCCGGCAGGGAGCTGTTGAGCGAAGCCTTGCCGCTCAGGACTGCGGCGAGTGCCTTGGCGGCGGCCAGACGCGGGTTCATGGCGCGTCCACCGCTGCACCCAGTACGGTGCCGATGGCGAATTTCTCACGACGGCTGTTGAACAGATCGCTGAAGTTCAGCGCCTTGCCACCGGGTAATTGCAGGCGGGTCAGGCACAGCGCCTGTTCGCCACAGGCCACCAGCAGGCCGTCCTTGCTGGCGCCAAGGATGGTGCCCGGCGCGCCTTTGCCTTCGGCCAGCGTCGCCGCCAGCACTTTCAGGGCTTCGCCGTTGAGCGTGCTGTGGGTGATCGGCCATGGGTTGAAGGCGCGGACCAGACGCTCCAGCTCGATGGCCGGGCGGCTCCAGTCGATGCGGGCTTCGTCCTTGTTCAGTTTGTGGGCGTAGGTGGCGAGCTCATCGTTCTGCACTTCGCCTTCCAGGGTGCCGGCGGCGAGCCCGGCAATCGCCTGCACGACGGCGGGCGGGCCCAGTTCGGCGAGGCGGTCGTGGAGGCTGCCGCCGGTGTCTTCGGCGCTGATCGGGGTTACCACCTTAAGCAGCATCGGCCCGGTGTCCAGGCCGGCTTCCATGCGCATCACGGTCACGCCACTTTCGGCGTCACCTGCTTCCACAGCGCGCTGGATCGGTGCTGCCCCGCGCCAACGTGGCAGCAGCGAGGCGTGGCTGTTGATGCAACCCAGGCGCGGTATATCCAGCACCGCTTGCGGCAGGATCAGGCCGTAGGCGACCACCACCATCAAGTCCGGTTTCAATGCCGCGAGTTCGGCTTGAGCGTCGGCATTGCGCAGGGTCGGCGGCTGCAACACCTGGATATTGTTTTCCAGGGCGAGTTGTTTGACCGGGCTCGGCATCAGTTTTTGTCCGCGACCGGCCGGACGATCCGGTTGGGTGTAGACGGCGACGATCTCGTAAGGGCTGTCCAGCAGGGCCTTGAGATGTTCGGCGGCGAATTCCGGGGTACCGGCAAAAACGATGCGCAATGGCTCAGTCATGGGGGAATCTCGTAAAAAGAAAAAGGCTTGCCGCGGCAAGCCTTTGGAGAGGGGCATCAAGCGTTCTGGCGGTGCTGCTTTTCCAGTTTCTTCTTGATCCGGTCGCGTTTGAGCGTGGACAGGTAATCGACGAACAGCTTGCCGTTGAGGTGGTCGCATTCGTGCTGGATGCACACGGCGAGCAGGCCCTCGGCGATCAGTTCGTAAGGCTGGCCTTCACGGTCCAGCGCCTTGATCCTGACCTTCTGCGGGCGGTCGACGTTTTCGTAGAAGCCCGGCACCGAGAGGCAGCCTTCCTGGTATTGCTCCATTTCGTCGGTCAGCGGTTCGAACTCGGGGTTGATGAACACCCGGGGTTCGGTGCGGTCTTCGGAAAGGTCCATCACGACGATACGTTTGTGCACGTTGACCTGGGTCGCGGCAAGGCCGATGCCCGGCGCTTCATACATTGTTTCAAACATGTCATCGACCAGTTGACGCACTTCGTCGTCCACTACGGCCACAGGTTTGGCGATAGTGCGCAGACGCGGGTCCGGAAATTCGAGGATGTTCAAAATGGCCATAAGCTTGATTGCTGCACGTGTGAGGTAAAGTCGGGTCGATGGCCTGGCGGGTCCGAAGATGCAGGCTACCGTTGTGAAACGTAGCGCCTTGCTTTTCAGCATAGAGCAGGGAGCGAGCCACGGGGGCTCTGGCGTTTCACGCGAACGCACATGATAAAGGGATTCACCGCATGAGGAAATCACTACTCGCCCTGCTGTTTCTGGCCTCGGCCGGCACCGCATACGGGCAAGTGCAACTCAAGGAAGGTTTTCCACAGCAATACACGGTGGTTTCGGGGGATACACTCTGGGACATATCCGGTAAATATCTGCGCGAACCCTGGCAGTGGCCACAACTGTGGCGGGCCAATCCGCAGATCGAAAACCCCAACCTGATCTATCCGGGCGACACCCTGACGCTCAGTTACGTCAACGGCCAGCCACGTCTGACCCTTAATCGCGGGGCGTCGCGCGGCACCATCAAACTTTCGCCCAGGGTCCGCAGCAGCCCGGTGGCCGAGGCGATTCCGAGCATTCCGCTCAAATCCATCAACAGCTTTCTGTTGAGCAACCGCATCGTTGACAAGGTCGAGGACTTCGACAAGGCGCCGTACATCGTCGCCGGCGATGCCGAGCGCGTGCTCAGCGGCACCGGCGACCGGATCTACGCCCGTGGCCATTTCGATCCGGGCCAGCCGGTCTACGGCATCTTCCGTCAGGGCAAGGTTTATACCGATCCACAGACCAAGGAGTTCCTGGGGATCAACGCCGACGATGTCGGCGGCGGCGAAATCGTTGCCACCGAAGGCGATGTCGCCACCCTCGCCCTGCAACGCACGACCCAGGAAGTACGCCTCGGCGACCGTCTGTTCGGTGGCGAAGAGCGTTCGATCAACTCGACCTTCATGCCCAGTGCTCCCGCCACCGACATCAACGGTCTGATCATTGATGTGCCGCGTGGCGTCACGCAGATCGGCGCAATGGACGTGGTGACACTCAACAAGGGCAAGCGCGACGGGCTCGCCGAGGGCAATGTGCTGGTGGTGATGAAAACCGGGGAAACCGTACGCGACCGGATCACCGGTCAGCCACTGAAAATCCCCGATGAACGTGCCGGCTTGCTGATGGTGTTCCGTACCTACGACAAGCTCAGTTACGGCCTCGTCCTGAACGCGTCGCGCTCGCTGGCAGTGCTGGACAAGGTGCGAAATCCTTAGCTGGCTTCACAAGTTACCAACAGAGTTATCCACAGCTTGTTCCGAAGGGTTCGGGGCTAATGACGATCAAGGATGATCCATGATGATGCCTGTCTGTATGCCGGTTTCCCCGGCAGAACTGGAGGCGCGTTTGCGCCTGCACCGCCTGCCGGAAATCGGCCCGAAACGTTTTGCCCGATTGCTCGAAGCGTTCGGCTCTGCGTCCAAAGCCCTCAGCGCGCCGGCCAGTGCCTGGCGCTCGCTGGGGTTGCCGGCGACGAGCGCCGAAGCTCGCCGCTGTCCTGACGTGCGCGACGGCGCCAGCCACGCATTGCGCTGGCTAGAGCGTCCGCAGCAGCATCTGCTGATGTGGGACCAGGCGGATTATCCGGCGTTGCTGGCGCAGATTTCTGATCCGCCGCCCTTGCTGTTTGTCGCCGGGGATCCCGCCATTCTGGAAAAACCGCAACTGGCGATGGTCGGCAGCCGACGTGCCTCGCGTCCGGGCATGGACACGGCGGCGGCGTTTTCCCGGAGTCTGGCCGGAGCCGGTTTTGTCATCACCAGTGGCCTGGCCCTGGGAATCGATGCGATGGCTCATCAGGCGGCGGTGGACGTCGGAGGGCAGACTGTCGGCGTATTGGGTACCGGGCTGGAAAATTTTTACCCACAGCGCAATCGACGGCTGGCGGACGCGATGATTGCCTCTGGCAGCGCGGTGCTTTCGGAATTTCCACTGGACACCGGACCGACAGCGAGCAACTTCCCCAGGCGTAACCGGATCATCAGCGGTTTGTCCCTTGGCGTGCTGGTGGTCGAGGCCAGTGTGGCCAGCGGCTCGCTGATCACGGCGCGACTGGCGGCGGAACAGGGCCGCGAGGTCTACGCGATTCCGGGGTCGATTCACCATCCCGGTGCGCGCGGTTGTCACCAGTTGATCCGTGACGGCGCCGTGCTGGTGGAGACCATCGAACACATCCTGGAGGCCCTGCGTGGCTGGCAGCACCTGCCGGCGTCCGCGACCGCACCAGGCTCCGACAGTCCGTTGCTGCGCCTGCTGCATGCGGCACCACACACCAGCGAAGGGCTGGCCGAGAGCAGTGGCTGGGCGTTGCCCAAAGTGCTGGCGGCACTGACCGAACTGGAGATGGAGGGGCGAGCGGTATGCGAAAACGGTCGCTGGTTTGCACGGGCGAGCTAGGTTTTACATTGAAGATCGGTAAACTGCGCGAAACCTGTTTGCGGAGAGTTTTTCATGGTCAACAGTTGGCGTGTGCAACAAGCCGCACGAGAGATTCGCGCCGGGGCGGTGATTGCCTATCCAACCGAAGCCGTCTGGGGGCTGGGGTGCGATCCATGGAATGAAGAAGCGGTGGATCGCCTGCTGGCGATCAAGAACCGTTCGGTGGACAAGGGACTGATTCTGGTCGCTGACAACATCCGGCAGTTCGATTTCCTGTTCGAGGATTTCCCCCAGGACTGGATCGACCGCATGGCCAGTACCTGGCCGGGTCCGAACACCTGGCTGGTGCCGCATCAGAACCTGTTGCCGGAGTGGGTGACCGGAGTGCATGACACCGTGGCACTGCGGGTCAGCGATCATCCGCAGGTGCGGGATCTGTGCTCGCTAGTGGGGCCGCTGATTTCGACGTCGGCCAACCCGCAGGGACGGCCGGCGGCGAAGAGTCGCTTGCGGGTCGAGCAGTATTTTCGCGGGCAAGTCGATCTGGTGCTGGGCGGCATGCTGGGCGGGCGCAAGAACCCGAGCCTGATCCGCGACCTGGCAACCGGTAGGGTCGTGCGCCCGGCCTGATACCGTGGCGCTTTGTGGCGAGGGAGCAAACTCCCTCGCCGCAGTCGGTTTATGGCAACAGAATGGTCGAGCCAGTGGTACGCCGCGCCGCCAACTCGGTCTGCGCCTTTGCCGCATCCGCCAGTGGATAACGCTGACCGATATCCACTTTCAGCTTGCCGCTGGTGATCATCCCGAACAACTCATCCGCCATGCGCTGCAGGTTCTCGGCATTGTTGGCATAGGTCGCCAGGGTTGGCCGGGTGACGTACAGCGAGCCTTTCGCTGCGAGAATCCCCAGATTGACCCCGTCCACCGCGCCGGATGCATTGCCGAAGCTTACCAGCAGCCCCCGTGGCGCCACGCAGTCCAGCGAGGCGAGCCAGGTGTCCTTGCCGACGCCGTCGTAGACGACCGGGACTTTCTTCCCGTCGGTCAATTCCAGCACTCGTTGCGCGACGTTTTCGTGGCTGTAGTCGATGGTTTCCCAGGCGCCGTGGGCCTTGGCCAGTTCGGCTTTGGCTTGCGAGCTGACGGTGCCGATCAACTTCACGCCCAGGGCTTTCGCCCATTGGCAGGCGAGCAAACCGACGCCGCCGGCCGCCGCGTGGAACAGAATGGTTTCGCCACCCTTGAGTTCATAAGTCTGACGCAGCAGGTACTGCACGGTCAGACCCTTGAGCATTACGCCCGCTGCGGTTTCGAAGCTGATGGTATCCGGCAGGTGCACCAGATTCGCTTCGGGCAGGACATGCACGTCGCTGTACGCGCCCAGCGGACCGCTGCCATACGCCACGCGGTCACCGACCTTGAACCGGGTGACGGCACTGCCCACGGCCTCGACGATGCCCGCGCCTTCCGCCCCCACACCCGACGGCAATGCCGGCGGCGCATACAGACCGCTGCGGTAATAGGTGTCGATGAAGTTAAGGCCGATGGCCTTGTTGCTCACGCGGACCTGCTGCGGGCCGGGCTCGGCGGGCTGGTAGTCAACGTATTCGAGCACTTCGGGGCCGCCATGGGCGCGGAACTGGATTCGCTTGGCCATCTGCCTACTCCTCGGGACGATTCGGAAGGCCCCTATCGAACTCCCCTGCTTGATCTTCGTCAACTGCGGCGTGCCGGCCTGCGATGGTATGCTACGCGCCCATTTGCGCCGCCCCTCGCCCACGGGGCGATGCCCGATCCAAGGTGAAGCCATGACGACCCGCACCGACGCCGTAAAGGCCTATCTGCTCGACCTGCAAGACCGCATCTGCGCGGCCCTGGAATCCGAAGACGGCGGCACGCGCTTCGTCGAAGACGCCTGGACCCGTGCGGCCGGCGGTGGCGGTCGCACCCGGGTGATCGAGAACGGCGCGGTGATCGAAAAGGGCGGCGTCAACTTTTCCCACGTCTTCGGCAGCGGTCTGCCGCCGTCCGCCAGCGCCCATCGGCCGGAGCTGGCCGGGCGCGGCTTTGAAGCCCTTGGCGTGTCGCTGGTGATCCATCCGCACAACCCGCATGTGCCGACGTCCCATGCCAATGTGCGTTTTTTCATCGCCGAGAAGGAAGGCGAAGAACCGGTCTGGTGGTTCGGCGGTGGCTTCGACCTGACCCCGTACTATGGCAACGAAGAAGACTGCATCCACTGGCACCGCGTCGCCGAGCAGGCCTGTGCGCCGTTCGGTACGGACGTCTACCCGCGCTACAAGGCCTGGTGCGACACCTATTTCCACATCAAGCATCGCCATGAACCACGGGGCATCGGCGGGCTGTTCTTCGATGACCTGAACGAATGGGATTTCGACACCAGTTTCGCTTTCATGCGTGCCATCGGCGATGCCTATATCGACGCTTACCTGCCGATCGTGCAGCGTCGCAAGAATGATGCGTTCACCGCCAAACAGCGTGAGTTCCAGGAATTCCGTCGCGGCCGCTACGTCGAGTTCAACCTGGTTTACGACCGTGGCACCCTGTTCGGCTTGCAATCGGGCGGGCGCACCGAGTCGATCCTGATGTCGCTGCCGCCGCAAGTGCGCTGGGCCTATGACTGGAAGGCCGAGCCGGGCAGTGAAGAAGCACGGCTGACCGAGTACTTCCTGCAAGATCGCGACTGGCTGGCCCAGGCCTGAGGACTTCTGATGGATCGTTACGTCGTTTTCGGTAACCCGATCGGCCACAGCAAGTCGCCGATGATTCACAAACTGTTCGCCGAGCAGACCGGACAGAGCCTCGACTACAGCACCCTGCTGGCGCCGCTTGACGACTTTTCCGGCAGCGCCAAGGCGTTTTTCCGCGAAGGTCGCGGCGCCAACGTGACCGTCCCGTTCAAGGAAGAGGCCTACCGCTTGGCCAACAGCCTGACCGACCGTGCCCAACGGGCGGGGGCAGTGAACACCCTGAGCAAACTCGCCGACGGCAGCCTGCTCGGGGACAACACCGACGGCGCCGGGCTGGTGCGGGACCTGACGGTCAACGCCGGGTTCAGCCTCACCGGCAAACGCATCCTGCTGCTCGGTGCCGGTGGCGCGGTGCGTGGCGCACTGGAGCCGTTGCTGGCGGAGAAACCGGACTCGGTGATCATCGCCAACCGTACAGTCGACAAGGCTGAGCGGCTGGCCGAACTGTTCTGCGATCTGGGACCGGTCTCGGCCAGCGGTTTCGACTGGCTGCGCGAGCCGGTGGACGTGATCATCAACGCTACCTCCGCCAGCCTCAGCGGCGACGTGCCGCCGATTGCACCTGGCCTGATCGAACCGGGCAAGACCTTGTGCTACGACATGATGTACGGCAAGGAGCCGACCGCGTTCTGCCGCTGGGCCAGCGAACAGGGTGCGGGCGTGGTGATGGATGGCTTGGGCATGCTGGCGGAACAGGCGGCGGAAGCGTTTTTCCTGTGGCGTGGTGTACGTCCCGACACGGCGCCGGTTCTGGCGGAGCTGCGTCGTCAACTGGCGCTGTAAAGCGCCTTCAATCCTCGAAGCGGATCGGGCATTTCTCCGGCCCTTCGAGTTTGCGCAACTCCTCCACCACCTGCGGTCGCGCCTGACGCAAGGTCAGGCTGCGATCCTGGCGCAGCAGGCGCCGGGCTTCCTGATGAAGCATTTCCACGCCGGAATAGTCGATGAAGTTGATCTGCTGTGCCTCGATCACCACCCGTGCGCCGTGCATCCGTTGCAGCCGCACTTGCAGATAGTGGCTGGCGCCGAAAAAGATCGATCCGCCGACCCGCAACACATCGTCATCTCCATCGCGCCAATGCTGCACCCGCGGCTGCGAAGTGCGCTTGAGGTAGAAAAACAGCGAAGCCAGCACGCCGGCGTAAATGGCCGTCTGCAATTCCAGCAGCAACGTGGCGACGCAGGTCAGGCTCATCACCACGAATTCCGCCCTGCTGACCCGCAACAGCGCACGAATGCCGCGATGATCCACCAGCCCCCAGGCGATCAACAGAATGCTGCCGGCCATGGCCGGGATCGGAATGTGTGCGATCAGCCCTGCACCGAAAATCGCGAACAGCGCCACCCACAATGCCGAAAACACCCCGGCCAGCGGTGAACAGGCGCCGGCCTCATAGCTCAGTCCGGAACGGGTGAACGAACCGGCGGACAACGAGCCCGAAAAGAACGCCCCGACGATGTTGGAAAGCCCTTGGGCGCGGACTTCCTGATTGGCATCGAGCAGTTGTTGTGAGCGTGCGGCAATCGAACGGGCAATCGACAGGCTGGTAACCAACCCGAGCATGCCCACGGCCACGGCGCTTGGCAGCAGCCTTAAAACCAGATCCATATCCAGCGGCAATCCGCTGAGCGGCGGCAGGCGTCCAACAAAGGCGCTGACCAGATGAACATGGCCGAACATCGTCGGCCACAGCCACACTATCAGGCTGCCAAGGACCAGGGTCATCAACAGCGTCGGCCAGCGTGGCAGCAGTTGCTTGAGCAATACGCCCACCACCACCGTAGCGGCGCCAAGGACAAGCGAGGGCTTATCCACAGCCCCGAGATGTCGCAGCAGATCCATCAGACTGGCCAGTGCCGTCGCCCTGGCCGGCAGATCCAACCCCAGCAAATTCGGCAACTGCCCGATGGCAATCACCACCGCCGCACCGAGGGTGAAACCCAGCACGACCGAGTGCGAGACGAAATTCACCAGCGCGCCGAAGCGCAACAGACCGAGCAGCCACTGAAAAATCCCCGCGAGAAATGTCAGCAGCAGGATCAGGGTGATGTAGTCCTGCGACGCCGGCACGGCCAGCGGGCTGACGCTGGCGAACAGCACAATCGAAATCGCCGCCGTCGGCCCGCAGATCAGATGCCATGACGAACCCCACAGGCAGGCGATCAGCACCGGAATGATTGCGGCATACAGGCCATATTCGGGTGGGAGCCCGGCGATCAGGGCGTAGGCAATCGACTGCGGCAACGCGAGAATCGCACCGCTGAGGCCTACGATCAGGTCCCGCCCGACGCTGGCGCGGGTCTGTCGGGGCAGCCAGGCCAGGAAAGGGAACAGTGAGCGGCGGCTGGGGAAGGCCATGGATCCTCTCGGGTGAAATTTTACGCAAGCGTAACAGTACAGGGCTGATCATTGTGGCGAGGGAGCTTGCTCCCGCTGGAGTGCACAGCACTCCCGATCCCGCAGACTCGGCCAGTGAGAAATGCATCGTTGCCTGTTTTCTGGACTGCTACGCAGCCCAGCGGGAGCAAGCTCCCTCGCCACAAAGCGGAGGTAATGATTTACAGCCGGGCTTTTACCGCCGGCAACGCATCCTTCCCGTCAACGGTCTTCACGCCGTCGAGCCACTTGTCCAACACCCCCGGATTCGCCTTGATCCAGGCCTTCACCGCATCGGCATTGCTGACCTTCTTGTTCACCACTTCGGCCATGATGCTGTTCTCCATCTCCTGCGTGAACGAAAGATTGGTCAGCAGTTTGCCCACATTCGGACAGGCCTGTGCATAACCCTTGCGAGTCAGGGTGTAGACGCTGCCGGTGTCGCCGAAGTATTTCTCGCCACCCTTGAGGTAACGCATTTTCAGCTGCACGTTCATCGGGTGCGGGGTCCAGCCGAGGAAGGTGACGAATTTCTGTTTCTTCACCGCCCGCGACACTTCGGCCAGCATTGCCTGTTCGCTGGACTCGATCAGCTTCCACTGACCCATGTCGAAATCGTTTTTCTTGATGATCTCCTGCAGCGAGATGTTCGCCGGTGCGCCGGAGCCGATGCCGTAGATCTTGCGATCGAACTTGTCGGCGAATTTGTTCAGGTCGGCAAAGTCATGCACACCGGCATCCCACACGTAGTCCGGCACGGCCAGGGTGAATTCGGTGCCGTCGAGGTTCTTCGCCAGTTGCGTGACATCGCCGGTGGCCACGAACTTGTCGTAGAAGCCCTGCTGCGCCGGCATCCAGTTGCCCAGGAACACGTCGACCTGGCCGTCCTTCAAGCCGCCAAACGTGATGGGCACGGCGAGGGTGTCGACCTTGGCCTTGTAACCCATGCCGTCGAGCAGAAAGCCCGCGATGGCGTTGGTCGCGGCAATGTCGCTCCAGCCGGGATCGGCCATTTTCACCGTGTCGCAGTTCTCGGCGAACGCGGATGCGCTGCCCAGTACCAGCAGACTGACCGTCACTACTGTGGATAACTTGACCATGGACTTCCCCTCGACGTTATTGGTTTTGGCAGGGTTGTGGATAACGGGCCTTGCGCTCCAGGTCATCGAGGTCGATGTGGTTGCGCATGTACTGCTGACTGGCGTCCACCAGCGGCTGGTGGTCCCAGCTCTTCAGTTTGCCGATCGTCAGCGCCTCGGCGACGAAGCGCCTGCGCCGTTGGCTTTCGAGAACTTCGCGATGAATGGCCGGAATGTCCCATCTGGCTCGTGCTTCGGTGAGAAAGTCGTCGAACAGCCGGCGATGTTGCGGTGATTGGCTGAGTTCTTCCTGCTCTTCTGGATCGTTATCCACGTCGAAAAGCAGGCAAGGGTCGGTTTCGCTGTAGATAAATTTGAACGCGCCCCGCCGGATCATCATCAGCGGGCTGACGGTGCCTTCGGCCATGTATTCGCCGAACACTTCATCGTGACCACCCTGCCCTCGCAGATGCGGCACCAGAGAGCGACCATCCAGCGGCAGATCCGGTTCCAGGCTGCCACCTGCCAGTTCCACGAAGGTCGGCAACAGATCGGCGGTGGACACGGCAGCGTTCACACGGCCTGCATTGAACTGACCGGGCGCACTGATCAACAGGGGCACCCGCGCGGCCATTTCGAACCAGTGCATTTTGTACCAGAGGCCTTTCTCCCCAAGCATGTCGCCGTGGTCGCCGGAGAAGACGATGATGGTGTCGTCCGTCAGCCCGCAATCGTCGAGGGTTTGCAGGAGTTTGCCGACGTTGGCGTCGATATAACTGCAGGCGCCGAAATACGCCCGGCGTGCATCGCGAATCTTGTCCACAGGCAACGGCTTGTCCCACAGGTCGTAAACCTTGAGCAAACGTTGCGAGTGCGGATCGAGTGAAAGCTGATCCGGTGTGGTCGGAAGCGGGATATCCGCCTCGTCGTACAAATCCCAGAATGCCTTGGGAATCGTGTATGGATCGTGTGGGTGCGTCATCGAAACGGTCAGGCAGAACGGCTGGTCGCCGTCCTCGCGGATGTGGTCGAACAGGTATTGCTGCGCCTTGAACACCACCTCCTCGTCGAAATCCAGCTGATTGGTGCGCACACACGGCCCGGCCTGCAGCACCGAGGACATGTTGTGGTACCAGCTCGGCCGCACATCCGGCTCGTCCCAGTTCACCGCCCAGCCGTAGTCGGCCGGGTAGATGTCGCTGGTCAGGCGCTCCTCGTAACCGTGCAGTTGATCGGGGCCGCAGAAGTGCATCTTGCCCGACAACGCGGTGCGATAACCGAGGCGACGCAGGTAATGGGCATAGGTGGGAATGTCGGCGGGAAAATCGGCGGCGTTGTCGTAGGCGCCGATCTTGCTTGGCAACTGACCGCTGACCAGGGTGAAACGCGAGGGCGCGCACAGCGGACTGTTGCAATAGGCGGTGTCGAACACCACGCCTTGTGCGGCGAGACGACTCAGGTTCGGCAGTTTGATCGGCGACGGGCCGTAGATAGGCAACATTGGCGCGGCCATTTGATCGGCCATGATGAAGAGAATGTTCTTGCGCTTCATGTGATCGCGGCATTCCATAGTGAATATTTATGCGACATTGCTGCGATTGAGCATGGATTCCATGCAATTTCCGGTAAAGCCCGCGCCGGACAATGACTAGGATAAGCACAGCTTATGTATGAAGCCCTCGGTGATCTGTCCCTCGACCTGCTGCGCGCTTTCGAGGCGGCGGCCCGTCATCGCAGTTTTACCGCCGCCGCGGTGGAGCTTGGTACGACTCAACCGGCCATCAGCCAGCAGATCAAACGGCTGGAGGAGCAGCTCGGAACGCGGCTGTTCGACCGGATTTACCGAGGTATTGAACTGACCGAGGTTGGCTCAATCCTTTTCGAGCAAATTACCCTCGGTTTGCAGAATATCGACGCAGGATTGAGTGCGATCAGCGCACAGCAACAGCATGAAGTGTTGCAGGTCGCTACCGATTTCGCCTTCGCTGCGTACTGGCTGATGCCGCGCCTGCATCATTTTCACGCAGCCAATCCGCAGGTCGATGTCAGTTTGGTCACCAGCGAGCGCAATCACAACATGTTGCGCCCGGATATCGACGTTGCCGTGCTGTTCGGCGACGGTCGCTTCAAACAGGGCGAAAGTCATTGGCTGTTCAGCGAAGAAGTGTTTCCGGTGTGCAGCCCGCAATTGCTCAAGGATCGCGTCCTGCCCATGCCAGCCAACGCGTTGCTCGAGTTTCCCCTGCTGCACTTGCGTGGCGAAAACAGCAGTAACTGGTTCGACTGGAGCGGGTTGTTTCGCGAACTCGGCATCAATACGCCGCCAGCGCCGGGGCAACTGCGTTTCGATAATTACACGTTACTTATCCAGGCGGCGATTGGCGGTCAGGGTGTTGCAATTGGCTGGCGGCACCTTGTGGATAACTTGCTGGCGCAGGGCTTGTTGTGCCGGCCGATTGCAGAAACCACGCTTTCGCGCCTCGGTTATTACGTGGTGCTGCCCCAGCGCAAACGCCGGGGGGCGTTGATTCAGCGGTTTGTCGATTGGCTGATGGCCGAACAGGCCAGCAGCGCGCAGTCGCTGACGGGAATGGATTTGCCTTCGATCGCCGTGTGATCAAGGCTTCGATGCGGCAACAAAACTCACATGCTCGCCTGTGTGCAGGTTCAGACGCAGTTCATCGGCAATTCCGATCGCCACCCGGTGCAAACGCTCCAACGGTTCGGCCAGGCCCGGCTCCAGCGTTGCGCCGACCTGGCTGAAATGCTCGATGGTCAG
The DNA here is from genome assembly GCF_046231795.1 of Pseudomonas sp. KCJK9016. NCBI lineage: Bacteria > Pseudomonadati > Pseudomonadota > Gammaproteobacteria > Pseudomonadales > Pseudomonadaceae > Pseudomonas > Pseudomonas sp. KCJK9016. Next base: position 87,314 of record NZ_JBJJMM010000015.1, on the reverse strand, counting down.
CCCCGCCACTCCACGCGGCGCATCGACCAATGTCCAGTGCAGTGAGCTGCCTTGCAGGGCCTCGCGGATTTCCCCGGCGGTGTGGCGCTGCAAGCGATCATCCAGACCGGGTTCGTCCAGCAGCGCGAAATCCCCCACGACAAACAACCGCGATACGCTCGCCGCTTGCAGGCCATCGATCAGCGCATCCACCGCCAGCACCTGCTCCACCGGCCCCAGCACCACAGACTTTTCCACATGATCGCTGCTGAACGGCAGGCCCGGCACATCCAGCAGGCAGATCACCGCCGAGCTGCCGGCTACGCTCTGGTTGACCCGTTCGGCATCGAACAGATCGCCGCCCTTGGTGCGCAGGCCCGGGCGTGGCGCGAGGGCGGTCAGGTCGTCGAGGATGGCGATGACTTCGTGCTGACGGCGCAGCAGTTCAGCCATCAACGCACTGCCCAGGCTACTCATGGCACCATAGAGCACCACCTTCACCACCGGGGTTTCGGCATTTTTCATGGCTGAGGTCCCTTTTGATTTCCATTGTATGGCGTGTGACATATGGCCAGCGCCAAGGGTTCGAACCGATTCGGAGGGTTCGCGATGCAGACGATCAAGGGTTACCACGCCCACGTTTATTACGACGCCGGCACCATCGAACAGGCGCGGACGCTGTGTGAGCAGGCGGCGGCGTTGTTTCCATTGAAGATGGGTCGCATGCATGAACGCCCGGTGGGCCCGCATCCGGACTGGAGTTGCCAGCTGGCTTTCGGTCCGGAGCTGATTGGCGATGTGCTGCCGTGGCTGGCACTCCATCGCAAGGGACTGGTGGTGTTCCTGCACCCGGACACCGGCGACGACTTGCTCGATCACACCGAGCACGCGATCTGGATGGGGGCGATGCGGCCGCTGGACCTGTCTGTTTTTTGATCAGAGGGTTTCTTCCGGCTCGCCGGGCAAATGCTCGTCCAAATCTTGCAGGGGGCCGCTGAACTGAAAGCGGGTATGTCCGAAATGGCAGCCGCCTGTGTGCAATTGGTTCATCACCCTGCTCCCGTTCCCGTGTTCATTGACTCTAGTCGCATCCGACGGCCGGTTGGTCGTTCGAATCGAAGCTTTCACCCGCGAAAGCTGGCTGAAAGGTTGCCCCATTAGGATCGCCGCCACTACCGGCAACAGACCGGTTGGCCAACGCATGTCATTGCTTGCATGTCAGGCCCGATTAACAACAACAATGGTGATTCTGATGTCCTCTGTAGCCCGCCTCCTCGCTCCAACTCCGCCCGTACGTCTCGTGCTTCCCGTTCTGCGCTGATCCCGCCCGATCCGCTTACTTACCTAGCCGCGCTACGCCTGGAGTTTTCCCATGCTGACTTTCCTTGGCTTCGCCATGGTCATCACGTTCATGTTCCTGATCATGACCAAGCGCCTTTCCGCGCTGATCGCTCTGATCATCATCCCGATCCTGTTCGCCCTGTTCGGTGGCTTCGCACCGAAGATCGGCCCGATGATGCTCGAAGGCATTACCAAGCTTGCGCCGACCGGCGTGATGCTGATGTTCGCCATTCTGTACTTTGCCCTGATGATCGACTCCGGCCTGTTCGACCCGGCCGTGCGCAAGATCCTCAAGCTGGTCAAGGGCGACCCGCTGAAAGTGTCGGTCGGCACCGCCGTCCTGGCGCTCGTCGTTTCCCTCGACGGTGACGGCGCGACCACCTACATGATCTGCGTGGCCGCCATGCTGCCGCTGTACAGCCGCATCGGCATGAGCCCGCGGATCATGGCCGGTCTGATCATCCTCGCCGGCGGTGTGATGAACATGACCCCGTGGGGCGGCCCTACCGCCCGTGCGGCCAGTGCGCTGCACGTGGACCCGTCGGACATCTTCGTGCCGATGATCCCGGCCATGGGCGCCGGTGTGATCGCGATCCTGATCATTGCCTACTTCTACGGCAAACGTGAACGTGCGCGTCTGGGTGAGCTGCACCTGATCGGCGACGAGATCGATCACAGCGAAATCAGCGTGTCGCAGTTCCCGGATGCCCGCCGTCCGAAACTGATCTGGTTCAACGGCCTGCTGACCCTGGCGTTGATGTGCACCCTGATCGCCGGCCTGTTGCCGCTGCCGGTGCTGTTCATGGTGGCGTTCAGTATTGCCATGATCGTCAACTACCCTTGCCTGCAACAGCAGAAGGATCGCGTCGCGGCTCACGCCGGCAGCGTGCTGTCGGTGGTCAGTCTGATCTTCGCGGCGGGCATCTTCACCGGTATCCTGTCGGGCACCGGCATGGTCGATGCCATGTCGAAAAGCCTGCTGGCGGTGATCCCTGATTTCCTCGGCCCGTACCTGGCGGTGATTACCGCGCTGGTGAGCATGCCGTTCACGTTCTTCATGTCGAACGACGCGTTCTACTACGGTGTGCTGCCGGTGCTGTCGGAAGCGGCCAGCCACTACGGCATCACCGCTGTGGAAATGGCCCGCGCCTCGATCGTCGGCCAACCGGTTCACCTGCTGAGCCCGTTGGTGCCGTCGACCTACCTGCTGGTGGCACTGGCCGGGATCGAGTTCGGCGATCACCAGCGTTTCACCCTGAAGTGGGCAGTGCTGGTCTGCCTGTGCATACTGGCCGCCGCACTGCTGTTGGGGACGTTCCCGCTGTTCAGCACGTTGTAACGGCTTCAAATCACCCGTACGCCGGCGGCCTGCCGGCGTACGGGTTTAACACTCGCTCAAAGGAATACACATGGATTGGCTGACCAACCCCGAAATCTGGGTTGCCTTCTTCACCCTGACCGCCCTGGAGATCGTCCTGGGCATCGATAACATCATCATGATTTCGATCCTGGTCAGCCGCATGCCCAAACACATGCAGCAGCGCACCCGGATCTTCGGTCTTGGCCTGGCCATGATCACGCGGATCCTGTTGCTGCTGTCGATCACCTGGGTCATGCGCCTCACCGCCGACCTGTTCGTGGTGTTCGGGCAGGGCATTTCCGGTCGCGACCTGATCCTGTTCTTCGGTGGCCTGTTCCTGCTGTGGAAAAGCTCCCAGGAGATGTACCACGCGCTGGAAGGTGAAGACGAAAGCGATGATGCGCCTTCGGGCAAGGGCGGCAACTTCTTCTACACCATCATCCAGATCGCGATCATCGACATCGTGTTTTCGCTGGACTCGGTGATCACCGCCGTCGGCATGGTCTCCCATGTCCCGGTGATGGTCGCGGCGATTATCGTGGCGGTACTGGTGATGATGGCGGCCTCGGGCAAGATCAGCGAATTCATCGACAAGCACCCGTCGCTGAAAATGCTCGCGCTGTCGTTCCTGCTGGTGGTCGGCACCGTGCTGATCGCCGAAGCGTTCGACGTTCACGTACCGAAAGGCTACGTCTACTTCGCCATGGGCTTCTCGCTGGCAGTCGAAGCTATCAACATCAAGATGCGCGGTGCGATTGCCCGCAAGAAAAAACAGCAGGATCCGGTGAAACTGCGCAAGGATGTTCCGGGTCAGTAACCGCAACGCTGCGCTGATGATCAAAGGGCCTTCGGGCCCTTTTTTCATGGCTGCATGAACCTGATTTCATGACGGTTTTGTTTCAATCCGCACTTTAGCTGTGCAATGCTGGCGCCCGGACCGTTCGCCAACTACAGCTTATGAACAACACGTAGAAACTGCGCGGTATCGTCAACTTGCCCCTTTGGGGCACTGCAACTACAGGGGGTCTGCATGCTCACCCTGCTCAATCTGCTGTCTGCCGTGGCCCTGCTGATCTGGGGCACGCACATCGTCCGAACCGGCATCCTGCGGGTGTACGGCACCAACCTGCGGCACGTGATCGGCCAGAACATGTCCAGGCGCTGGCTGGCGTTCATCGCCGGCATCCTGGTGACCGCGATGGTGCAGAGCAGCAACGCCACCGCCATGCTCGTGACTTCCTTCGTCGGCCAGGGGCTGATGGCGCTGACCCCGGCCCTGACCACCATGCTCGGCGCCGACGTCGGTACGGCACTGATGGCGCGGGTGCTGACCTTCGATCTGTCATGGCTGTCGCCGCTGCTGATTTTCCTCGGGGTGATTTTCTTTCTGTCACGCAAACAGACACGGCTCGGGCAGATGGGCCGCGTGGCCATCGGCCTGGGGCTGATCATTCTGGCGCTGCAACTGATCGTCGAGGCCGCCGGGCCGATCACTCACGCCAAGGGCGTGAAGGTGATCTTTGCTTCGCTGACCGGCGACATCCTGCTCGACGCCCTGGTCGGCGCGCTGTTCGCGATGATTTCCTACTCAAGCCTGGCCGCGGTGCTGCTGACCGCGACCCTGGCGGGCGCCAATGTGATCAGCCTGCCGGTGGCGATCGGTCTGGTGATCGGCGCCAACATCGGCAGCGGCGTGCTGGCGTTCATGAGCACCAGCATGCAGAACGCCGCGGGCCGGCAAGTGGCACTCGGCAGTCTGTTGTACAAACTGATCGGCCTGTTGCTGATCATTCCGGTACTCGACCCGCTGGCACACTGGATCGACAGCCTCGATTACAGTCCGCAGGAAATGGTCATCGGCTTCCACCTGCTCTACAACACCGCGCGCTGCCTGATCCTGCTGCCGACGGTCGCGCCCATGGCGCGGCTGTGCGCCTGGCTGTTGCCGGAGCGACCGGAGGTCAATGGCACCGCCAAACCGCGTCACCTCGACCTGACCGCGCTGGTCACGCCAAGCCTGGCGCTGGCCAACGCCGCCCGGGAAACCCTGCGCATGGGCGACCTGATCGACAACATGCTCGACGCCACCCTCGACGTGCTGCGCGGCAAACAGACCGCAGTCACCCAGGAAATGCGCAAGCTGAGCGATGACGTCGAAGCGCTGTACAGCGCGATCAAGTTATATCTGGCGCAGATGCCCCGGGAGGATCTTGGCGAACAGGACAGTCGGCGCTGGGCGGAAATCATCGAACTGGCGATCAACCTCAAGCTTGCCAGCGACCTGATCGAACGCATGCTGCGCAAGGTGCAGCAGCAGAAGACGTCCCAGCGCCGTTCATTTTCCGAAGACGGACTGGAAGAACTGGCCGGGCTGCACCAGCAATTGATCGCCAACCTGCGGTTGGGGCTGTCGGTGTTTCTCAGTGGCGACAAGGAAAGCGCACGCCAGTTGTTGCGCGAGAAACGTCGCTTCCGCGCTCAGGAGCGGCGTCTGGCCCATGCCCATGTCAGCCGTTTGCAACGCAAAATCGTGCAAAGTATCGAGACCAGTTCGTTGCACCTGGAATTGATTGCCGATATGAAACGCCTGAACTCGCTGTTCTGCAGCAGCGCCTACGTGGTGCTGGAAACTTCCGACACCGGCGCGCTGGCGGCGGACGAAATGGCCGACATCACGCATTCGCCTTGAACGTCTGGGGCTGTGGTCAGTCAGTACTCATGGTTCAGCCTCAAGGACGCCTTTGCGAGCAGGCTCGCTCCTGCATTTGAAAGGCATTCCTTTGTGGGAGCGAGCCTGCTCGCGAAAGCGATCCGACTGACGACACGGATCTCCAACTCAGTTGTATGGAAGCTCGTTATGCGTTGCCTGTTGTTCGCTTGTCTGCTGCTCGGTTCCCTGCCCGCCCTGGCCCTGGATCGTTTCCAGGTCGAGGGCTATGCCCTGCCCAACGGCCTGCAATTGCTGCTCAAACCCGGCACCGAACGCGGGCATGTGGCTATCCGCCTGGTGGTGGGCGTCGGCCTCGACGATTTCGACTGCAATGAAAAGGAGCTGCCGCATCTGCTCGAACACCTGTTGTTCAGCGGCATCGATGCCACTGGTGAAGGTGGCCTCGAAGAGCGCATGCAGGCCCTGGGCGGTGACTGGAACGCCTTCACCAGCAACGCTGACACCACGTTCGTCATCGAAGCCCCGGCGAAAAACCAGCGCAAGGTCCTCGACCTGTTGCTGGATCTGCTGACCCAGACCCGTTTCGACGACAACGCGATCAACGCCGCCAAACGGGTGGTCGAGCGCGAGGACGGCGGCCATTACACCCGTCTGCGGCGCTTTCTCGACCGTCAGGACCTGGGCCACAGCGCCAGCAATCAGCTGGCGGTCGAGCTTGGGCTGAAGTGCCCGCAACGGGCCGAAGTCGATGGCCTGACCCGCGAGCAGCTGGATAAGGTGCGCAAGGCCTGGTACGCGCCGAACAACATGACCCTGATCGTCGTCGGCGACCTCGACAAGCTGCTGCCGGCCTATCTGGAACGGGCGTGGGGCGCGCTCGAGGCGGTCGATCCGAGCGAGCATCGGTCGCTGCCGGACATCCGCACCAGTGCCGCCCATGAGCGCACGCTGACCCGCGGCTTCATCGGCAATGGCGCCAAGCTGCACTGGCTGGTGCCGGAGCCGGTGCTCGACGACCAGTACGACGAGACTTTCGATTTGCTCAAAGAATATCTGGAGTGGGCGCTGTATCGCGAGTTGCGCCTGAACCATGGCTTGTCCTATGGACCCTGGGCCGAACGCGAGGTGTTTGGTGGCGTCGGTTTCATGAGTCTTAACGCCGACCTTGATCGCAGTGATATCACCGAGGCCGAACAGGTACTGGAAGATCTCAAGGCCAGCCTGCTGAAAAACGGCCTCGATGCCGACACCTTCAATCGCATCAAACAGGCAGCCATCGCCCATCAGGCCTGGGCCGTCCAGGGCAACAGCGGCATGGCTGACTATTACTGGAGCGCGCTGGGCGACTACGAGGATGGCCGCTTCGCCGATCCTGCCCGGGAACTGCAAGGGGTGACGCTGGAAGCGGCGAACAAGGCCATGCGCGAATTATTGTTGCAGCCGGGGTATCTGCGCATCGAGAAAGCGTTGTTCAGTGACGATCAGGTGGTGTGGCTGATGGGGGGCGGTTTGGGCGTTGTGTTGCTGCTCCTGCTCGGCTGGCGACTGCGCCGGCGAAAATCCGTGCCTTCAGACTGACCGGCAGCCTCGCCACAGGCCCCGACGGGCGGTACTCTGTCGAGGTTTTTTTCCTCGACTGTCGTGAACCGCCCACATGCCTAAATTGAACCTCCTGATCCAGCGCATCCTCGAACTGATGAAGCGCTACCCCGGGGTCATTGCACTCGGCGGTTTCATTTCCGGTGTCGGCAGTTTCATCCTGGTCGACCGGCAACAGGGCCTGGCGAGCTGGATCACCACGATCATGCTGCTGAGCTGGATCTGGCTGATGCTGGAAAACAGCTTGACGGAGCTGTTCACCCGGGTCTTCAAACGGGAAATTCCCCAGCCGCTGCTGCGTTATGCGACGCAGATGATCCATCAGGAAAGCCTGTTTTTCGTCCTGCCGTTTTTCTTCATCACCACTACCTGGAACAGCGGCCAACTGGTATTCACCGGCCTGCTGTGCATCGCGGCGCTGATCTCGATCGTCGATCCGCTCTACTACAAATGGCTGGCGCCCCGGCGTTGGGCGTTTCTCGCGTTGCACACCCTGACCCTGTTCGCTGCCCTGCTCACCGCCCTGCCGGTAATCATGCACCTGACCACCTCCCAGAGCTTCAAGTGGGCGCTGGGCATTGCCGTGGTGCTGTCATTCCCGAGCCTGGCGTCGATCTTCCCGATCCGCACCGTGCGCAATGCGCTGGCGATCCTCAGCATCACCATAGGTATCGGTGGCGTCGGCTGGGTCCTGCGTTCGTGGGTGCCGCCGGCAACGTTATGGATGACTGACGTGGCAATCAGCACTCAGGTGCAGGACCGCACTCCCGGCGCCAGCCTGGAGCAAGTCAGTGCCGATCAGATCCGTAGCGGCGGCCTCTACGCCTACACCGCGATCAACGCGCCGCGCGGGCTCGATGAGCGGATCTACCATGTGTGGCAGTTCAACGGCAAAGAGGTCGACCGCATTGCCCTCGACATCCACGGCGGGCGCAAGGAAGGCTATCGGGCGTGGACCCACAAGCAGAACTTCCCCGGCAATCCGGTCGGTGACTGGCAGGTGCGGGTGCTGACCGAAGACGATCAGGTGATCGGCGTACTGCGCTTCGAAATTACGGACAGCACACCGATCAAAGAAAAGTAATCCGGTTCGTGCTATTACGTAGATTCGCTCAGCCGCAGAACAAGCACGGAGTCTATGACCAGCAGCGCGATGACCGGTAATGCCCGACTGGACACGTCAATCAGCCCTGCCCGCCTGCGGGTCACCGGGGACTGGACGCTTGCCCATTACGCCGAACTCAAGCACCTGAGCGAAACGCTCCGCGGTCAGTACGACGCCAGCACCACCATCGATCTCAATGGCCTCGGCGCCCTCGACACCGCCGGCGCTTCACTGCTGGTGGAGCTGCTCGGCTCCGAGCGACTGGGCAAGTCCGCCGAACATCCCGATTGCACGATTTCCGCTGCCGACCGCGCCTTGCTGCAAACCGTGTATCGCTCGCTGACCGACTTCTGCGTGCCGGTCAAGGAGCCGGAAATCAGCGTCAGCGTGCAGTTGCTGACCCGGATCGGCCGGGCCGTCGATGCGGTGTGGCAGGACACCCTGCAACTGCTCGGTTTTGTCGGTCTGATTCTCGAAACCATCGCTCGCAGCCTGTTCCGGCCCAGGCGCTGGCGGATCACGCCGATGATCGCGCACATCGAACAGACCGGCCTCGACGCCGCCCCCATCGTCGCCCTGCTGACCTTTCTCGTCGGCGCGGTGGTGGCGTTTCTCGGGGCGACGGTGCTGGCCAGTTTCGGCGCCAGCGTGTTTACCGTGGACCTGGTGGGCTTCGCCTTTCTTCGGGAGTTCGGCGTGTTACTCACGGCAATCCTGATGGCCGGCCGTACCGCCAGTGCCTTCACGGCGCAGATCGGTTCGATGAAGGCCAACGAGGAAATCGACGCGATCCGCACGCTCGGCCTCGACCCCATGGAATTGCTGGTGGTGCCGCGGGTGCTGGCGTTGCTGGTGGCGCTGCCGATGCTGACGTTTCTGGCGATGATCTGCGGGATCATTGGTGGCGCTGTGGTCTGTGCGGTGTCGCTGGATATTTCCCCGGCGATGTTCCTCTCGCTGCTGCAAAGCGACATAGGGATTCAACATTTTCTGGTGGGACTGGTCAAAGCCCCGATCTTCGCGTTCCTGATTGCCGCCATCGGCTGTCTGGAAGGCTTCAAGGTCAGCGGCAGCGCCGAATCGGTCGGCGCCCATACCACCTCGAGCGTGGTGCAATCGATCTTCGTGGTGATCGTGCTCGATGCGGTTGCCGCGCTGTTCTTCATGGAGATGGGCTGGTGAGTCGTCTACCCCGCATGCCGTCCGAAGCGGTGATCGAAGTCCGTGGCCTGTGCAATCGCTTCGGCAGCCAGAGCGTGCACGAGAACCTCGACCTGGACTTGTACAAGGGCGAGATCCTCGCGGTGGTCGGCGGTTCCGGCAGTGGCAAATCGGTGTTGCTGCGCAGCATCGTCGGTTTGCGCCGGCCCAGCGAAGGCATGGTCAAGGTGTTCGGTCAGAACCTTCCGAGCCTGCCGGAACATGAGCGTTCATTGATCGAGCGGCGTTTCGGTGTGCTGTTCCAGAAAGGCGCGCTGTTCTCTTCGCTGACGGTGACCGAGAACGTCGCCCTGCCCCTGATCGAACACGCCGGCCTGAGTCGTGAAGACGCCGAGCACCTGGCGGCGGTGAAACTGGCACTGGCCGGGCTGCCGCTGTCGGCGGCGGACAAGTACCCCGCCTCGTTGTCCGGTGGCATGATCAAGCGTGCAGCCCTGGCCCGGGCATTGGCGCTGGACCCGGACATTTTGTTTCTCGACGAACCCACCGCCGGCCTCGATCCGATTGGCGCAGCGCAGTTCGACCAGTTGATCCTGACCCTGCGCGATGCGCTGGGACTGAGTGTGTTTCTGGTGACTCACGACCTCGACACGCTCTACACCATTACCGACCGGGTGGCGGTGCTGGCGCAGAAGAAAGTGCTGGTAGCCGGGCCCATTGACGTGGTCTCGGAAACCGACGACGCGTGGATTCACGAATATTTCCACGGCCCTCGCGGCCGCTCGGCGCTGGACGCCGCCAAACTGCTCAACGAGGTCTGACATGGAAACCCGAGCCCATCATGTGTTGATCGGCCTGTTCACGGTGATTGTGGTGGCCGGTGCCCTGCTCTTCGGTCTGTGGCTGGCCAAGTCCAGCGTCGACACCGAGTTCAAGGATTACGAAGTCGTCTTCAACGAGGCGGTCAGCGGTCTGTCCCGGGGCAGCCCGGTGCAGTACAGCGGGATCAAGGTCGGCGACGTGGTCAGCCTGCGCCTCGACCCGCAGGATCCGCGCCGGGTGCTGGCGCGGATTCGGCTCGGCGGCGACACGCCGGTCAAGGAAGACACACTGGCCAAACTGGCCCTGGCCGGGATCACCGGCACGTCGATCATCCAGCTCAGCGGCGGTACGCCCGAGAGCCCGAAACTGCGCGGCCATGACGGCAACCTGCCGACCATCGTCGCTTCGCCCTCGCCTATTTCGCGGCTGCTCAATGACAGCAATGACCTGATGAGCGGAGTCAGTACGCTGCTGAGCAACGCCAATCAGATGTTCTCCGCCGACAACATCGAGCGCGTGAGCAAAACCCTCGAACATCTGGAGCAGACCACCGGTTCGATCAATGATCAACGCGGCGACCTGCGCCAGGCCATGCAGCAACTGGCGACCGTCGGCAAACAGGCCGGCAGCATGCTCGAGCAGACATCGGCGCTGATGCGTAATGCCAACGGTTTGCTCAACGATCAGGGCAAACAGGCGCTGGGCAGTGCCGAGCAAGCGATGAAGTCGCTGGAACAGAGCAGCGCCACCATCAACGGCTTGCTGAGCAAGAATCAGAATTCCCTCGACAGCGGCATGCAGGGCCTCAACGGCCTCGCGCCGGCAGTGCGCGAACTGCGTGAAACCCTGAATTCGCTGCGGGCCATTTCCCAACGTCTGGAGGCCAACCCCAGCGGTTACCTGCTGGGCAGTGACAAGAACAAGGAATTCACGCCATGAAGCTGACTCGCCTCGCCCTCCTCGCCGGCTTCACGCTGATCGGCGCCTGCTCGATCCTGCCCAAGTCCGAGCCGCTGGACGTTTACCGCCTGCCTTCTGCACAGGCGCCCGCCTCGCCCGCTTCGGCGACTCAGCATTGGTCGCTGCGTCTGAACAAACTGCAGGCCAGCGAAGCGCTGAACCGTCCGGGCATCGCGGTGATTCCCCAGGGTGACATCATCAGCACTTACAAGGCTTCGCGCTGGAGCGACCCGGCGCCGGTGCTGATGCGCAACCGGCTGCTCGATGGCTTCCAGCGCGATGGCCGCGTGTCGCTCCTGAGTACCGACGACAGCAACTTCCAGGCGGATCTGGAACTGGGCGGCAGCCTGCAGGCATTCCAGACGGAATATCAGGGCAATCAGGCCAGCGTCGTGGTGCGGGTGGATGCGTTGCTGGTGCGCGGTCATGACCAGCGGATTCTGGCCAGTCGCCGTTTTGAAGAGCGCCAGCCGTTGAGTGATGTGAAGGTTCCGGCGGTGGTGGCCGGATTCGGTCAGGCCAGTGATCGCCTCACCGCGAAAGTCGTGGCATGGGCGGTGGAGCAAGGGCAGAAAGTGGCCCCACCTGCCCGGCCCTGAGCCTCAGCCGAAGAACCAGTAACAGACGCCGATAGCGCCGAGCACGCCCGCCAGCTCGGCCAGCAGCGCGCACCCCACCGCATGTCGCGCCCGCTGGATGCCCACCGCGCCGAAGTACACCGCCAGCACGTAGAACGTGGTCTCGGTGCTGCCCTGGATGGTCGCCGCCACCAGCGCCGGGAAGCTGTCGACGCCGGAGGTCTTCATGGTTTCGATCAGCATTGCCCGGGCGGCGCTGCCGGAGAACGGCTTGACCATCGCGGTCGGCAGCGCATCGACGAAGCGCGTGTCCCAGCCTGCCCACTGCACCAGATGGCGAATGCCGTCGAGGCCGAAATCCAGCGCACCGGACGCTCGCAAAACACCGATCGCACAGAGCATCGCCACCAGATACGGCAGCAGGTTTTTGGCGACGTCGAAACCTTCCTTCGCACCTTCGACGAATGCTTCGTAAACCTTCACCTTGCGCAAGGCGCCGATCACCAGAAACAGCATGATCAGGCCGAACAGCGTCAGGTTGCCGAGAATCGACGAGAGGCCCGCCAGTGCGCTGGCCGACATCGTGGCCAACAGTGCCATGAAACCGCCGAGGATCAGCGCACCGGGAATCAGATATGCCAGCACCACCGGGTCCCAGACCCGCAGGCGCTGCATGAACGCCACCGACAGGAAGCCGACGATGGTCGAGCAACTGGTGGCCAGCAGGATGGGCAGGAACACCAGCGTCGGATCCGGCGCTCCTTGCTGGGCGCGATACATGAAGATCGTCACCGGCAACAGGGTCAGGGACGAAGCATTGAGCACCAGGAACAGGATCTGCGCGTTGCTGGCGACGGTCGAGCTGGGATTGAGTTCCTGCAGCGCCTTCATGGCCTTGAGGCCGATCGGCGTGGCGGCGTTGTCCAGGCCCAGGCCGTTGGCGGCGAAGTTCAGGGTGATCAGGCCCAGCGCCGGATGCCCGGCCGGTACTTCCGGCATTAACCGCAGGAACAGCGGCCCGAGCACTTTGGCCAGCCATTCGACGATCCCGGCCTTCTCGGCGATGCGCAGAAAACCCAGCCACAGGGTGAGTGTGCCGAACAGCAACACCATGACTTCGACTGACAGCTTGGCCATGGCAAAAATGCTTTCCACCATCGCCGCGAAGATCCCGGCGTTGCCGCCGATCAGCCACTGCCCCAGCGCCGACACGGCTGCCACGATGAAGAAGCCAAGCCACAGGCCATTAAGCATCAGTCAAATCCCCCGGAAGATGCGGCGAATGATAGCGGGGTCGCCAGAAACGACAAACCCCGGATTTCTCCGGGGTTTGTCAGGGCGCATGGCAGGCGGGGATCAGTTTTTCGAAACGTCACCGGCCGGCAGTTGTTCCTTGCTGCGCCAGTGCGGCAGCGAGTTCCAGTAGCGCTGGCCCTTGGCGTCGTCGTACATGCCTTCCCAACGGGCGATGACCAGTACGGCGAGGGCGTTGCCGATCACGTTCAGGGCGGTACGCGCCATGTCCATCACACGGTCGACACCGGCGATGAAGGCCAGGCCTTCCAGCGGAATGCCGACGCTGCCCAGTGTGGCCAGCAGAACCACGAAAGACACGCCCGGCACACCGGCGATGCCTTTGGAGGTGACCATCAGGGTCAGGACCAGCAGCAGTTGCTGGCTGATCGACAGGTCGATGCCGTACAGCTGGGCGATAAAGATCGCTGCGATGGACTGATACAGGGTCGAACCGTCGAGGTTGAACGAGTAGCCGGTCGGAACCACAAAGCTGCAGATCGCTTTCGGTGCGCCGTAGGCTTCCATCTTCTCGATCACGCGCGGCAGCACGGTTTCGGAGGACGCGGTGGAGTAAGCCAGAACCAGCTCATCCTTGAAGATGCGCATCAGTTTGATCACCGAGAAACCGAACATTTTGGCGATCAGGCCCAGGATCACGAAGGCGAAGAAAGCGATGGCGACGTAAACCAGAATCACCAGCTTGGCCAGCGGCAGCAGCGAGGCGAAACCGAAGTTGGCCACGGTCACCGCGATCAGCGCGAACACACCGATTGGCGCGTAGTTCATGATCATGTGGGTGACTTTGAACATGCTTTCCGAAACGCCCTGGAACATCTTCACCAGCGGCTCGCGCAGGTCCGACTGCAGGCTCGACAGACCGAGACCGAACAGCACGGAGAAGAAGATGATCGGCAGCATTTCGCCGCGGGCCATGGCTGCGAAGATGTTCGACGGGATCAGGTTGAGGATGGTCTCGATGAACGCGTGTTCATGTTGTACTTCGGCGGCGGTCGCCTGGTACTTGGAGATGTCCACGGTGCCCAGGGTGCTCATGTCGATGCCGGCACCCGGGTGGAACAGGTTGGCCAGAAGCAGGCCGACGACGATGGCGATGGTGGTGACGATTTCGAAGTAGATGATGGTCTTCAGGCCGATACGCCCGAGCTTCTTGGCGTCGCCCACGCCGGCGATGCCGACGATAAGGGAAGAAATGACGATCGGGATCACGATCATCTTGATCAGACGGATAAAGATATCGCCTGCCGGTTGCAGGACATTGCTGATCCACCAGGCCTTTTCGGCACTGAAATGGTTGAGCAACGCACCGATTGCAATCCCCAATACCAGACCGATGAGGATCTGCCAGGCGAGGCTGAGCTTTGCCTTCTTCATATTCTTTACCCTTACTTGCGTTTGACTCAAGGCACATGCAGGAACTGGAACGCTCTTGGCGGAAAAGTCTGTGCATCTGCCTCCGTATAAGGTGCCCCGAAGCGCGTATTTACGGCTCTCCGGCAGGCGAAAAAAGGCGCAACTATTCCGATGCGGGGTTGCGCCGTCTAATGCCGTAAACGCCTACCCTATGCCGAATCGGCATGAGTTTTTTTTACTGAAACTGGCGTCCCAACCGGTTCGAATACGACATTTCGGCAGGCATAAGTGCCGTGAACCGGCCATTACAGCGTAGATTGGTTATTTTTTGAGCGAGTGATTTCGACGAAAATTTTCGGAAAAAGCCTACGTTTGGAATCTAAAACCCTGACAGGCTTTATCGACTCTTTCTCGATATACGGTCGCGAGGAAACACCGCGAAACGCTTTTCGCGCGCAGTGTGAACGACAAAAAGATGAGCAGAACGCTCTGGATCAATGTTTTGTCACTTTGAAAGCTCAGCGCAAGCCCGTCGAACCACTGCGGGTCGGCGAACTTGCGTTGCAGCCTTTACCCTGACCCGGCCCTCATCGCAGGCACTCCCTGTACCCGTAGGTCACTCCGACCCTGAAACAGTCAGAACGTCCCGGCCCCCTGGTCATGCACCGACCTTCCTCGGGCGGGTGCAATGGAAGGCAGCTGTCGGCTGCCTTCGTGTTCAATACCAGTTCGGATCTTTCTTCAGCGTTTCCATCAACAGATCCTGCATGCCCTGATCGGGTTTGCCGATAAAGCGGTAAGTGGCATGTCGCGTTGGCGACTTGTCTGCCGGCAATCCTTCGGGCACATCGACCAGCATGCCGTAGGCGTGTTTCTTGTCGAAGCTGAATGCGACGATCAAGCGGTGGTTGAGGCACTTGTCCTGCGATTCGCAGAGCGGCCCCACCAGGTACTTGTCGCCGTCTTCCGTGACGGCATTCATCTGTTGGTCCGGCGCGCCGGAGAGGTTCATGACCCATTCCGGCAGGCGTTCTTCCTTTTTCACCACGCCTTCCCAGGTTTCCCGGTATTGCGGGTCCGAACTCAAGAGCTCGTTGGCCCGGGTCTGGCCATCATTGGCCGCCATCGCCATGGCACTACCGCCCAGAAGCAGGGCGGCTGCCAGTGTCTTTAAAGCACTCATGGTCAACCTCGGCCGCGACGGCCAAAGAAGAACGAGGCGATGAACATCACCAGGAACACGACAAAGAGAATCTTGGCGATACCCGTGGCGGTGCCCGCGATACCACCGAAGCCCAGGACTGCAGCGATGATGGCAATGATCAGGAATGTAATTGCCCAGCTCAACATGGTGATTCTCCTTGTTTCTATTTAGGGATGTTGCCGGTCTCGGCGCAGTGGCGCCCAGATTCGTGGATCAGAAAACCCAGCGTTCTTCGCGCGGCATGTCGCCCAACGGTTGCGGCTGGTCGACATCCATCATGCGCATCGCGCCGTTATCGACCTGGCTGCTGGTGACGGCGCTGAAGTGTGTCTGGGTGGCGTGTTGCATCGAAATCAAAGGCTCGGGGTGCTGACTCTGTTCCCAAAGCAGGTATTGCTGGCAGGCGATCAGGGTGATCAGCAGCGCCAGTGCGCCAAACAGGCCCTGCTGCAGATGCAGGGGAGAAATACGCATTTGGGCAGCACGTTGGCGAGTCATCCTGGTTTCCTCACTCTTGTCGGGTTGGGGCAGTGCATGTCTGCCCGGGCTGATTGAGTTATTGCAGTCGGCATGCCAGCTTTTTTGTTTGAAAAATTCTAATAAAATCAGATGCTTATAATTGATGTGAATTTTTTTGACGACGCATCCTGCACGATGGCTGTTTCGCGGTCGTGCGAAATGCACGAATGCGTCGTGGGAGAAATCATTCTTTTTGAATTGAAAGCAGGGTGTGGATGTCAGAAAAGGAAGCAGGTAAACGCCTGCAAATCGGCGATTGTTAAAAAAATCAACAAAATCAGTGTATTAGCCGAAATAGCAGGAGAGGGCTACCCTGCCATGACTGGATTCGATCAGAATCAACCATGCAACTTGCCCGATTTTTACGGGACTAACTCAAGACATTCATTTATGGAGCGTAGGAAACATGGAATCAGCCACTGAGCATCAAGGCCGCATTCTGCTGGTGGATGATGAATCCGCCATCCTGCGAACTTTCCGTTATTGCCTCGAAGACGAAGGCTATACCGTCGCTACCGCCAACAGCGCAGCTCAGGCCGATGCATTGTTGCAGCGTCAGGTATTCGATCTGTGCTTCCTCGATCTGCGTCTGGGTGAAGACAACGGTCTCGACGTGCTGGCGCAGATGCGCATTCAGGCGCCCTGGATGCGGGTGGTGATCGTCACCGCCCATTCGGCCGTCGATACGGCGGTTGATGCCATCCAGGCCGGTGCCGCCGACTATCTGGTCAAACCGTGCAGCCCGGACCAGTTGCGTCTGGCCACTGCCAAGCAGCTCGAAGTGCGCCAGCTTTCGGCGCGTCTTGAAGCCCTTGAAGGCGAGGTCCGCAAGCCAAAGGACGGTCTTGATTCCCACAGCCCGGCGATGAAAGTCGTACTGGAAACGGCACGGCAAGTGGCGAGTACCGATGCCAATATCCTGATCCTCGGCGAGTCCGGTACCGGTAAAGGTGAACTGGCCCGGGCCATTCACGGTTGGAGCAAGCGCGAGAAGAAATCCTGCGTCACCATCAATTGCCCGTCCCTGACCGCCGAACTGATGGAAAGCGAGCTGTTCGGTCACAGTCGCGGCGCATTCACCGGCGCCAGTGAAAGCACCCTGGGCCGTGTCAATCAGGCCGATGGCGGTACGCTGTTTCTCGACGAAATCGGCGATTTTCCCTTGACGTTGCAGCCAAAGTTGCTGCGATTTATTCAGGATAAGGAATACGAGCGGGTAGGGGACCCGGTCACCCGCCGCGCCGACGTGCGCATCCTCGCGGCCACCAATCTCAATC
This sequence comes from Pseudomonas sp. KCJK9016, assembly GCF_046231795.1. Lineage (NCBI taxonomy): Bacteria > Pseudomonadati > Pseudomonadota > Gammaproteobacteria > Pseudomonadales > Pseudomonadaceae > Pseudomonas > Pseudomonas sp. KCJK9016. The sequence goes on along the minus strand of NZ_JBJJMM010000015.1, from coordinate 70,071 downwards.
TTGAGGACATGGTGCGCGACGGTCGTTTCCGTGAAGACCTGCTGTATCGCCTGAACGTCATCACGCTGCATTTGCCGCCCTTGCGCGAACGGGCCGAGGACATCCTGACCCTGGCCGACCGTTTTCTCGCGCGTTTTGTGAAGGAATATGCTCGCCCGGCCCGGGGCTTCAGTGACGAGGCCCGGGAAGCCCTGTTGGGTTACCGCTGGCCAGGCAACATTCGCGAACTGCGCAACGTGGTCGAGCGGGCGAGCATCATTTGTCCGCAGGAACGCGTGGAAATCAGCCACCTCGGAATGGCCGAACAACCGGCCAACAATGCCCCGCGGGTCGGCGCGGCCCTCAGCCTCGAAGAACTGGAAAAGGCTCATATCGGTGCGGTGCTGACGGCCTCCTTGACCCTCGACCAGGCTGCCAAGACCCTCGGGATCGATGCCTCGACCCTGTATCGCAAGCGCAAGCAGTACAACCTGTGAGCTCCCGCCGATGAAACTGGCGATGAAGTTGCGGACCCGCTTGTTCCTGAGCATTTCCGCACTGATCACCGTGGCCTTGCTCGGGCTGCTGCTCGGGCTGGTCAGCGTGATGCAAATGGCCGGGACTCAGGAAGCGCTGATCCGCAACAACTTCGTCACCCTCGATCTGGGCCTCAAGCTGCGCCAGACCCTGGGCGATCAGCTGATCATGATGCTCGCCGAGAAGCCTGATCCGGTGGCGTTCGAAGCGTCGAAGCAGCATTACTTCGAGCTGCTCGACGAGGGCATCGCCCAGGAGCAGAAAGGCGATGACCGCCAGTACGGGTTCAGTCAGGCCAAGGCCGATTACCTGAGTTTCCTGCAGGCATTCGACCTGTCCCGCGATCCGGGCGCCGCCCTGAGTGGCGGTGGAGACTTGCGCGAACGCTTCAATGTCTTGCGCAACGGTCTGATCTCCGAACACAAGCACGCACTGGACAATATCAACGCGGTACAGCATGACGCCCGGGACCGGGCGCTGTTGGTCGCCGGACTCCTCGGGCTGGTAGGGCTGGCGGTGCTGATCATCGGTTTCATCACGGCCCAGGGGATTGCACGCCGGTTCGGCGCACCGATCGAGGCGCTGGCGAAAGCGGCGGACAACATCGGCCAGGGCAATTTCGAAGTGACCCTGCCAGTGTCCTCGGCCATGGAAATCAACTTGCTGACCCGTCGTTTCGGGCTGATGGCCGAAGCCCTTCGCGAGCATCAGGCGACCAATGTCGATGAATTGCTGGCCGGTCAGCAGCGCTTGCAGGCGGTGCTCGACAGTATCGATGACGGCTTGCTGATGATTGACCGCCAGGGGCATCTGGAACACTTGAACCCGGTGGCACAGCGACAGCTGGGCTGGGACAGCGACCGTTTCGGCGAGGGGCTGGGCAGCGCCTTGCAACGTCCGGAACTGGATGCGCAACTGCAACTGGTATTGCGCGGCGGCACTCTTGAGCGCGCGCCGGAAGACTTGAGCATCGAGGTTGATGGCGAATCGCGGCTGCTGACCTACAGCCTGACTCCGGTCAGCCACACCCAGGGGCATATCCTCGGAGCAGTGATGGTGCTGCACGACGTCACCGAGCAGCGTGCGTTCGAGCGGGTGCGCAGCGAGTTCGTGCTGCGCGCCTCCCACGAACTGCGTACGCCGGTGACTGGCATGCACATGGCCTTCGGGCTGTTTCGTGAACGGGCGAAGTTTCCGGCGGACTCACGCGAGTCGGATCTGCTCGATACGGTCAACGAAGAAATGCAGCGCCTGATGCAGTTGATCAACGACCTGCTGAATTTCTCGCGCTATCAGAGCGGTTTGCAGAAACTCACGCTGGCACCGTGTTCCATCGAAGATTTGCTGACGCAGGCGCAATCACGGTTCGCCGACGCTGCCGCGCAGAAGGGGGTGGCGTTGAATGTCGAGGTGCAGAGTCCCTTGCCGCGCTTGCAGGCCGATCAGGCGCAACTGGATCGGGTGCTCGACAATCTGATCGATAACGCCTTGCGCCACACCACTCGCGACGGGCTGATCCGTCTGCAGGCGCGGCGTCATGGCGAGCGGGTCATCATCAGCGTTGAAGACAACGGTGAAGGCATTGCCTACGGCCAGCAGGGGCGGATCTTCGAGCCCTTCGTACAGGTCGGGCGCAAAAAGGGTGGCGCGGGGCTCGGACTGGCACTGTGCAAGGAAATCGTTCAGCTGCATGGTGGGCGGATGGGCGTCTACTCGCGGCCGGGGCAGGGCACGCAGTTCTACATGGCGCTGGCGGTCTAGGCTTCGTCGTCCATGCGGCGTCCGGCGAGCCGCCGGCCTCGTGTGATGAGTTCGATGAATTGCACGGCGCTTAACGCCTGGGCGAACAGCCAGCCCTGGCCGAACTTCACACCTTCGCTGCTCAACAGTGCGGCCTGGGATTCATGTTCGATACCCTCGGCGATGACCTTCAGGTCCAGGGCCTGGGCCATGTGAATGATGTGCGGGGCGACGCCGCTGCTGGCCGCGTCGTGGCCGAGTGCGTCGATAAATGCCTTGTCGATTTTCAGGCAGTCCACCGGCAGGGTCTGCAGGTAGGAGAGGCTGCAATAGCCGGTGCCGAAATCGTCGATCAATACCTGGTGACCGACATCGCGTAACGCTTGCAGGTTTTCCCGGGCCACCACGACATCGATCAGCCCGCGTTCCGTCACTTCAAATGCAATCTGCCTTGCCGCTACCCGGTGCAGACTCAGCAACCGCGCCATGACCTGGCCGATGCGCGGCACCATCACATCACAGGCTGCCAGATTCACCGAAATGTACAGCTGTGGATTGGCCCGAAGCAGCTGACCCAGCTGTTCCAGCAGGCGCTGCAGGACGAAATCGGTCATCTGGCGAATCTGCCCGGTGTTTTCCGCCATCGGGATGAACAGGTCAGGACTGGTCAGCGTACCGTCCGGTCGCCGCCAGCGCAGCAACGCTTCGGCGCCGACGCAATTGCGGCTGTCGAGGTCGAAGATCGGTTGATACAGCACTTGAAGCTCACCGCGGCGGATCGCTCCGTGCAGTTCGGCATCCAGCGACTGACGCTGGCGGACCAGCCAGAACACCAGGACCCCGACAAATGCCCCCAGCAACAGACAGAACGGCACCATCCACCACCAGAGCTCCGGAATGTGCATGCCGGTGCGCGGTGTGATCAACACCAATTGATACTCCGGATTGTCGGTCGGCATGCGGTAGATGAGCTGTGTCTGGGTTATCTGCAGCGCGTCGGTGGACTTCGGAGGCCACGGCTCGGCAGGTGGCCAAGCCTGTGGGACGCCGAGCACCGGAATGGCTCGGGTTCCGTGATCCAGCACCACCAGCAGGCTGCTTTCCGGGGGCAGGTCGACCATGTCGGTCAAGTGCCCGCGCGAGGTGGCTACACGAAAGTTGCCCCGTCCGAGCATCAGTGCCGCACGGTTTTCATCGGGTTCGGTGGTGGTATTCAGCCAGTAACTGTAGGTCGGGCCCTTGATATCCGGCGGACGGACGACCGACAGACCTTCCTGGCGCGGACGATTGGAGCAGATGCGGGAGGCATCCATGTAGGCCGCTTCATAAACGAAGCGATAGTTGAAGGTCACTTGCTGCAGTGTGGCGATCATCTCGTCGTCGCAACTGCGTAGCGGCTGGGCTTCGAGGTCGTCGAGACTTTCGCGCAACTGGCCGAACAACTGTTCCAGGCGAGCCAGGAAGCGCTCGCCCTGGGCGTTCATTTCCTGACTTTCACTCTGTTCGACCTGATGCATGGCCACGAACAGTCCGCCGGTGATCAGCAGGCTGGCGCTGAGGACAGCCGCCAGCATCGCCAGAAACCACGGACGATAAAACCAGCCGCGCAGCGCCTCTCGGGTAGCAACCATATGGATATCCGAAGAATTACCAATGAGTTATAGCTGCTGATTGTGTTTTCGCCTTGACCGTCGGGCGGGCGTCATTATTTTGTCTGATTCAACACCAGCAGCAACGCTGCCGTTTGCGCATCCGGCGTGCCGTCAAAGCGGGAAGGGCGGAAGTGCATCTGGAAGGCGGCGAGTACATGGCGGGTCGCCACGTCCAGTTCACCGTTTTGCGGGGTTGCATAGCCCAGGCGGGCCAGTTGCGTCTGGAACCAGCTGATGCTCGGTAACTCGACGTCGAACCTGACCTGCTGGCGGGCGACCGCCTGTTCGTCTGGCCATAGCCCCAGACCCTCGGCAGCCAGGCGTTTCCACGGGAACAGCGGGCCAGGATCCAGCTTGCGCAACGGTGCAATGTCGCTGTGTCCGATGATGTGGTCCGGGCTGATGCCGTGGCGTTTGCTGATGTCCCTGAGCAGCACGATCAGCGACTGCACCTGGGCTTCACTGTACGGATACCACACGCGGCCGGTCGGAGTGTCCTTGAAGCCGGGATTGACGATTTCGATCCCGATCGAGCTGGAGTTGAGCCAGGTACGCCCCTGCCATTCGCTTTCGCCCGCATGCCAGGCGCGCAGGTTTTCGTCCATCAGCTTGTAGATTGTGCCGTTCTTGTCGTCGCCGATCAGGTAGTGGCTGCTGACTTCACCGTGGGTCAGCAGTTGCAGCGAGCGCTGCAGGGAAGCAGAGGTGTAATGCACGATCACGAACTGCGCGCGGCTGTCGTGATTGGCGGAAGGGTGGCTGGTGTCGTAGCGCGGGCCGCTGGCACAACCGGCCAGGATGAGCAGCGACGTAACGAGAGCAAGGAATTTCATGGCAGAGAGCAGTACACACAAGACAATAATGCAACAGTGTAACGTACTGACCTGCCTGCGAACGGCAAAAGGGCTGATTTAAATGAAATGGAACAATTGTGTTCAGCCCAGCTCGACCCGGTTGCGACCCGCATTTTTTGCCCGGTACAGCGCCTGATCGGCCCTTTTGAGCACCAGATCGCTGCGCTCTCCTGGCTTGAACGATGCCAGCCCCATGGAAATGGTGATCGTCACCCGCTCGCCCTTGAAGTGAAAAGGGCAGGCCTCGATCGCAGCACGCAGCGTTTCCAGCAACCTGGCACCGACGGCCGGCGGTGTGGCCGGCAGCAGCAGGACAAATTCCTCACCGCCGAAACGGGCAATGAAATCGTTGCCCCGCAGGCGTTTGCGCAACACGGTGGCGATGATCTTCAACACCTTGTCGCCGGCCAGATGCCCGTAGTTGTCGTTGATTCGTTTGAAGTGATCGAGGTCGAGCATGGCCAGGCTCAGGGTATTACCGTGTTGCTGCCATTGGGCGATTTCGTGGTCGAGACGCTCGCTCCAGGCGGCGCGGTTGGGCAGGCCGGTGAGCGGGTCGATCAAGGCTTTCTGGCGTTGCTCTTCAAGGTGTTCGCGATAGCCGAGGGCCTCTTGTTCCATGTGGGCCACACGTTCGGCGAGGCTCTTGAGGCGGTTGGCCACTTCCTGTTCACGGGCGTCGCGTTGCTTCTGATGCTGGTCCATCGTGCCAAGCAGGCCTTCGAGGTGGTTTTCCAGCACCTGTTTGAGATCGTCCAGATCCGCCGCCTCCTGAACACTGTTCTGCAAACCATCGACCTGTTCGCGAATCTGCGTGTCCATCGCCCGCGCTGCAGAACTGTTGTCGGCATGGCCTTCGCTGGCGGCCTGCAGGTTGCTCTGAAATGCTTCCAGGCGTTCGTTGAGTTGCTGCAGATAAGCCTCGAATTCGTGCTGGCCGCTGTCGGTGATGGCCAGCATCAAGGTCGCCAGATCGTCGAGGATTGGCAGCAGCTCGTACCAGTTCAAACCGTTTTTCAGCCGTTCACGCATGGCTTCGGCTTGCGGGCGATGGCGCTCCGGCAGGGTCAGGTCATCCAGTAGCCCGATCAACGTGTCTTCGATGTGTTTGGCTACCGAGCTATAGGACGGTTCGGGCGAGTCCGGCAGGGCATAGAGGATGTCGTGCTCGGACTGTTCCGGATCGATGGCCGCCAGGGCCTGCGCGATAGGCTCGGGCAAGGGCAGGCTGTCGAGGATGACCGGGGGTGGGTTGTCACCGGGATGGGTCAGTTCGTCGGGGTTGATGGCCATTGGCGTCGGCGGAGCGAAGACCGGAGGCAGCGCGGCGGCTGGCGGCTCAGGTTCCGGTTTGAAGGTCTCCGGCTCGCCGGGGGCGGGGACGACTTCGGGAACGATTCTGACCGGCTCGAAGGCGACCACATCCGGCTCTGGCTCCGCCGCATGCTCGGGCGTTGGTGCGCAAGCTTGCGGCGGGGTGGCGGCAGCAACAGCAACAGGCTCGGCAGAGACGACAGGCGCTTCGTGCATTGGCATTGCTTCAGGCGCAGCGGCGGGTGACTGCACAGGTTGAACATCCGGAGCCGCTCCGGCAGGTTGAGCCACAGGCGCAGGTGTTTCTTCACTGTCACGACTGCCGAACAGACGCTGCAACAAGCCGGGGCGTACCGGTTCAGCCGGCGTCTCCAACTGGCTCAAGGCCTTGCCCTGCAAGCCGCTGAGTTCGCTGAGCAGCAGCGGCATTTCCCGGGCCTGACTGACTCGTCCGTCGAGTTGCTTGGCGAATTTCTTCAGCGGCTGAGCAACTTCCCGGGGCAGCGGCAACGACTGCAGCTGGGTGACCAGCGCGTTGAGCGCGGTGCTGACCTGTTCGATGCGGGTTTCACGACGTTGCTCGGAATCGAGCACGGCTTTTTCCAGACGCGGCAACAGGGCGGCGAGGCCGGCATCCATGTCGTCGGTGCGTATCACGTCACGCATTTCTTTCATGTATTGATCGACCACACGGTCGGTGCCTTCCGCCGCCAGGGTGCTGCGCACCAGGCCGCGGCGCAGCAGGTCGAGCCGGGCGTCCCATCGACGTTCCAGCTTTTCCTGTTGTTCGATGCTCTTGAGGTATTTTTCTTTCCAGCGCTGGGCTTCGTCGCTCATTCAGGCGTTCCGCGAGGGGCAGGACTCAACGCGGGCAAGGCATCGGCCGTGAGCGAACCCGGCAGACGAATCTCTACCGCGACGGGCAGGTGATCGGAAATCGGTTGGGCCAGCACTTCGACTTTTTCCAGGGTCAGGGTCGGGCTGAGCAGAATATGGTCCAGACAGCGCTGGGGGCGCCAGCTGGGGAATGTCGCTTCGAGTTGCGGGGCCAGCAGCCCGAGGTCGCGCAACGGTGAGTGTTGCAGCAGGTCGTTGGCGTGGGTGTTCATGTCACCCATCAGCACCTGATGCTGGTAGCCACCGATCAATTCGCGGATGTAGGCCAATTGCATGGTGCGTACCCGGGCGCCAAGCGCCAGGTGCATCATCACCACCACCAGCGCGTCGGGACCTTCGCCGAAGCGTACCAGTATCGCTCCGCGACCCTTTGGTCCCGGCAGCGGATGGTCCTCGATCGCCCACGGGCGCAGGCGACTGAGCACGCCGTTGCTGTGCTGGGCCAGTCGGCCGAGGTTGCGATTGAGCTGTTGATACCAGTAGGGGAAAGCGCCGAGATGAGCCAGGTGTTCGACCTGATTGACGTAGCCTGAACGCAGGCTGCCGCCATCGACTTCCTGCAGGGCGACCAGATCGAAGTCGCCGAGCAGATTGCCGATCTTCTGCAGATTGCCGGAGCGCCCGGGATGCGGCAGCAGATGCTGCCAACTGCGGGTCAGGTAGTGCCGATAACGTTCGGTACTGATGCCGACCTGGATATTGAAGCTGAGCAAACGCAAACGGCTGTCTGCGGGCAGGCCCGTGGATTCCAGGTGGTGCTCGTTGACCTGCGGATCATGCAGGCCGACGAGTCGTTCGGTTCCCCAGCGGCGCATGGCGATTGCCGCGCTTAGTTGGCGGCTGCCTTGTTGGCCGCTCGCTCTTTGGCGACCAGTTGGTCAGCCAGTTTCAGAGCTTCTTCGGCACCACCGGCAGAGCCGATGTCAAAGCGATATTTACCGTTGACGATCATGGTTGGAACGCCGGAGATTTCATATTTCTTGGCCAGTTCGCGAGCCTTGACGATCTGGCCCTTGATGGCGAAAGAGTCGAAAGTGGCCAGGAACTTGTCCTTGTCCACGCCTTGAGTGGCGAGGAAGTCAGCCATGTCGTTCTTGTCGGTCAGTTTCTTGTGTTCTTTCTGGATCGCGTTGAACACCGCAGCGTGCACGTTGTGCTCGACGCCCATGGCTTCCAGGGTCAGGAACATCTGACCGTGGGCGTCCCAGGGGCCGCCGAACATGGCCGGGATGCGAACGAAATTGACGTCGGAAGGCAGTTTCTCGACCCATGGATTGATCACCGGCTCGAAAGCGTAGCAGTGCGGGCAGCCGTACCAGAACAGCTCCACCACCTCGATCTTGCCAGGCACGGCAACCGGTACCGGGTTGCTCAGTTCGACGTAAGGGGCGGCAGGTGCTTCGGCGGCCTGGGCCGTCACGCCGAACAGGCTGGCAGCGACGAGGGCGGCGCTGATGATCAGATTACGCATGCTTTACTCCTGGGCAAATTGGGTCGCCTCGCGCGACCTGTTTTCAGACAGATCCTGGCGGGCATGAGTTCTGTAGTGTAACGGCAGCGGCCACAAAAAAGGGCGGCCAAAGCCACCCTTTTTATACTTGCTGCAACGGATTAATCGAGCGTTAACGTGGCGGGAGTTGTCCTTCACACGCAACGCTCGAATCACCATCGCAGGCCGGTCCTCAGTGCAGCCCTTGAATGTAGCTGGAGACTGCCGCGATGTCCTCATCGCTCAGTTTGCGAGCGATGGTGCGCATGGTCATGGCATCGCCGTCGTTGTTGCGACCGGCTTCTTCCTTGCGGAAATCGGTCAGCTGCTTGGCAATGTATTGAGCGTGCTGGCCACCCAGATGCGGGAAGCCGGCGGCAGCGTTGCCCGCGCCGTTCGGCGAATGGCAACCGGTGCAGGCCGGCAGGCCTTTTTCCAGGTTGCCGCCACGGAACAGGGCTTCACCGCGAGCGACGATTTTCGGGTCGGCGGCGCCGACGCTGCCTTTCTGGCTGGCGAAATAGGCGGCGATGTCAGAAAGGTCCTGATCGCTCAGGTTGGTCAGCAGCCCGGTCATTTCCAGAACGGTGCGTTTGCCCGACTTGATGTCATGCAGTTGCTTGGTCAGGTAGCGTTCACCCTGACCGGCCAGTTTTGGAAAGTTTGGCGCCATGCTGTTGCCATCCGGGCCATGGCAGGCCCCGCATACGGCCGCTTTCGCCTGGCCTGCGGCGGCATCGCCTGCAGCATGGGCGAAACCTGAGATTCCCACGGTCAACAGCAGACTCACGATCAGTTTGTTCATCAGCTAATCCAACTACGGCTAAGGGTTAAGAGTTATGGACCGGGTTTACTCTCGCTCATCCAGAGGATGATGGCCTGGTAATCCTCGGCACTGCAGTCCATGCACAAACCACGCGGCGGCATCGCCTTGAAACCCTGGGTCACGTGTTGCACCAGCGTCCCCATGCCTTTCGCCAACCTCGGCGTCCAGGCTGCCTGATCGCCTCTTTCGGGCGCCATGGGTAGCTGGCCGGAATGACAGGCACCACAAACACGGTTGTACACGGCTTCCGGATCCTGTGTAGCCTGTGCGCCGCAAAGCGGCATCAGAACTCCGGCAGCCAGCAGCCATTTCGTCATAAAACGACCTTTTCAGGGTTGAGAGCGATCTGCGTTCTGTTGCGCAATCAAAGTCTGTCGCTCTCGTGAGCTTCATCCTTCGCCGGGACAAAGCACACACAAAATCTGCGGCATTATATACTGGCGTCACTGAAACGGAAGCGACACCGCGTTCCGCGCCCAATCCTGGCGCCGCCCACATCGGAAATCCCATGCAACTCAAGAATCCCATCCTCGGCCTGTGCCAACAGTCCACGTTCATGCTCAGTGCCGCCAAGGTCGATCAGTGCCCCGACGACGAAGGCTTCGAAGTGGCGTTCGCCGGTCGTTCCAACGCCGGTAAATCCAGCGCGCTGAACACCCTGACTCACGCCAGTCTGGCGCGGACCTCGAAGACCCCGGGTCGCACACAGCTGTTGAACTTCTTCAAGCTAGACGATGAACGGCGTCTGGTCGACCTGCCCGGCTACGGTTATGCAAAAGTACCGATCCCGCTCAAGCAACACTGGCAGCGTCACCTTGAAGCCTATCTGGGCGGGCGCGAGAGTTTGAAGGGGGTGATTCTGCTGATGGATATCCGCCACCCGATGACCGACTTCGACCAGTTGATGCTCGACTGGGCCGTTGCCGCCGGCATGCCGATGCACATCCTGCTGACCAAGGCCGACAAGCTGACCTACGGCGCAGCCAAGAACACGCTGCTCAAAGTGCAGTCGGAAATCCGCAAGGGCTGGGGCGACCTGGTGACGATCCAGCTGTTCTCCGCGCCAAAGCGCATGGGTCTGGAGGAGGCCTACACCAGACTGGCGGGCTGGATGGAACTGGCGGATAAGGGAGCGGAAGCGGCGGCAGAGTAAGGGGATTTCAAAACTGTCTGTGGTGCTGTCAGGCAAGGCAAAAGCATTGCTAAAACGGCCGGGGTCGCGCTCGACTTTAGGGGACCTAAATGAGCATTTTTAGCGATGCTTTTAACGCAGTCTGGCGGCGCCACAGCCAGTTTTGAGGCAAAAAAAGCCCCGGACTTCATATGGGGAGGGAGAAGTTCCGGGGTTCAAGTTCCGAACCGCTAGGGCGGGGTTCAGATATCTGCCAACACTTAACACAACATAGGAGCATCGAAGGGCTTCACCAGCCATTCAGTATCTCTGAGTGGCCTGTCGCAAGATTAGTTCAGATTCTTTTCAAAAAAATTTGGAATAAGCTCAAGAACGATCAGCGCTAAGCCCTGTCGATGACCTTGCCGCGACGCCCTGTCGCGGCAAAACCACGGCCCAGAGGCCTCAGTGCGCCTCGTCCCAGTTGTTGCCGACGCCCACTTCCACCAGCAATGGCACATCCAGCTTCGCCGCTTCGCTCATGTGGAGGCGAATTTCGTCGCGAACCTGATCCACCAGATCCTCCCGAACTTCCAGCACCAGTTCGTCATGCACCTGCAGGATGACTTTGGCGTCCAGCCCCGAAGCGCTCAGCCAGTTGTCCACCGCCACCATGGCTTTCTTGATGATGTCTGCTGCGGTGCCCTGCATCGGCGCGTTGATCGCCGTGCGTTCGGCAGCGGCGCGCTCCTGCGGCTTGTTGGAGTTGATGTCCGGCAGGTACAGACGACGGCCGAAGATCGTTTCCACATAGCCCTGATCCGCTGCCTGGGCGCGAGTGCGGTCCATATATTCGCGAACGCCCGGGTAACGCGCGAAGTAGGTGTCGATATAGGCCTTGGCGGTCTTGGTGTCGACGCCGATGTCCTTGCCCAGCTTCTGTGCGCCCATGCCGTAGATCAGACCGAAGTTGATCGCCTTGGCGCTGCGGCGCTGGTCGGAGGTCACTTCGCCCAGCTCGACCTTGAACACTTCGGCTGCCGTTGCGGTGTGCACGTCCAGGTTGTTGCGGAAGGCGTTCATCAGGCCTTCGTCGCGGGACAGGTGCGCCATGATCCGCAGTTCGATCTGCGAGTAGTCCGCCGCCAGCAGTTTGTAGCCTTTCGGCGCGACAAACGCCTGACGAATGCGTCGGCCCTCGGCGGTGCGAACCGGAATGTTCTGCAGGTTCGGATCGCTCGACGACAGGCGACCAGTCGATGCCACAGCCTGATGATACGAGGTGTGTATACGTCCGGTGCGCGGGTTGATCTGCTCCGGCAGACGATCGGTGTAGGTGCTTTTCAACTTGCTCATGGAACGGTGTTCCATCAGCACTTTTGGCAGGCGGTGATCGTCTTCGGCCAGCTTCGCCAGCACCTCTTCGGCGGTGGACGGCTGGCCCTTGGCGGTTTTCTTCAGTACCGGCAGGCCGAGCTTTTCGTAGAGGATCACGCCCAGTTGCTTGGGCGAGCCCAGGTTGAACTCTTCTCCGGCGATTTCAAACGCTTCACGCTCCAGCGCGACCATCTTGTCGCCCAGCTCAATGCTCTGCACGCCCAGCAGTGCGGCATCGACGAACGCACCCTGACGCTCGATGCGGGCCAGCACCGGCACCAGCGGGATCTCGATGTCGGTCAGCACGCTGGCCAGGCTCGGAATGGCGCTGAGTTTTTCGAACAGCGTCTGGTGCAGGCGCAGGGTCACGTCAGCATCTTCGGCGGCATAAGGCCCGGCCTGTTCTAGAGCGATCTGGTCGAAGGTCAGTTGTTTGGCGCCTTTGCCGGCGATGTCCTGGAAGCTCACGGTGGTGTGATCCAGATACTTCTGCGCCAGGCTGTCCATGTCGTGACGGGTCGCTGTGGAGTTGAGCACGTAGGACTCAAGCATCGTGTCGAAGGCGATGCCGCGCACGGTGATGCCTTCATTCTGATCGCCACCGATGGCGCAGTTGGCCAGGATGTTCATGTCGAACTTGGCGTGCTGGCCGACCTTGAGCTTGTCCGGGTCTTCGAGGATTGGCTTGAGCGCGCGCAACACCGTGTCGCGATCCAGTTGCTCCGGCACGCCGATATAGGAATGCGTCAGCGGGATGTAGGCCGCTTCATTGGCCTGCACCGCAAACGACAAACCGACCAGTTGCGCCTGCTGAGCATCGACCCCGGTGGTTTCAGTGTCGAAGGCAAACAGCTCGGCTTTCTTCAGTTTTTCCAGCCAGACGTCAAAGCGGGCCTGGTCGAGGATGGTTTCGTACCGGTTTTCAGTGCTGGCGGCTGGGGCTTCGGTTTCCGGGGCGCTGAACAGATCGACGACCGGCTCGGGGGCGGCGGCGCTGCTCAGTTCCTGGCGTTTGGCGTCGCGTTCCAGATCGTTGATCCAGCTCTTGAACTCCAGCAGGGTGAAAAGCTCGTAGAGCTTGGCCGGGTCTTCCGGGCCCATCTGCAGGTCGTCGAGGCTGATATCCAGAGGTACGTCGACCTTGATGGTCGCCAGTTGATAGGAGAGGAATGCCATCTCCTTGTGTTCTTCGAGCTTGGCCGGCAGGGTCTTGGCGCCGCGGATCGGCAGGGTCGGCACGATATCGAGCTGCGCGTAGAGCTCGGTGAGGCCACCGTTGACACCGACCAGCAGGCCGGAAGCGGTTTTCGGGCCGATGCCGGGAACGCCGGGGATATTGTCGGAAGAGTCGCCCATCAGGGCCAGATAATCGATGATCTGCTCCGGAGCGACGCCGAATTTCTCCTTCACGCCCTCCACGTCCATCGAACTACCGGACATGGTGTTGACCAAGGTAATGTGCCCGTCGACCAGTTGCGCCATGTCCTTGTCGCCGGTGGAGATGATCACCGGGCGCTCGGCGGCTGCGCTGCTGCGGGCCAGGGTGCCGATCACGTCATCGGCCTCGACGCCGTCGACGCACAGCAGCGGAAAGCCCAGCGCCTTTACGCTCTGGTGCAGCGGCTCGATCTGCACACGCATGTCGTCTGGCATGCTCGGGCGGTTGGCCTTGTATTCGGCATACATCTCATCGCGAAATGTCCCGCCCTTGGCGTCGAACACCACGGCAAACGGGCTGTCCGGATACTGCTTGCGCAGGCTTTTGAGCATGTTCAGCACGCCCTTGACCGCACCGGTCGGCATGCCTTTGGAGGTGGTCAGCGGTGGCAGCGCGTGAAAGGCGCGGTACAGGTAGGACGAACCGTCCACCAGGACGAGGGGGGCTTGGCTCATGAGCAGGATCAACCTTTTCGGCGGGTCCGGCGCTAGAATAGCGGGACCGTTGACGACAAAGGGACAAGGTTATCATGCGTACGTTAAATCGCTTGCTGCTGGTCAGTCTGATTGCTGTCTCACCGTTGCCTGCGATCGCGGCGGATGATGCGCCGTCCGCGGAGCCGGAAGTCACTATCCGCACCGAGGGTGACAAAACCATCCAGGAGTACCGGCAGAACGGTTTCCTGTACGCGATCAAGGTGACTCAGAAGGGTTTTCCGCCCTATTTTCTGGTGCGCGCGGACGGTACTGATGCAAACTTCATCCGCTCGGACCAGCCGGATATGCTGATCCCCGCGTGGAAGATTTTCGAGTGGAAGTAGTTTCTTAATTTCAACCGGCGCCGGCTCGATGGCGGCGCCAGAACTGAGCAGTTTTCAACCATGTCTGTGTTCACCCCCCTGGCTCGGCCCGAGCTGGAAACCTTTCTCGCCCCTTACGGGCTCGGCCGTCTGCTCGATTTCCAGGGGATCGCCGCCGGCAGTGAAAACACCAACTTTTTCATCAGCATGGAAAAGGGCGAGTTCGTCCTGACCCTGGTCGAGCGCGGCCCGGTGCAGGAAATGCCGTTTTTCATCGACCTGCTCGACGTTCTGCACGAAGCCGACCTTCCGGTGCCCTACGCACTGCGTACCACCGACGGTGTGGCCCTGCGCGAATTGAAAGGCAAGCCGGCGCTGCTGCAACCGCGCCTGGCCGGCAAGCACATCAAGCAGGCCAACGCCCAGCATTGCGCACAGGTCGGTGATTTGCAGGCCCATCTGCACCTCGCAACCCAGGGCGACAGCATGATCAAGCGCAAGACCGATCGTGGCCTGGACTGGATGCTGGAGGAGGGTACGCAGTTTCTCTCGCACCTCGACGACGAACCGCGTGCGCTGCTGCAGAGCGCGCTGGACGAAATCACCCAACAGAAAGAGAAAATTCTCGCCCTGCCTCGGGCAAACATCCACGCCGACCTGTTTCGTGACAACGCGATGTTCGAAGGTACGCATCTGACCGGGCTGATCGACTTCTACAACGCCTGTTCCGGGCCGATGCTCTACGACGTGGCGATTGCCTTGAACGACTGGTGTTCGGACGATGACGGTCTGATCGACGGCCCACGTGCGCGGGCCTTTCTGGGCGCCTATGCGGCACTGCGTCCATTTACGGCGGCCGAAGCCGAATTGTGGCCAACCATGCTGCGAGTGGCGTGTGTGCGGTTCTGGCTGTCGCGGTTGATCGCGGCGGAATCGTTCGCCGGGCAGGACGTGCTGATTCACGATCCGAAAGAGTTCGAGCAGCGGCTGGCGCAGCGTCAGCAGGTCCACTTACCTTTGCCTTTCGCCCTTTAAAAGCTTCGCGAGCAGGCTCGCTCCCACATTGGTTTTGTGTCGATTACAAATCTGATGTGGGAGCGAGCCTGCTCGCGAATGGGGCAATACTGATGCCCGTGTTTACAGCGACTCCAGGCAACCCGCCAGGTCATTCCCCAGTTTCTCCAGCACTTGCTCATAACCCTGAGCCGTCGCTGGTGTGTATCCGCCCAACGCATCCAGCTCCGCCAGCTTCACCGGCAGGCCCGCCACCAGGGTCTCGGCCAGACGCGGACGCAGTGGCGGTTCACTGAATACGCACGTCTTGCCGACTTCCTGTAACCGCGCGCGCATTGCCGCCACATGCTGAGCGCCCGGCTGTACTTCTGCGGCAACGCTGAACACGCCAGTGTGTTTCAAGCCGTAGGCATCTTCGAAGTAGTCGAAGGCTTCATGGAAGACGAAGTAGGGTTTTCCTTCAACGCTCGCCAGGCGTTTCTTCAAACGCTGGTCCAGTGCATCGAGACGTTCGTCAAACGCTTTGGCGTTGCTCTGATAGCGCTCGGCATTGGCCGGGTCGGCGACGCTCAGGTCAGCGGCCATTTTGTTGGCTATCACTCGCGCGTTCACTGGCGATAGCCACAAATGCGCATCGAGCGTGCCGGGACGATGGTCGTGGTCATGCTCATCGGCGTCTTCGGCGTGGGAGTGGCTGTCTTCGGCGAAGCGGCGCAGCTTCATGCCCGGCAGATCCTGCACGGCGACGCTCGGCAGCGTACGACCGTTCAGTACCCTGGGCAGGAAACCTTCCATGTCCGGGCCGATCCAGTACAGCAGATCCACCGATTGCACTTTGCGCACGTCGGACGGGCGCAACGCATAGTTATGCGGCGAAGCCCCCGGCGGCAGCAGCACTTCCGGAATCGCCACACCGTCCTGCACCGCAGCGGCAATCAATTGCAGCGGCTTGATGCTGGTGAGGACTCTGACTTCGGCCTGAGCCGAACCGATCAGCAGAAAACTGGCGACAAAGGCCACAAAAACAGAAAAAAGTCGGGACACGATGACCACTCAAGGAGGCGAGAACGGGTAACATAATAACGTCTCTAACAAAACTCGTCGCCGCTCATGCCTATTACACCGATTGCCAGCCGTCCCCACGACCATTCTCATTGCGTCCACAGCGCCCTGTCCGAGGCCGATGCCTTGTGTGCACAGAAAGGCCTGCGCCTGACCGCATTGCGTCGGCGGGTGCTGGAGCTGGTGTGGCAGAGCCACAAACCGCTGGGTGCCTACGACATCCTGGCTGTGCTCAGCGAGCAGGACGGTCGTCGCGCCGCGCCGCCGACCGTGTACCGTGCGCTGGATTTCCTGCTGGAAAACGGCCTGGTGCACCGCATCGCTTCGCTGAATGCCTTCGTCGGTTGCGTTCATCCAAAGCATTCGCATCAGGGCCAGTTCCTGATCTGCCGCGAGTGCCACGCGGCCATCGAACTTGAGCAAAAAACCATCAGTGACGCCATCGTCCACAGCGCCAGTGACGTCGGCTTCATCGTCGAAGCCCAGACCGTCGAAGTGGTGGGTCTCTGCTCTGGTTGCCGGGGGGCTTGATGAGCGATGCGTTGATCCGTCTGGAGCAGGTGGCTGTCCGGTTTGCCGGGCAGAACGTGCTGGACAACATTCACCTGAGCGTCGAGCCGGGGCAGATCGTCACCCTGATCGGCCCCAACGGTGCCGGCAAGACCACGCTGGTACGTGCCGTGCTCGGGCTGCTGAAGCCCGACAGCGGCAGCGTCTGGCGCAAGCCGAAACTGCGCGTCGGCTACATGCCGCAAAAACTTCACGTTGATCCGACCCTGCCGCTGTCAGTCCTGCGCTTTCTGCGGCTGGTGCCGGGCGTCGATCGTCCGCGAGCGTTGGCGGCGCTGAAGGACGTGGGCGCCGAGCACGTCATCGACAGCCCGGTGCAGAGCGTGTCCGGCGGTGAAATGCAGCGCGTGCTGCTGGCCCGGGCACTGCTGCGCGAACCGGAACTGCTGGTACTCGACGAACCGGTGCAGGGCGTCGACGTGGCGGGCCAGGCCGAGCTGTACAGCCTGATCACTCGCCTGCGCGATCGCCATGGTTGCGGGGTGCTGATGGTGTCCCACGACCTGCATCTGGTGATGAGTACCACCGACCAGGTCGTGTGCCTCAACCGTCACGTCTGCTGCTCCGGACATCCCGAGCAGGTCAGCGGCGACCCGGCTTTCGTCGAGCTGTTCGGCAATCATGCGCCAAGCCTGGCGGTCTATCACCACCATCACGACCACGCCCACGACCTGCACGGTTCCGTGGTCAAAGGGCCTGTGAAAGGCCAACCTCACGTTCACGGAGATAGCTGCAAGCATGGCTGATTTTCTGTTCTACGCCCTGCTTGCAGGCCTGGCGCTGGCGGTGGTTGCGGGGCCGCTGGGCTCGTTTGTGGTCTGGCGGCGCATGGCCTATTTCGGCGATACCCTCTCCCACGCCGCGCTGCTCGGCGTAGCGCTGGGGTTTTTGCTGGATGTCAGCCCGACCGTCGCGGTCACCGTGGGCTGCCTGCTGCTGGCGGTGCTGCTGGTGACGCTGCAACAACGCCAGCCGCTGGCATCCGACACGTTGTTGGGCATTCTTGCACCGAGCACGCTCTCGCTCGGCCTGGTGGTACTAAGCTTCATGCATGAGGTGCGGATCGACCTGATGGCCTATCTGTTCGGCGACCTGCTGGCGATCAGCCCGACTGACCTTGCCTGGATCCTTGGCGGCAGTGCGGCGGTGCTGGTGCTGTTGGTCACGCTGTGGCGACCGCTGCTGGCCATCACCGTGCACGAAGAGCTGGCCAGGGTCGAAGGCCTGCCGGTGGCCGGTCTGCGTATGGCGTTGATGCTGCTGATCGCGGTGGTGATCGCCGTGGCGATGAAAATCGTCGGTGTGTTGTTGATTACGTCGCTGTTGATCATCCCGGCAGCTGCGGCACAACGTCACGCCCGTTCGCCGGAGCAGATGGCGCTGGGCGCGAGCCTGCTGGGCATGCTCGCCGTGTGTGGCGGGCTGGCGCTGTCCTGGTTCAAGGACACCCCGGCCGGCCCGTCAATCGTTGTGACGGCGGCCGCACTGTTTCTGCTGAGTTTTGTTCTGCCCCGTCGAGGGGTGTAGACTTGCTCGTTTTTTGCGCAAATAGAGAGTCGCAGGAATGAAGCCGTTCGCCTCCCGTTATCTGCTCCTTGTCGCATTTTCAGTGCTGCTGGGCGCCTGCCAAAGCTCGCCGCCGGTGGCCGAAGTCCCCGATGCACGAGCCACGGCCATCGCACAGCTGGAGCAAAGCCTGGCCAGCAGCGAACTGGCCACCGCCGAGGACCAGTTGGCAGCGTTGCAGGCCGAAACGCCCAACGATCCATCCCTTGAGCAGTACCAGCGCCAGTTGGCCGAAGCTTATTTGCGCCGCAGCCAGATCGTCCTGCAAAAAGGCGATGTGAATGCTGCGGCGACCGCCTTGAGTCGTGCCCGCGCGCTGATGCCCAAGGCCCCTGCGCTGACTGGCGGCGTCAATGGTGCGATCACTGAAGCCCGCAAGGCTGAGCTGGAGAAAGCCGAAGCGGCACTTCAGGCCGCCGAGGCCAAGCCGAAAGCGAAGGTGATCGATCTGACCGCCGAAAGCACCACGGTCGCGTTGAATATCACCGACAGCCGCAAACTCCGCCGTCAACTCGACGCGATTGCCGCCGATGTGGTGAATTACGATTGTGCGGTGAGCATTCAGGCGCCGCGCACCAACGATTATCCATGGCTGGCGACACTGATCACCAAGCGTGTGAAGAAGCTTGATCCGGATTTCGATCTGCAGATCGAGAAGCAGATTTTGCGCACGGTCCCGGCACAGATGGTTCTGAGCCCGCGCAAACCTTGAATTGACCGCAGCCTGCTTTTCGCAGGCTGCGGTTTTTTTCAGGCCGGAATTGCCTTGGCCTTCGCCTCCCGATCCCAAACCCGATGCTGCCCGATCGCCGCAAAGAACGGCTTGGTCAACGCTTTCACATCTGCACCTTCTATCAACCCGGCATCCGCCTCCAGCTTCAACACATCCAGCAATTGTTTCGCCTCGCCATGCAGCGCGATCGCCTTCAAGTGTTTGTAAGCCTCGAGCAGGTAGTGCAAGGCCACGCCGTCTCCAGTCAATGCTTTGACCGACGCCGCGCCGCCCGGCACGAATACCGCGTCGAACACCACTGAAGGCATACCTTCCATCGACGCATCCACCGCCAGGCTTTTGCCATCCGCCGTCTTCACCGGCGCCGAGGTCGGGCCGAGCAATTTGGCGTGTGCACCCTCTGCGGCCAAAGCCTTCTTCATTGCCTCAATCGCCGCACCATCGACGCCGTTGGCCGCCAGAATGGCGACTTTTCGGGTCTTGATGTTCTCGGGCAACAGGTTGGCCTGACTCAGCGCCGGCGAGTGATCCAGTGAGGTCTTGCGCACCTCGACCGTGCCTTGGGTAGGGGCCGGCAAACCGAGGTTCACCGCTACCCGACGCGCCAGTTCCAGATCGATGTTGGCCAGAATCTCGTTCACTTCTCGGGCCCGGATGTGCTCCCGTTCAACCTTGCCCAGTTCGAAGCTGTACGCCGAAATGATGTGCTCTTGCTCGTGCTTGCTCATGCTTTTGAAGAACAGTCGTGCCTGGGAAAAGTGATCGCTGAACGATTCGCTGCGCTGGCGGATCTTGTTGGCGTCGATGCGCTCTGCGTAGCTCTCGAAACCGCCGTCCTGCGCAGCCGGCGGGGTTTCTTTCGGCCAGCCGCCATCGATCGAGTTTGGCTCGTAGGACGCGCGGCCCTTGTCAATCACCGTGCGGTGCTGGGCATCGCGCTGGCCATTGTGGAATGGCGCGACCGGGCGATTGATCGGCAGCTCATGAAAATTCGGCCCGCCGAGTCGGCTGATCTGCGTGTCCGTGTAGGAAAACAGCCGGCCTTGCAGCAGCGGGTCATTGGAGAAGTCGATCCCGGGGACGATATGGCCAGGGCAGAACGCGACCTGCTCGGTTTCGGCGAAGAAGTTGTCCGGGTTGCGGTTGAGGGTCATTTTGCCCAGCGGTGTGATCGGGACGATTTCCTCGGGAATCAGTTTGGTCGGGTCGAGAATGTCGAAATCGAAGTCGTGCTCGTTTTCTTCCTCAATGACCTGTACGCCGAGTTCCCATTCCGGGTAGTCCCCGGTCTCGATGGCCTCCCAGAGATCGCGTCGGTGGTAGTCGGTATCTTTACCGGCCAGTTTCTGCGCTTCGTCCCACACCAGCGAACAGGTACCGGCGGTGGGGCGCCAGTGGAACTTCACGAAGCGCGATTTACCCTCGGCGTTGATCAGCCGGAAGGTGTGCACACCGAAGCCCTGCATGCTGCGCAGGCTTTTCGGGATGGCCCGGTCGGACATGGCCCAGATGACCATGTGCGCCGATTCCGGTACCAGCGACACGAAATCCCAGAAGGTGTCGTGGGCCGAGCCGCCGGTCGGTATTTCGTTGTGCGGTTCGGGTTTTACAGCGTGGACAAAGTCGGGAAACTTGATCGCGTCCTGAATGAAAAACACCGGCATGTTGTTGCCCACCAGATCGAAGTTGCCTTCGTCGGTGAAGAACTTCACGGCAAAACCACGCACGTCACGCACGGTGTCGCCGGAACCGCGTGGCCCCTGCACCGTGGAAAAACGTACGAAAACCGGTGTTTTCTTCCCCGGATCCCGCAGGAACCCGGCCTTGGTCAGCGCCGAATGGTTCTCGTAGCTTTGAAAGAAACCATGGGCGCCGGTACCGCGGGCGTGGACGATGCGCTCCGGGATCCGCTCGTGGTCGAAGTGCGTGATCTTCTCACGCATGATGAAGTCTTCCAGCAGTGACGGCCCACGCGGCCCGGCCTTGAGCGTATTCTGGTTGTCCGCGACCTTCACGCCCTGATTGGTGCGCAGGGCCTGGCCGGTGGCGTCGGAGCGAAATTTTTCCAGGCTGTCGAGTTTGGCGTTGGTGTTGGCGCGATCCGGGGTGTCGGTGCCGGCCAGTTGGCTCTTGTCAGTGGCAGGTTTTTTCGTACTCATCAGTCGTGAACTCCTGTATGCCCGGGCATTGCGCCGGGCCGCTCGAGTGGTTCCCGGGCACGGCACCCAGGGTTTCAAGTCGCTTAACTAGTGACTGATGAGGGTTTCGGGCGTTCCTTTTTTATGACCTTTGATCCTGTTATTGCCAAATCGAAGGTTAATTGCGAAATAAATGCTAAGAACCTCTATACGGACAGGCTAAAATGCGCGCCCGGCTAACCGCTGATCCTTTTCCAACGCGCCCCACAAGGTTCGCTACGTGATCGAGTTTCAAAACGTCCATAAGACTTACCGCGTCGGCGGTAAGGACATCACCGCGCTGCATCCGACCAGCCTCTCCATCGAGAACGGTCAGGTGTTCGGCCTGATTGGCCATTCCGGCGCGGGAAAAAGTACCCTGCTGCGTCTGATCAATCGCCTGGAAGATTCCAGTGGCGGCAAGATCATCGTCGACGGCGAAGAAGTCACCGCGCTGGACGCCAATGGCCTGCGCCGTTTCCGTCAGCAGGTCGGAATGATCTTCCAGCACTTCAACTTGCTGGCCTCCAAGACCGTGGCCGACAACGTCGCGTTGCCGCTGACCCTGGCCGGTGAACTGTCCCGTGCCGAGATCGACCAGCGTGTGGCCGAATTGCTGGCGCGGGTCGGCCTGTCCGATCACGCGAAGAAATATCCGGCGCAGTTGTCCGGCGGCCAGAAGCAGCGTGTGGGCATCGCCCGTGCGCTGGCGACCAAGCCGAAGATCCTGCTGTGCGACGAAGCCACCAGCGCCCTCGACCCGCAGACCACCGCCTCGGTGCTGCAACTGCTGGCCGAGATCAACCGCGAGCTGAAACTGACCATCGTGCTGATCACCCACGAGATGGATGTGATCCGCCGTGTCTGCGATCAAGTGGCAGTGATGGATGCCGGCGTGATCGTCGAACAGGGCTCGGTGGCTGAAGTGTTCCTGCATCCGAAGCACCCGACTACCAAGCGTTTCGTGCAGGAAGACGAGCAGATTGACGAAAGCGAGCAGCGCGATGACTTCGCTCACGTGCCGGGTCGCATCGTGCGTCTGACCTTCCAGGGCGACGCGACCTACGCTCCGTTGCTCGGTACTGTCGCCCGGGAAACCGGTGTGGACTACAGCATCCTGGCCGGTCGTATCGACCGCATCAAAGACATTCCTTACGGGCAATTGACCCTCGCCGTCACCGGTGGCGACATGGACGCGGCGTTCGCCCGCTTCACCGCCGCTGACGTTCACATGGAGGTGTTGCGCTAATGGCAGACCTGATGAGTTTCTTCACCAATATCGACTGGTACGAAATCTGGCTGGCCACCGGCGACACCATGATGATGCTCGGCGGTTCGCTGCTGTTCACCGTGCTGCTCGGCCTGCCGTTGGGTGTGCTGCTGTTCCTCTGCAGCCCGCGGCAATTGCTCGAAGCCAAAGGTGTATACGCCTTGCTGTCGCTGGTGGTGAACATCCTGCGTTCGCTGCCGTTCATCATTCTGTTGATCGTGATGATCCCGTTCACCGTGCTGATCACCGGCACCTCGCTGGGTGTGGCCGGTGCGATTCCGCCGCTGGTGGTAGGTGCGACACCGTTCTTCGCGCGTCTGGTGGAAACCGCTTTGCGTGAAGTCGATCGGGGCATCATCGAAGCGACCCAGTCGATGGGTGCGACTACCCGCCAGATCATCATGAACGCCTTGTTGCCGGAGGCCCGTCCGGGCATTTTCGCAGCGATTACGGTGACGGCGATTACACTGGTTTCCTACACCGCAATGGCGGGCGTGGTTGGCGCCGGTGGTCTGGGTGACCTGGCGATCCGTTTCGGCTATCAGCGTTTCCAGACTGATGTGATGATCGTCACCGTGGTGCTGCTGCTGATTCTGGTGCAAGTGCTGCAGATGGTGGGCGATCGGCTGGTCGTGCATTTTTCGCGCAAATAACCCGGTTTGGTAATCAAAAAATGAGCCGGCCATTCGCTGGCAGGTGCCACACGGGCACCTCAAAAGGAGTTAGCTGAATGAAAAAACTGATCGTCGCTCTGGCTGCAGTTGCAGCGTTCTCGGCTCATGCCGACGAAACCCTGACTGTTGCCGCCACCCCGGTGCCGCACGCGGAAATCCTCGAGTTCGTGAAGCCTGCCCTGGCGAAAGAAGGCGTGGATCTGAAGGTCAAGGTTTTCACCGACTATATTCAGCCGAACGTGCAGGTCGCCGAAAAACGCCTGGACGCCAACTTCTTCCAGCACCAGCCGTACCTCGATGAATTCAACAAGGCCAAGGGCACCAGCCTGGTGGCCGTGACCGGCGTACATCTGGAGCCGCTGGGCGCTTACTCGAGCAAGATCAAGAAAATCGAAGACCTGCCAGGCGGCGCCAACGTGGTCATCCCGAACGACGCCACCAACGGCGGCCGTGCGTTGTTGCTGCTGGACAAGGCGGGCGTGATCAAGCTGAAGGATTCGAAAAACATCCTGTCGACCGTCAAGGACATCGCCGAAAACCCTAAAGACCTGAAGATCCGCGAACTGGAAGCCGCGACCATCCCGCGCGTGCTGACTCAGGTCGATCTGGCGCTGATCAACACCAACTACGCGCTGGAAGCCAAGCTCGATCCGTCCAAGGATGCTCTGGTCATCGAAGGCAACGACTCGCCTTACGTGAATATCCTGGTGTCCCGTGCGGACAACAAGGACAGCGACGCCATGAAGAAACTGGCTGAGGCCCTGCACAGCCCGGAAGTGAAGAAATTCATCACCGAGAAGTACAAGGGCGCGGTGTTGCCGGCGTTCTGATCCTGGCTTGCAGGCATAAAAAAACCGCAGCTCAGGCTGCGGTTTTTTTTGATCCGGGTTTTTACTTGCGGTCCAACATCACCGGCAACTGCGCAATCAGCTTGGCATTATTCAACGGCGCCCGAATGAAACCGCGCTGCGTACCATCAGGCCCGATCACTGCCAGATTGCCGCTGTGATCCACCGTGTAGTTCGGTTTGCTGGTATCCGCCGGAATGAACGGAATGCTCACCGCGTTCGCCACCTTCTGCAGTTCCTCGATCGACTTCGGCGTCAGGCCGATGAACTGCTTGTCGAAGTAGCCCAGGTACTGCTTCAACTGCGCAGGGTTGTCGCGGTTCGGGTCGACGCTGACCAGCACGATCTGCAGTTTATCCACAGCGTCCTTCGGCAGTTCGCTCTTGATCTGGCGCAGTTGGGCGAGTGTGGTCGGGCAGATGTCCGGGCAGAAGGTGTAGCCGAAGAACAACAGGCTCCATTTGCCCTTCAGCTCGTTGACCGTGACCGGCTGGCCGTCCTGATCGGTCATCGTCACGTCCGGCAGGTTGCGGCTTTGCGGCAGCAGGATGATGCCGGCGTCGATCAGTGCCGTCGGGTCGCCCTGGCCCTTGCCGCTCAGCACTTTGTTGACGGTCAGGCCGAGGATCAGCGCGATCACGGCCACGAGGATGAAGACGGTTTTCTGGGTTCGAGTCATAGGTTCAACAGTAAGTAGTGGTCTACGAGCAGGGCGATGAACAGCAGAAACAGGTACCAGATAGAGTACTTGAAGGTGTTGATCGCCGCGTGCGGCCGAGTGCCACGGTACAGCACCACGGCCCATTGCAGAAACCTTGCGCCCAGCCCGAGGGCGCAGATCAGGTACAGCGCGCCGCTCATGTGGATCACGTACGGCAACAGGCTGACCGCCAGCAGAGCGAAGGTGTACAGCAGAATGTGCACCTTGGTGTAGTGCTCGCCGTGGGTGACCGGCAGCATCGGGATGTCGGCCTTGGCGTATTCCTCTTTGCGATGGATAGCCAGCGCCCAGAAGTGCGGCGGGGTCCAGGCGAAGATGATGAGTACCAGCAGCAGCGGCTCGGCGCCGATATGGCCGGTGGCGGCGGTCCAGCCGAGCAGCGGCGGGGCGGCGCCGGCGAGGCCGCCGATGACGATGTTCTGCGGCGTCGCGCGTTTGAGAAAACCGGTGTAGATCACCGCATAGCCAAGCAGCGAGGCCAGGGTCAGCCACGCGGTCAGCGGGTTGGTGAAGGTCAGCAGCAAGGCCTGGCCGAGCAGTGCCAGCACCAGCGCAAAGGTCAGTGCCGCTATGGGCGCAACCCGGCCTTCGGCCATAGGCCGCTTGTGGGTGCGTGCCATGACGGCGTCGATGCGCCGGTCCACCACATGATTGACCGCCGCCGCCCCCCCGGCGCACAACGCGATGCCCAGGTTGCCGAACACCAGCACCGTCCACGGTACGCCGGCGCGGGTGGCAAGGAACATGCCGACCAGCGAGGTGATGAGCATCAGCACCACGACTTTCGGTTTTGTCAGCTCCAGGTAATCACGCCAGATCGCCTGTCCGGGACGTTCGCCGATCAGAACCGCCATGGCGTTTCTCCTTTTATCGTGATGGGTGCTGCCGAGTGTTTGCGCGGGCTCAGATGCCAGCGCGCGAGCATCGGCTGCTTGACCCGAACCAGACTGGTCCGCGCGTGATAATTGACCAGCACCATGGTCAGCAGCAGCGCCGCGCCGCCGGCGTTGTGCGCCACGGCCACCGGCAGCGGCAAATGGAACAGCACGTTGCTGACACCGAGGGTGATCTGTGCGGCGAGGGCGACCAGTACCAGCCCGGCCAGTCGCGTCATGCCCACCACTTTCAATTGCCACGCGAGCCCGAGCAGGACCATCGTCACCAGCAACGCGCCGATACGGTGGGTCAGGTGAATCGCCGTGCGGGCGTCACTGTCGAGTTGCCCGCCGAGGTAATTGGGGCCGATGTGTTGGGTCAGGTGAAAGCCGTTGGCGAAATCCGCCGGCGGCAGCCATTGGCCATGGCAGGTCGGGAAATCGATGCAGGCCACCGCCGCATAGTTGGAACTGACCCAGCCGCCCAGGGCGATCTGGCCGATCACCAGCAACAATCCGGCGGTGGCCCAATATTGAAGACGTTTGGGCACGGTCAGTGCCGGCAGCACACCGGACAGCCTCAAGGTCAGCAGAAACAACAGGCTCAAGGTCGCGAAGCCACCCAGCAAATGCCCGGTCACCACTTGCGGCCAGAGCTTGAGCGTCACCGTCCACATGCCGAACGCCGCTTGGGCGAACACCACCGCCAGCAGGAACAGCGGCAATTTCAGCGGTTGCCCTGGATGCCGCCGATTGACCCACGCCCGCCCGGCCAGAAGCGAAATCAGCAGGCCGAGGGTGCCGGCGAAATAGCGGTGGATCATTTCGTTCCAGCCTTTGTGCGCCTCCACAGGTGAGTCGGGGTAATGCAGTTCGGCATGGGCCAGCTGGGCTTCGCTTTTCGGCACGCTGATGAAGCCGTAGCAGCCGGGCCAGTCCGGGCAGCCGAGCCCGGCGTGGGTCAGGCGGGTGTAGGCGCCAAGCAGCACCACGATCAGTGCCAGCAGGGTGGCAAACAGCGCGAGGCGAAATCCAGGTTTGGCCATGACGATGCCCTTATCCGATGTTCGACAGTTTCAGCAGGTGACGCAGGTCGTTGAGCAGATCCTTGCCCTTCACACTCGGGTCGTAACGCAGCACGAGATTGCCGTGGGGGTCGATGATCCACAGCTGCGGCGTGGTTTTGTCGCCGGTCGCCTTGCTGAATGCGGCGGCGTCCAGCGGATAACGTTGCAGTTGCGGATATTCGCGAGTGAGTTTGGCCTGGTAGTCGGCGCTCAGCGGTTGCGCGGCGGCAAGTGCGTGGCTGGCGCGTCCGGCATCGCGGCCGAGGCCGATCTGGATCTGCCGCGCCAGATACACCAGTTGCTGGCAGTCCACCGCGCAGTCTTTCGGCGCGGTCACCAACATCTGCCAGCGCGTTTCGTCAGCCGTCACACCGAGATCGGCGCGGCTCTGGCCGTTGCCGATCAGCTCGCCGTGGTAGCTGCGACCGTCAGGAACCCAGAACTGCAACTTGTACATGCCGGTGGCAAGGATCATCGGGCCGATCACGCCAAGCAGGATCAGCAGCAGTTGAATGCGCCCGCGGCGGCGACCGGCCGGGACTTTGACTTCAGACATGCTGGGTGGATTCATGGCCGCTCCCATGGTGTTTCTCCTTCGCGTTGTGCAATCCGAGGTAGAGGTAGAGACCGAACAGGGCGGTGGCCATGGCGAACCACTGCACGGCATAACCGAGATGTTTTTCCGGGCCCATGGCGATCACCGGCCAGTCGGCCTGATAGCTGGCAGGGCCGGGTTCGGCGCGTAACTCATAGGCGAAGCCGTCGCGCTCGAGGGTTTTCCACAATTTGGCCGGTTCGACGGCGGTGACGGTTTGCGGCCAGGTGCTGCTGACCGGGTCGGCGTGCAGCTGGAAGGTCGCGCCAGGGGCGACGTACACCCAGGCGTCGACATTGACGGCATCGGCCGGTGTGTTGAATTGCGGGGTTACGCGGCGGTCCGGCCATGGCAGCCAGCCGCGATTGACCAGCAGCCAGAGGCCGGTGCGCTGATCCTGAAACGGTTGCAGCAATTCGACACCGACCTTGCCGTCACGCTGCCGGTTATCCAGCAGCAGGCTGTGCGCCGCATCGAACCGGCCATGCAGATGCACCCGGCGAAAGGCCGGATCGGTGCTGTGCAGCAACTCGGTGCTGGCCATCGGTTCGGCGGCCCGACGCTCGGCATAACTGGCGAGCAGGGCGGTTTTTTCCGCACCCCGGCCCAGCTGCCAGAAGCCCAGCGAAATCAGCAGCGGCAGCAGCAAGGCGACCACCAGCGTCGGCACAAGGCCTGGCCGGAAGCGCTTCATGGCTGCGCCAGAAAAGCAGTAAATGCGACCGCTATACTTGATTGCATCGCCTGTACCCCCGGAGTCTTCCCATGCTCAAAGCAGCGATCGTCCTGATGCTGATTGCCACGGTGATCAGCCTGTTCAGCGGCCTGTTTTTCCTGGTCAAGGACGACAGCAGCTCGAATCGCCTGGTCATCGCCTTGAGTGTTCGGGTGGCATTGGCCGCTTGCACCGTCGGCTTGATTGCCTGGGGTTTCTACAGCGGCCAACTGGTGTCGCACGCGCCCTGGTAGCTCTGTCCTTCAGAGCACGTAAACGAAGATGAACAGACCGATCCACACCACATCGACGAAGTGCCAGTACCAGCTCGCGGCTTCGAAGCCGAACTGGTGCTCGTTGTCGAAGTGGCCTTTCATGATCCGCATCAGCATCACGAACAGAATGATCGTGCCGATGGTCACGTGGGCGCCGTGAAACCCGGTGAGCATGAAAAACGTCGCGCCATAGATCCCCGAACCGAGGGTCAGGCCCAGTTCGTGATAGGCGTGCATGTACTCCTCGGCCTGCAGGGCGAGGAAGCCGCAGCCCAGCAGTACGGTAATCGCCAGCCAGAGCTTCAGCGCGCCGCGGTGGCCTTTCTTCAGGGCATGGTGGGCGATGGTGATGGTCACGCTGGAGCTCACCAGCAGGATGGTGTTGACCAACGGCAGCCCCCAGGGGCTGATGACCTCCCTGGGCGGCGGGAACAGTTTCGGATCCGGCGTGTGCAGCAGCGGCCAGGTGAACTGGAAGTTCGGCCAGAGCATGTGCGCAATGCCTTTTGTGCCTTCGCCACCCAAGGCCGGGCCGGAGACGTGCCGCACGTAGAACAGCGCGCCGAAGAAGGCGATGAAGAACATCACCTCGGAGAAGATGAACCAGCTCATGCCCCAGCGGAACGAGCGATCCAGCTGCGGGCTGTACAACCCGGCGCGGCTTTCCTTGATCACCGCGCCGAACCAGCCGAACAGCATGTACGCCAGCAACAGTCCGCCGACGAAAAAGATGTACGGCCCGTGGGATTCCGGGCGCGCCGCTTTCAGATCGTTGAACCAGGTGGCCAGGCCGTAGACGGTGATGACCATGCCGAAGGTGGCGATGATCGGCCACTTGCTCTGGGCCGGGACGTAATAGTGCTCGTGAGTTGCCATTTATTGTTCTCCTTATCGGGCACGCTTAACCGCCAGTGTTTGCAGCCACCGGAGGATGTCGGGCGGTGATATCGAACAGCGTGTAGGACAGCGTCAGGTGCTTCACGTCCTTGGGCATGTCGCGGTCAACGATGAAACGCACCGGCATCTCGATCTGCTGACCGGGCTGCAGCACCTGCTGGGTAAAACAAAAGCATTCGGTCTTGTGGAAATACGCCGCCGCTTCACTCGGAGCGATGCTCGGCACGGCCTGGGCGCTCATCGGTTTGTCGGTGGGATTGCGGGCGACGAAGATCATCTCGTTCACCGCCCCGGGATTGGCTGTGAGTTCGTCATGCTTGGGATAAAACTCCCACGGCATGTCGATATTGTTGGTCGACAGGAACTGCACCCGCACCTGCCGCGACTTATCCACGACCTGCTCGCCTTCGTACTGCCCGGCGGTCTTGCCATTGATGCCGAAGGCCTTGCACATCACGTCGTAGAGCGGCACCAAGGCAAAACCGAAGACGAACATCGCCACCACCACGCCGAGCAGTCGGGTCACCAGTTTCTTCAGTGAGATCGAGTCAGCCATGGGACATGTCTCCCCGGTTATTCCGTGTGGGAGCGAGCCTGCTCGCGAAGCATGCAACACGATTTTTCAGGCACACCGTGTCATCGTTCTTCGCGAGCAGGCTCGCTCCCACAGGGCGATCAGTGTTCATTTCACTTCCGGCGGTGTGGTGAAGGTGTGATACGGCGCCGGCGACGGCACGCTCCATTCCAGCCCTTCGGCGCCATCCCACGGTTTGGCCGGTGCCGGCGCGCCGCCACGGATGGTCTTGATCACGATGAACAGGAAGAAGATCTGCGTGGCGCCGAACATGAACGCGCCGATCGACGAGACCATGTTGAAGTCGGCGAACTGCAGGTTGTAGTCCGGAATCCGCCGGGGCATCCCCGCCAGTCCCACGAAGTGCATCGGGAAGAACGTCAGGTTCATGCCGACGAAGGACAGCCAGAAGTGCAGCTTGCCCAGGGTTTCGTCGTACATGTGGCCGGTCCATTTCGGCAGCCAGTAATAGGCGGAGGCGAAGATCCCGAAGATCGCTCCCGGCACCAGCACGTAGTGAAAGTGCGCGACCACGAAGTAGGTGTCCTGGTACTGGAAGTCCGCCGGGGCGATGGCCAGCATCAGCCCGGAGAAACCGCCGATGGAAAACAGGATCACGAACGCCACGGCAAACAGCATCGGTGTCTCGAAGGTCAGCGAGCCTTGCCACATGGTGCTGGCCCAGTTGAACACCTTCACCCCGGTCGGCACCGCGATGAGCATCGTCGCGTACATGAAGAACAACTCGCCCACCAGCGGAATGCCCACCACGAACATGTGGTGCGCCCAGACGATGAACGACAGGAACGCGATGCTCGCCGTGGCGTAGACCATCGAGGTGTAGCCGAACAGCGGCTTGCGCGAGAAGGTCGGGATGATCTGGCTGACGGCACCGAAGGCCGGCAGGATCATGATGTACACCTCGGGGTGGCCGAAGAACCAGAACACGTGCTGGAACAGCACCGGATCACCGCCACCGGCGGCACTGAAGAAGCTGGTGCCGAAGTGGATGTCCATCAGCATCATTGTCACGCACCCGGCCAGCACCGGCATCACCGCGATCAGCAGGAACGCAGTGATCAGCCAAGTCCAGACGAACAGCGGCATTTTCATCAACGTCATGCCGGGGGCGCGCAGGTTGAGGATGGTGGCGATCACGTTGATCGCGCCCATGATCGAGCTGATCCCCATCAAGTGGATGGCGAAGATGAAGTAGGTCACGCTTTCCGGCGCATAGGTCGTGGACAGCGGCGCGTAGAACGTCCAGCCGAAGTTCGGCCCGCCACCGGGGGTGAACAGGGTCGAAACCAGCAGCAGGAATGCCGCCGGCAGCAGCCAGAAACTGAAGTTGTTCATCCGTGGCAGGGCCATATCCGGCGCGCCGATCATCAGCGGGATCATCCAGTTGGCGAGGCCGACGAACGCCGGCATCACCGCACCGAACACCATCACCAGCCCATGCATGGTGGTCATCTGGTTGAAGAACGCCGGTTCCACGATCTGCAGACCGGGCTGAAACAGCTCGGCGCGGATCACCATGGCGAACGAGCCGCCGAGCAGGAACATGCAGAACGCAAACCACAGGTACAGCGTGCCGATGTCCTTGTGGTTGGTGGTCAGCACCCAGCGCATCAGGCCTTTGGCGGGGCCGTGGGCGTGGTCGGCGTGACCGTGGTCATCGATGACAGCGCTCATGGCCGGTCTCCTTCAAGTGAGTGGACTTGGCAGGCCGGGGCGCCTTGCCCCGGCCGGTTCACGCAGTACGCAATAGACCGGCTCATTTGCTTTCCGCCTGTTTCAGCTCCAGCACTTCTTTTGGCGTGACCATGTCGCCCTTGTTGTTGCCCCAGGCGTTACGTTCGTAGGTCACGACCGCTGCGATATCGACTTCCGAGAGTTGCTTGCCGAAGGCCGCCATGGCGGTGCCCGGCTTGCCGAAGTACACGCGGTGCAGGTGATCGGCTTTCGGCCCCGTGGCAATCGGCGAGCCCTTGAGCGCCGGGAACATCGGCGGCAGGCCCTGGCCTTCGGCCTGGTGACAGGCCACGCAGGTGGTGTGGTAGATCTTGTCGCCGCGCTCCTTGAGCTCGTCGAGGGTCCACTCCTTGCTGGTCAGCTCCTTGAGCTGCGCAGCTTCGGCCTTGCGGTCGGCCAGCCATTTCTCGTAGTCGGCCTTCTCCTTGACGTCGACCACGATCGGCATGAAACCGTGATCCTTGCCGCACAGCTCGGCGCACTGGCCACGGTAGATGCCGGGCTTGTCGATGCGCGTCCACGCTTCGTTGACGAACCCGGGGATCGCATCGCGCTTGACCGCGAAGGCCGGCACCCACCAGGAGTGGATCACGTCGGCGGAGGTGACGAGAAAGCGCACCTTGGCGCCGATCGGCAGCACCAATGGCTTGTCGACCTCGAGCAGGTAATGCTCGCCCTTGGCTTCCTTGTTGTGAATCTGTTCGGCAGGCGTGGCGAGGTTGCTGAAGAACTCGACGTCCTGGCCCAGGTATTTGTAGTGCCACTTCCACTGGTAACCGGTGATCTGGATATCGATATCCGGCTCACTGGTGTCGTACATGCGAATCAGCGTGGCAGTCGCCGGAACGGCCATCGCGATCAGGATCAGCAGCGGGACGACGGTCCAGAGAATTTCGACGGTGGTGCTTTCGTGGAATTTTGCGGCGACCTGTCCGGTAGAACGGCGGTGCACCATCATCGACCAGAACATGGCGCCGAAGACGATGACCCCGATCACCACACAGATCCAGAAAATGGTCATGTGCAGGTCGAATACTGCGTGACTGATTTCAGTCGCTCCAGGCGCCATATTCACAGTCCAGGCCGCGTTGGCCGGGCTGAAAATCGACCACAACAGGAGGCCCATCCAGACGTGTGGATGTCGCATCATTGCGGGTTCCCCTTATCGTTCTTGTTATCCCGGAGGCGTAACGCCTGCGGCAAGGGAGCGGCTGCATCAGACTGCGAACTTGAATTGCCGGGCCTTGCTGCGGGTGCAGTCGGGCGTCATCAGCTAACTCCATTCAATGGCGAGTATAGACAGCGGCTGAAAAATGCAATGTGCGAGCGTAAATCGGATGAAACGGTGGGCACTTGCGTTCCACGGCACGAATGGAGAAGGATGCAGACGAGTGGTGGCAAACCGATATAACGCAGGTGTATCAAGGATGAAATAATTATGACAAATGCGTCTTAGCATTTTTCGTAAGCCAGCTAAGTTATGTCTTCCCTATTTCATTGCCTTGTTTCCTGGAGTTTTCATGAACACCGCCGCATTGCGCGAGCAGATCCACATAGCCCGACAACACGAGATCGAAACCGGAAAGCTGACCCGTCAGCTCGAAAACCAACTGCAACACCTGCACCCGGCCATCCAGTTGCCGGAAACCGACGCCAACGGCGTGCTGACGCGTTTTGTCGCCGCCTACATCGATGAAGTGCCAGACCTGCTGGATGCAGCCAATGAAGTCGCCAGGGAAGCGGGAATCGAGTCACAGATCAAACCGGTGCTGAAAATCGCCGAGCAGTACTTTCTCCAGCCGCCGGTCGGCCTGGACAGTCTGCTGGACGAGGCCTATCTGGCCCACCGCTTTGTCGAAGAGGTCAACGACCTGTACATCAAGCATTTCGGCCAGCCACTGATCCCCCTGGACATGACGGTCGCCAATCTGATTGCTCACCAGTTGCTCGGTGAGGAATTTGCCAATCAACTCGATGAAGTGGTGCACCACGCGGTGGACAGCATGCTCGACGACGACAGCTTTGCACTGGAGTCGGTGGAAGCCTACCGCGAAAAACTCAGCAGCCCGGACACCGGTGCGGCGTGGAAACGCTGGCCGTGCATGAGCCGCCGCCTGGGCGTGGGCCTGGAGCTGGATCAGCCTGCGGCTTGATCTCTGCGCAAACGATTGGGGGAACAGATTGCTCTGTTCCCCCAGGTGTTTTCAGCCTGCCGCACCGATGCCGGTAGTGGTGCGAACCCGTCCCTCAAGCCTGCGCTTCAATCCTCGCGACTCGATCAACAATTTCGACCCCTTGGCCGCATTGGCCCGCCCCCACTCTTCCAGCAGTTCCAGACAGGAGTGGTCGATGTAGCTCAGATTATTGAGCGGCACATGTACCGTCGTGCCCGGCGCAATACTGCCCAGCACCTGAGTCAGCGCCGGCACCTTGAGGAATGTAGCCGCACCCACCAGCCGCAATTCCATTTCCCCCTCCTGCGGCAGATCGATCAGGCTGATCTTCAGCCGCGAAGCCTTGAACGCCAGTTTCACCAGGGTCAGGCCGAAACCGATCAGCACACCGGTCAACAGGTCGGTGAAAATGATCGCCAGCGCCGTTGCGGCGTAGGTGAACATCGGCATCCGGCCATAACGCCCCAGGCCGCGAAAGGCTTTCAGGTCCACCAGTTTGAAACCGGTGTAGACCAGCACCCCGGCCAGACTCGCCACCGGAATGCTTTGCAGCAGACTCGACAGCAACAGTACGAAGGCCAGCAGCCACAGGCCATGGAAAATCGTCGAGTAGCGCGTGGTCGCGCCGGCCTGGACGTTGGCCGAACTGCGCACGATCACCCCGGTCATCGGCAGTGCGCCGACCAGCCCGCAGAGCATGTTGCCGACCCCTTGCGCCGACAGTTCGCGGTCGAAGTCCGAACGCGGGCCGCTGTGCATGCGATCTACCGCAGCGGCGGACAGCAGGGTTTCGGCGCTGGCGATGAAGGCCACGGCAAACGCGGCGATCAGCACAGACGGATCGGCCAGGCTCAGCAGGTCCACCGGTTTCAGCCAGTCGATGGCTTCGGCGAGGTTCGCCGGTACTTCGACCCGTTTGACCTGCAACGCCAGCAACAGACTGGCACCGGTCGCCAAGCCGACACCGAGCAACGCGCCGGGAATGAAGCGCAGTGACTGCGGCCGGAATTTCTCCCACAGCCACATCACGGCAATGGTCGACAGCCCCAGCAACCCGGCCTGCCAGCCAAAGGACGGCAAGGCCTGCGTCACTGCCCCGGGAAACGCTGTGAGGTTATCGAGCCCGGAGGGTTTCGGTGCTGCATCGAGCATCACATGCACCTGTGAAAGCACGATCAGCACGCCAATCCCGGCGAGCATGCCGTACACCACCGCTGGCGCCGTGACCCGGAACCAGCAGCCGAGCTTGAGACGTCCGGCCACCAGTTGCAGAAAACCCGCCAGCAGCAAAATCGGTCCGAGCATCTCGATCCCGTGCTGGCGCACCAGTTCGAACACCAGCACCGCCAGCCCCGCCGCCGGCCCGCTGACCTGCAACGGCGACCCCGCCAGCCAGCCCACCACCAGCCCGCCGATGATCCCGGTGATCAGCCCTTTGGCCGGCGGCACCCCTGAAGCAATCGCAATGCCCATGCACAATGGCAGGGCAACCAGAAACACCACCACCGAAGCCAGCAGCTCCCGTGGCAACACCGCTTTCAATTGAGCCGCACGCATGATGATTCTCCCGAAGCTTTTTTCAGGCGTGGCCAGGCCTGGCCGCCGAAACGCGACCGACCACACGGATATTTAGGAGGATTCAGAAGCGCGCTTTGGGCGTCGCCACCGGAATCGGATGGCTGCCGTCGAGCGGTCGGAAGCATCCCTGATCCGCGTCGTAAGCTTTGATTTCGCTGGTTTCGATGTTGTAGACCCAGCCATGGATGAACAGATGACCGTTCGCCATGCGCGAGGCTACCGAAGGATGGGTACGCAAGTGCTGCAGTTGGGCGATGACGTTCTCCTCGGTGAGGATCGGCATGCTCTCTTTTTCGTCGGTGCAGTGGCAGTTGTCGTGCACCATGGTTTTCGCGACTTCGGCGTGACGTAGCCAGGCTTTGACCGTCGGCATCTTTTCCAGACTGCCTGGGTTGAGTACTGCGCGCATGGCGCCGCAGTCGGAGTGGCCACAGATGATGATGTGCTGCACGCCCAGCGCCAGTACCGCGTACTCGATGGCGGTGGAAACGCCGCCGTTCATCTTGCCGTAAGGTGGAACGACGTTACCGACATTGCGGGTCACGAACAGATCGCCGGGGGAGCTCTGGGTGATCAGTTCGGGAACGATGCGCGAGTCGGCGCAGGTGATGAACATCGCCCGTGGCGACTGGGCCGTGGCGAGTTTCTTGAAGAGTTCTTCCTGCTGCGGAAAGACCTCATGATGAAAATGCAAAAAGCCATCGACGATATGTCGCAGTGCTGCATCGGCGGATGCCGCCCCGGGGACGGCTGGCGCCGACGCAGCCAACGGCTGTTTATCCTTGTCACTCATGATTCATCCTCTTTGGCGGATTCTGGGAGTCATTCCCGTGTATTCCGGTATGAAGCCAGTGGCTGTTCAAAAAAACCGGGCCGTCCTGACCCGTCAGTCACTCGATGAGCAAGGTAACCGCCGAAACTTAACTCAAACTGAATCAAGCGCTCTAGAACGTGTGTTCCAGGTCACAAAAAACGTGACCCGGCACCTCCACCAGAGGCCAATTGCCCCTAGATCAGCGCCATTTGACGACCCGGCGGACAAAAGGCCGTGCAGTCGAGATTGAAACCTTCGCGGCGATTGAGCCCCAGGCGCTTGAGGGCTTTGGCGAATCGTTGGGCGAGCAGGTCGGCGAATGGCCCTTCACCGCGCATGCGGGCGCCAAAACGGCTGTCGTACAGTTCGCCGCCACGGCTCTGTCGGATGAGACTCAACACATGGGCAGCACGCTGCGGGTAGTGCGCCTCGAGCCACTCCTCGAACAGCGGCGCTACCTCCAGCGGCAGGCGCAACATCATGTACGCAGCGCTTTGGGCCCCGGCGGCGTGGGCCTCTGTGAGCAGGCTTTCGATTTCGCTGTCGTTGATCATCGGAATCATCGGTGAGCACAGCACACCCACCGGAATCCCTGCTTCGCGCATCACCCGGATGGCCCGTAACCGCGCCTTGGGCGCCGCGGCACGGGGTTCGAGGATGCGCTTGAGCTCATCGTCCAGCGTCGTGAGGCTGATCATCACCGCCACCAGCCGTTGCTGCGCCAGCTGAGTCAGCAGGTCGAGATCCCGCAGGATCAGCGAGCCCTTGGTGACGATGGTCACCGGGTGCCGGTAGCGCAGCAGCACTTCGAGGATCTGACGAGTGATTTTGTGTTCTCGTTCGATCGGTTGGTACGGGTCGGTATTGGAGCCCAGATTGATCGGCGCACATTGATAGCCTTTTTTCCCCAGCTGTTCTTCCAGCACCTGGGCGGCGTTGGTCTTGGCAATCAGCTTGGTTTCGAAGTCCAGCCCCGGCGACAGGTCCCAGTAGGCGTGGCTGGGTCGTGCGTAGCAATAGATGCAGCCATGCTCGCAGCCGCGATAGGGATTGATCGAGCGGTCGAAGGGCAGGTCCGGCGAAGTGTTGCGGGTGATG
Organism: Pseudomonas sp. KCJK9016; assembly: GCF_046231795.1. Classification (NCBI taxonomy): domain Bacteria; kingdom Pseudomonadati; phylum Pseudomonadota; class Gammaproteobacteria; order Pseudomonadales; family Pseudomonadaceae; genus Pseudomonas; species Pseudomonas sp. KCJK9016. The sequence goes on along the minus strand of NZ_JBJJMM010000015.1, from coordinate 33,006 downwards.
ACGGTCTTCGCTGTCTCGATCCGCACCTCGGTGCCCTGGGTGTCGGGCACTTCCTGATACCAGCCATCGTCCTCGGCCACTGAACGACTGGGTGCAAAACGGTTGTGCGGGTTGGTGGCGGTACCGCGACCGCGCGGGGGCAGGGGGCTGGTCATCACGGATTTCCTGTATCTGTATATGCATACAGTATCTGCTGCAGGCAGGATGATCCACTACCGTTCGGCCATCGATCAGTAACAGGCAGGGTTAGTTGAGCGCATAGTTAAATAACAAGTTCATACAGGTGAAAATCAAAGAAACACAAGTTGGCTGGTAGTTTATTGTTCGAGTTCATAGTATCGACTCCGCTTTACCACACTTGTTTAAATGAAATGCAAAAGGATTTGATGATGTCGTTTTTTAATTCGCGCGGTGTTTTTCTGCAATTGCTGCAACCCGGTCCATCGGAGCCGAATACACTGGTTTCCATGCAACTTGCGCGCAAGGAACCGGGCTGGGACGCCGAGGCGGACGAGCCGATGGAAAGACTGGTGGACTCCATTTTCGTCACCGCGACCTCCACGGATGGCGGGCATACCTTCAGTATTGGCCGTCTGGAGCACGATGTGGATCGCGACGGTGAAGTCGGTGAGCAGGATCGGGCCAAACTGGCTGCCCTGGCCAAAGCCTATGCCAGTATTACCAATCCGTAACAGAGGTTGAATATATAACCCCTGCATGATCTTCATGCAGGGGTTATTGCGCTTAGTTGTGGTTAGTTACTTGTCCAAGGTCGCCGACAGATGTTGTAGTCATATCGTCCGTCCGTAACCTGGCCACATCTTTCGCGGTGACAGAAGATGCCTTGTTGCCCCAACTTCCACGAATGAAACTCACCACATCCGCCACTTCCTGATCCGACAGACGCCAGGCGAAACCCGGCATGGTGAAGGTCGACGGTGCCGTGTGCGTCGCAGGCAATGTTCCGCCCTTGAGCACGATATGGATCAGCGAAGTCGGGTCGTCCGATTGCAGCACCGGATTGCCTGCCAGCGCCGGGAACACCCGGGTGTAACCGTGGCCGTCGGTGCGGTGGCACGCGGCACAGTTGTCGATGTATACCGAGGCACCGCGCTGGCTGTCATCACCGTTCCACAAGGCCTTGGCGGCTTTTTCATCGTACTGGTGCGGCTGGTCGGCAGGGTCGTTGGCCGGCAGCGATTTCAGGTAACGGGCAATCGCCGTCAGATCGGCGTCGGTCATGTACTGCATGCTGTGGGTGACCACGTCGCTCATGCCGCCGAACACCGCGCTGCGGTCGCTGCGACCGGTCTTGAGGAATTGCACCAGTTGCTCTTCGCTCCAGCTGCCGAGGCCGTCCTTGTGGTCGCCACGCAAACTCTTGGCGATCCAGCCTTCCAGCGGTGCGCTGCCTGACAGAAAACTGCTGCCTTCGGCTGCACTCAGGGATTTTTCCTGCATGGTCAAAGCCCGTGGCGTATGGCAGGCGCCACAGTGTCCGAGGCCTTCCACCAGATACGCTCCACGGCTGAGGACGGCGTCTTCCGACGCGGGTTTGTAATCCTCGACTTTCGGCGCGAACAGCCAGCGCCAGCCCGTCAGCGGCCAGCGCATGCTCAGCGGCCACGGGATGTCGCTGGCCTTGTTTTCCTGCGCCACTGGTTCAACACCGTGCATGAAATAGGCGTACAGCGCTTGCATGTCATCCTGGCTGACACGGGCGTAGGACGGGTACGGCATCGCCGGGTACAGGGTACTACCGTTTTTGGCGACGCCATGACGCACGGCCTGGTCGAATTCCTCGAAGCTGTAGCCGCCCAGCCCGTTGTTGTCCGGGGTGATGTTGGTCGAATAGATCGTGCCGATCGGAGTTTCCATCGGCAGACCGCCGGCGAAGGGTTTGCCGTCCTTGGCCGTATGGCAGGCCACACAGTCGCCGGCACGGGCGAGGTATTCGCCTTTTTTGATCAACGATTGATCGACTTCGGAACTATGAGCGGCGACGCTGCCAAGCAGCGCCAGAGATGCGATAACGAGAGTCTTCATGGTCATCGCTCCTTAAGCCTGAACCAGCGGGCCGGGGTTTTTCAGGTATTGCTCGCGGATCGCTTTCGCCGACCAGTAGGTCAGCGCGGCAACCAGCCCGGTCGGGTTGTAGCCCAAGCCCTGCGGGAATGCCGATGCCCCCGGAACGAACACGTTGTGTACGTCCCAGCTCTGCAGATAGCGATTCAGCGCGCTGGTCTTCGGGTCGGTGCCCATGATCGCGCCGCCGTTGAGGTGGGTGGTCTGGTAGGACGCGGTGTTGAAATGGTCGCCGACTTTCTTGCCGATCACCGCAATGGCTTTCGGACCCATGGCTTCGGCGATCTTGCCCATTTTTTCGACCATGAAACGGTTCATCCTGATGTCGTTTTCCTGCCAGTCGAACGTCATCCGCAGCAGCGGCAGGCCGTAGGCATCGCGGTACACCGGGTCCAGATCGAGGTAGTTGCCCCGGTAGGACTGATGCGCGCCGTGGGCATCCATCGACACTTGGTGAGTGTAGTAATCAGCGGTTGCGCGTTTCCACGCACTGCCCCAGGCCGGGGTGCCCGGCGGGTTGGAGGTGCCGGCGATCGGCCGGCTGCCGGCCTGGTTGACCCACATCGGCGAGCCACCGACGAAACCGTGAGGCCCGTGATCGAAGTTATCGGCGTTGAAGTCGTCCACCGCCACGCCGTTGCCGCCGGCACCGATGAAGTTGTTGGTGTGCGTGTCCTTGTCAAAGAACGCCTTGATCGTGGCCATGTTCTGGTAGGCGAAGTTGCGCCCGACCACACCCTCGCCGCTGATCGGGTCGTACGGTTTGCCGATGCCGGAGAGCAGCATCAGCCGCACGTTGTGCAACTGGAACGCGCCGAGGATCACCAGATCTGCCGGTTGCTCGATCTCCCGGCCCTGGCCGTCGATGTAGGTGACGCCGGTGGCCTTGCTTTTTGTGCTGTCGAGGTTGACCCGCAGGACGTGGGCGTTGGGCCGCAGTTCGAAATTCGGCAGCGGTTTCAGCGCCGGCAGAATGTTCACGTTCGGCGAGGCCTTGGAATACATGTAACAAACGTAACCACTGCAGAAACCGCAAAAGTTGCACGGGCCCATTTGCGCGCCGTAGGGGTTTGTGTATGGCCCCGAAGTATTCGCGGAAGGCAGGTTGTAGGGTTTGTAACCGACTTCGGCAGCCGCTTTGCCGAACAGTTGCGCGGAAACCGTATTTTTCTGCGCTTCCAGCGGAAACGGGTTCGAACGATCCGGCGCGTACGGGTTGCCGCCCTTGCCCTGGCCGACCAGTTGGCCCTTGACGGTCCAGGCCTGACCCGAGGTGCCGAAGACTTTTTCGGCGAAATCGAAGAACGGCTCCAGCTCTTCATAGCTGACGCCGAAGTCCTGGATGGTCATGTCCTTGGGAATAAAGCTTTTGCCATAGCGTTCTTCGTAGTGGCTGCGCATGCGCAGCTCGATCGGGTCGACGCGAAAGTGCACGCCCGACCAATGCAGGCCGGCGCCGCCCACGCCATTGCCCGGCAGGAACGCGCCCAACTGGCGGTTCGGCAGGGCGATGTCGTTGACGCTGTGACGGATGGTGACAGTCTCTTTGGAGATGTTCTGAAAGAGTTTTTTCCGCACGCTGTAGGTGAGTTCGTCAATCACCTGGGGATAGTTGCCGTCAGGGTAAGTGTCCTGCATCGGCCCGCGCTCCAGCGCCAGCACGTTGAGCCCGGCTTCGGTCAGCTCTTTGGCCATGATGGCGCCTGTCCAGCCGAAACCGACGATCACCGCGTCGACCTTTTTCATTACCGTTGCCATGCTCACGCCCTCTCGCCGCGAATCGAAACTGCCGGGAAGGGGTATTGCTCGTTGCGTTCCACCCAATCCATGAAATCGGCGCGGGCGCCGGGGAAGCCGATCATGGTCCAGCCGACCATGCCTTTATTGCCACCGTGGATCGGGTCGCAGAAGAACCCTTCCTTGGTGTTTTGCAGCAAAAGATTGAAGAAAATCTTCGCCGGAACAGCGTCGAATTGCGGTTTTCCAGCTTCGAGCTGCTTGAGCATATCGTCTCGGGTAGCGCTGTCTTGCTCGGCAAATGTTTTACCGTTGAGGGATTTTGCCCACTGATCCGTGGCGGCAATGCCCAGGCGATAGATCTCTTTTGGCACCAGTTTGCTCTGCCAGCCCATCTCGGGTGCAGCGTCGGCGTTGAACGGGCCTTGCATGTACCACAGGGCACCGGCGGCGTACGGAGTGTTCATTTGTCGATCAATGTATTCCGGCACGCCGGCCTCGAGAGCACCGGGGCCCTGGGCGTCGTTGGGGATCAACTGCGCGACGGCGGCATTGATGAACGCCCACTCTTCTGCAGTGAAGTAGCTCGGTTGGTAGGCGCTTGTATCTGCGGCAACCGATTTGGCGGGGGCCGGGGCTGGCGAGCTTTCGGGAGCCGCTTGCAGCACGCTGCTGCCCAGGCCGGTGCCGGCGAGGGTGACCACCGGGATCAGGGTCAGGGATTTGCGCAAGAACTCACGCCGCGGGTTGTCTTGATCTTGATCAGACATGGGGGGCACCTCATCAGGCATTGATGGTTATCAGCCGTTTCTGCGAACGGCTTTGAAGTGGTCGGTTGCGACGTGGCCGGGAAAAGGGGGACATCTGCAACATGATGTGACAAATGGTAGCAGGCTAAGCAATCGGATGAATCGCTTCAGCCGAAAAAAGCCCGAAATGGCGACGAAACATGCCCCGGCTTCACGTTTCTTTGACAATCGCCTCACAGGGATTTGACTGGACAACCTTCAAGCTGCCGCCCTCACTGACAAATCCCACACGGTCACCGCACAGCATGTCCTTGAAGCGTTTTTCCTCTGCGATCTGTTTCTCGCTGTTTGCCCTGTTCGGCTCGATCCCGGCCCACGCCGCCGATGTGCCGGTTTCACGCCCTGCGGAATGGGCGCAACCGGTCGAGGTGAAATACAACTTCTTCCAGATGTCGCCCACGCTCTATCGCAGTGCGCTGCCTGATGCCGGTGCGGTGCCGCTGTTGCAAAACCTGAAAGTGGCCACGGTCATCAACTTTCTGCCCGAGGCGGATTCGAGCTGGCTGAAGGCCCCGGGTATCAACCAGGTACAACTGCCATACCGCACCAATCACGTCGATGACAGCGACGTCCTCAAGACCTTGCGTGCGATCCAGACCGCCGAGGCCAACGGTCCGGTACTGATGCATTGCAAGCACGGCTCCGACCGCACCGGGCTGATGGCGGCGATGTACCGCATCGTCGTGCAGGGCTGGAGCAAGGAAGACGCACTGAACGAAATGACTCAGGGCGGCTTCGGCGAAAGTGGCCACTTCAAGGACGGTGTTCGCTACGTGATGCAGGCCGATGTCGACAAGTTACGCACCGCGCTGGCCAATGGCGATTGCAGCACCAGTGCGTTCGCTACCTGCTCGATGAAGAGCTGGTTCCAGACGGTCAACCTGAAGTAATTCGCCCGGCCGACCGGTCGCTACGCAGATCTTCTCTGACCGGTTGACCAATGAATCTCTCCACTGCTTCCAGCAACGGCCGACCGGCTCCCGGCGAAAAGAACGTCTCCCGGAACGCCCGGCCCGTCTGCGCGTTGAATACCCAGTCGCGGCTGAAGCGTTTGAACGCTTCCCGAGCCAGCTCCTGCGACCAGACATAGGCATAAACCGAAGCGTCGTATTGGGTCACCATGTAATCGAAACTCTGGGCGAACCGATGATTGTCGGGAAGTAGCCGGAAACCCATTGTGCGCTGCACGTCGGCGCAAACTACTTCGACAGTGCGCCCGTCACCGTGGGTGGCGTGAAGCTCGAAGTCGATGATCGCACCCATCAGTATCAAGGCTTGTTGCCGGCTGGAGTGGGCCTCACTGGCCGAGAGTGCCGCGTCGACACGTGCGGCACTCAGGCGCTCGCCTGTCTGGAAATGTGCACCGAGCCACAGGACGAACTCCCGCGACTGGCACCACTGTTCGAACAATTGCCCGGAGAACTCCGCTGCCTCATGACCCAATTGCAGGATGCCGGACAGGGTGTGATGGGGTGAGCGCGTCAGCACCTGCTGGAGGCAGTGTCCGAACTCGTGAAAAAGTACCCGCAAGTCGCTGAGGTCGAGCCGACAGGGCTGGCTGTCGGTGGCTGCCGTGAAATTACTCTGGAGTACGGCAATCGGCAGTACCGGTCGGCCTTCGGCATTGATCCGGCGATTGCGCAGTGTCGTTGTGCCGGCAAAATCCACGGCGTTGGCGCGATGAAACGGATCGATGTAGAGGTAGCCGATGATCTGCTCATGTTCGCTGACTTCCAGTAGTCGTACGTCTTCATGCCAGTGCCCTGCGCCGGGCTGTTCGACGATACGGATTCCGAACATGCGTTCGCAGAACACGTAGAGCCGGCGCAGGGTGCCATCGAGCGGGAAGTAATCACGCAGGTCTTCAAGTGCTCCGGGAAACTGCTGTTGGCGCCATTGTTCGGCGAGGAAGTCTTCATCCCATGGCTGGACCCGGTCGATACCGAGTTGCCGCGCGAAGGCAGTCAATTGTCGGGCGTCCTGTTCAAGGATAGGCGCCAATTGCGCAACCTGGCATTGAAGAAAATCCCTGACCCAGGCCGTCGTTCCAGCCATGCTTCTTGTCAGGCTCAATTGTGCGGCGTTTTCGTGGCCAAGCAAGCGGGCTTTCCGTTGGCGCAAGGCAAGCAGTTTCTTCAGCACCGGACCGTTATCGAAACGACCCGCCAGCGGTCCCTGATCGGATGCGCGGGTCAGGTAGGTCACACAGCATTCTTCTCGCAAGGCCCGGTTTTCGGCGTATTTGAGAATGTGCTGGCAGGTGTTCTGATCCAGGCGAATCAACCAGCCGTCATGGCCGGCCTGGCGGGCATTGAGTGCGAGGCGCTCCTTCATCGCCGGGGAAAGGCCCTCGAGCAGTGCGATATCGTCGACCCGTTTGCTCCAGGTCTCGCTCCAGCTTTCCAGGTGGGTCAAAAACGCGGATTCGAGGCCGCCGATCTCCAGGTTCAAACGGGCCAGTTCCTGTTGTTGCGCAGTGGGAAGCGCTATGCCTGACTGCCTGAACTGCCGCAGTTTGCGCGCCAGCACGATCTTGCGTGACTCATCGAAGCAGGCTGCGACCGAGCTCCGCGCCAAACGCAGGTAAGCCTCGTACAACGGACGATTGCGGGCTTTCTCGGAGCGATATTGATTGAGCGCAATTTGAGCCTTGGCGCTTTCCGCGAGCCAGTCGGCATCGTCGGATTTGACCGTGGACAGCGTTTCGAGAACCGACCGGAATTCACTGATGCGGGCATCTGCTTCGTCGATGGTCAATACCAGGTCGTCCCAACCGGGGTGTTCGAGCTGAGTGGTGAGTACTTGCGCAATGATTCGTCGATGGTCGCCAATGAGACTGTTGATTGCCGGTACCAGGTGCTCGGCGCGAATCGCCGGCCAGGGCGGCAGGACCCAGAGTTGCAGGAGGGGGTTGGTGTCAGGCATGGCAGCTTCCTTCGAGGCGTCAGGGAAACGGGCAGCCTACGAAGCAAGTGCACGGGAGAGGTGTTAAGCCAATACCACCTTCCACCGGGATCCGGTGGAAGGTGGCGTCGGGATCAGTGTTGCTCGTCGGGCTTTTTCTTCAGCTTCGGGTTGGGGAAAAACTGCACTGCCTGAACCGTCTTGTCAGGTGCAGGCTTGAGTGCGCTGGTGTTGACTCGCGTACCCAGTTCTTTCGGAACCGACAGCCCTTGGGCATTGAGCGTATCGCTGTAGCCGCACGCTACGCATTCGCGGTGCGGGACGTCGTCTTCGCTCCACATCATCAGCTTGTCCGGCTCGCTGCACGCCGGGCAGACGGCCCCGGCGATAAAGCGTTTTTTGGTCTTCACAGGTGCCTCACTCATGCTGCTGCGTCCTCGCTCAGGCCGCTGTGGCGCAAGAGTGCGTCAATCGAAGGTTCACGGCCACGGAAGTCGACGAACAGCACCATCGGCTCCTGAGAGCCGCCGCGGGCAAGAATCGCTTCACGGAAGGCGCGACCGGTGTCGGCATTGAGCACGCCGTCTTCTTCGAACCTGGAGAAGGCATCCGCCGACAGCACTTCCGCCCACTTGTAGCTGTAGTAACCCGCCGCGTAACCGCCGGCGAAGATATGCGCGAAGCTGTTGGGGAAACGGTTGTAGGCCGGCGGACGCATCACCGAGACTTCGTCCCGCACGCTTTCCAGTACCTGCGCGACGCTGCGACCGTCACCGTGGGTGGCGTGCAGTTCGAAGTCGAACAGCGAGAACTCCAGCTGACGCACCATCATCAGGCCGGACTGGAAGTTTTTCGCTGCGAGCATTTTCTCCAGCAAGTCCTGCGGCAGCGGTTCTCCGGTTTCGTAATGCCCGGAAATCAGCGCCAGGCCTTCCGGCTCCCAGCACCAGTTTTCCATGAATTGGCTCGGCAGCTCGACCGCGTCCCACGCCACGCCGTTGATGCCGGACACGCCGGCATGCTCGACGCGGGTCAGCAGGTGATGCAGGCCATGGCCGAATTCGTGGAACAGGGTGGTCACTTCATCATGGGTCAGCAGCGCAGGCTTGCCGCTGTCAGCCGGAGTGAAGTTGCACACCAGGTTGGCCACGGGGCTTTGCAGCACGCCGTCGATCGTGCGGCGACGATCACGGGCGCCGTCCATCCAGGCACCGCCGCGCTTGTTGGCGCGGGCATAGAGGTCGAAGAAGAAGCGGCCGACGTGCTGGCCGTTTTCCTTGATCTCGAACAGGCGCACGTCCGGATGCCAGGTATCGAAGCCTTTCAGTTCGGCGATTTCGATGCCGTACAGGCGCTGGACGATGGCGAACAGGCCACCCAGCACTTTGTCGATCGGGAAGTAGGCGCGCAGGGTTTCCTGGGCGACGCTGTAGCGTTGTTCACGGAGTTTTTCACCATAGAAACCGCTGTCCCAGCTTTGCAGATCGGCACAGCCCTGTTCGGCGGCATAGGCCTTTAGCTGCTGCAGATCCTGGGCGGCGAACGGTTTGCTGCGTTTGGCCAGGTCGCGCAGGAAGCTCAGTACCTGATCGCTGGATTCGGCCATTTTGGTCGCCAGGCTCAGCTCGGCGAAACTCGAAAACCCGAGCAGCCTGGCCAGTTCCTGGCGCAGGTCGAGGATTTCACTCATGACCGGGCCGTTATCGTACTGGCCGGCATTCGGGCCTTGATCCGACGCGCGGGTGCAGTAGGCGGCGTAGACTTCCTCACGCAGCGCACGATCCTGAGCGTAGGTCATCACCGCGTAGTAGCTCGGGAATTCCAGGGTGATCAGCCAGCCATCGAGGCCCTTGGCCTGCGCGGCGGCAGCCATTTGCGCCTTGGCCGAATCGGTCAGGCCGGCGAGGGCGGCTTCGTCGGTCAGGTGCTTGGTCCAGGCTTGAGTGGCGTCGAGCAACTGGTTGGAGAAGCGGCTGCCCAGCTCGGACAGCTTGCTCTGTACTTCGGCGTAGCGCTTCTGCTCGGCTTCCGGCAGGTCGATACCCGACAGGCGGAAGTCACGCAGGGCGTGTTGCAGAATGGTTTTCTGCGCCACGTCGAAACCTGCGGCTTCCGGGCTGTTGGCCAGGGCTTCATAGGCCTGGAACAGTTCGCGGTTCTGACCCATTTCGGTGGAGTAGGCGCTCAATGCCGGCAGGCACGACTCGTAGGCTTCACGCAGTTCGGCGCTGTTGCACACGGCATTGAGGTGGCTGACCGGGCTCCAGGCTGCGCCCAGTCGATCATTGAGTTCGTCCATTGCCAGCACCAGCCCGGCCCAGGTCGGGTTCCGGCCCTGGGTCTTGAGAATTTCGGCAATGGCGGCGCGGTTGTCGGCCAGGATGGTTTCGATGGCCGGCTGCACGTGTTCGGCACGGATCGCGGAGAACGGCGGCAGGTCGTAGGGCTGCAGAAGAGGGTTGTTCACGCTCACGGTTGGCACCTTGGCTGGAAGAAACATGCGCCCATCTTAATTACAATCGACACCCACCGCAGCTATCGGCGACAGAGAGAGAACCAATCGTGTCCCTTCGCAAGTACCAGAATTACACCCCACGCTTGAGCAAAGGCGCTTTTGTCGACGGCTCCGCGGTGGTGATCGGCGACGTCGAAATCGGCGAAGACAGCTCCGTATGGCCGCTGACCGTGATCCGTGGCGACATGCACCGTATCCGTATCGGTGCGCGCACCAGCGTGCAGGATGGCTGTGTGTTGCACATCACTCATGCCGGTCCGTTCAACCCGGACGGCTTTCCACTGCTGATCGGCGATGACGTGACCATCGCCCACAAGGTCATGCTGCATGGATGCACTGTCGGCAGTCGCGTACTGATCGGCATGGGCAGCATTGTCATGGACGGTGCGGTGGTCGAGGACGATGTGATCATCGGCGCCGGAAGTCTGGTGCCACCGGGCAAGCGCCTGGAAAGCGGTTTCCTGTACGTGGGCAGCCCGGTGAAACAGGTTCGTCCGCTGACCGACAAGGAAAAGGCCTTTTTCACCTACAGCGCGGCGAATTACGTGAAGCTCAAGGATCTGCATCTGGCCGAAGGCTACGACCAGCTCTGATTGTTCTCTCCATTGCCCGGGATTTTTCATGCATCACCAGACCATACTGTTCGACCTCGATGGCACCCTCACCGACCCGCGTGAGGGCATTACCCGCTCCATCCAGTTCGCCTTGAGCAAACTCGGCATCGATGAGCCTGACCTCACCAGACTGGAACACTTCATCGGCCCGCCGCTGTTGCAGGCGTTCATGCAGTTTTATCGTTTCGATGAAGCCAGAGCCTGGGAGGCGGTGAATTTCTATCGCGAGCGCTTCAAGGTCACGGGGCTCTACGAAAATCGCGTGTTCGAAGGCGTCATGCCGTTGCTGGAAGCCCTGAATGGCCAGGGTCGGCAGTTGTATATAGCGACTTCGAAGCCGTGGGTGTTCGCCCGGGAAATCGCCCGGCACTTCGATTTTGCCAAACACTTCAAAGTGATTTACGGCAGTGAACTGGATGGCACCCGTACGAACAAGGTCGAGCTGATTGCACACCTGATCGCCGAGGAAGGGCTGGATCCGGTCAATACACTGATGATCGGTGATCGCAAGCACGACCTGATCGGTGCTCGCAGCAACGGGCTGGATGCGGCGGCGGTAGGGTACGGCTTCGGCAGCCATGAAGAGCTGAGCGCCGAGGCGCCGGCGTATCACTTTGAAACCCTGGCTGAGCTGCATCAGGCGTTTTTGCAGCGCTGACCATCAACCGGAGCGAAGGGCGGCCAGCTTACGCAGCGCTGCCTTTCGCTTGTCAGCCGGCAAACCACCCAGTTTTTCCACCTGTGCATAGAACTTCTGCCAATCCCCACCGACTTGCCTGAACAGGGCCGCAAACGCCGGCACCCACTGGTCATAAAGCCCGAACGGCAACAGCCGCGCATTGTTCAGCGGCGCATTGACCCAGGCGTCATAACGTTTGTCCCCGGCCCACTGGTGATCGCGCATCTTCCGATAGTCCCGGCGAAACCGTTCGAACTCGGCGGCCTTGCGTTCGCGCATCTGCTCGACGGGTATCTGTTGCGTGTACAGCTTTTCCAGCCGGGCACGGGTATCGAGGATCAGCTGAACGAACTGATCGCGGCGTTTGAGTTGAGCATTATTTTCTGGCGGCAGGCCACGAAACGCCCGCCACTGCCGAGTGCCTTCCTGCTCGACAAAGGTGGCGTAGGACTCGTTGAACTCGGTGTCGTCCTTCACGTAGAAACGCTGATGACCCAGTTCATGGAAGATCAGCGTCGCCAGGCGTTCGTCGCCCCAGCCCATCATCGAGTTGAGGATCGGGTCATTGAACCAGCCCAGGGTCGAATAGGCCTCGACACCGCCGATCGACACATCCATGCCTTGCAGGCGCTGAATCGCGGCTTCGCCCCGTGCCGCACTCTGGCTGTAGTAACCGCGATAGGCCACGCAGCCGGCAATCGGGAAGCAGTGGTTCTGCGGGCTCAGGGAAAACTCCGGCGTGGCGAACACGTTCCACACCACGTACGGCCGGTGAATGTCGGCGTACAGGCGATAGCTCTGGTTATCCGGCAGATGCAGATGCTGGCTGGCGAAATTCCGGGCCTTTTGTGCCTGAACCAGGTGTGCGCGCAACGTTGCGTCCCGACTCGGGTCGGCAATTACCTTGGCTACCGGCTCCCGTGTCCGAAGCAATTGCAACTGACCGCTGGCCAACTGGCTGTAGTAACTGACGCTGGAGCAACCGTTGAGCAACAAAAACAACACACCCGGAAACAAAACCCGCAAAACGCGATCAAGTAACCCAAGGCTTGGAAACGGCCTGAACACAATAAGAACATCCCTGGAAAGTCTGATCGCAAGACTATCCCGCCCATTGGAGCTTCGCCATGCGCATCTTGATACTGACGGGAGGCCTGCTGACGCTGGCCGGTTGTGCCGGATTCGGAATGCCTTCGCCAGACCCCACACAAGCCTGGATCGATCTGGACGCCCGGCAACAGGATACGGCGCTGCAAGCGCTGGAAGTCGACAGGAAAGCCGCCGTCGACAAACGTTATTTCGAGGTACAGCCCGGCAGTCACGAACTGAAGGTGCGCTATCAGTTTCCGGTGGAGGCGACCAACATCGGCCCGGACGCCGAACCCCTGTGGCGCGATTGCCAGTTGAGCCTGAAATTCTCCGACTTCAACGCCGGCCAGCGCTATCGGCTCCAGGCTGGCTACATCGGTTTCCGGCCGTGGGCCAGGCTCTATGACCAGCAGAAAAATGTAGTCGGCCAGGGCAAACCGGCAGGCTGTCAGCGCACCTGATCGGCGTTATGCTGGATGTCCGAATCCACGGACATTCATCATGCGCAAGTCAATGCTGTTGCTGGTTGCCGGTGTGCTCGCCGGTTGTCAGACGCCGATGCCCCCGGTCGACCCCAACATGGCCTGGGTCGAGTTCTCGACACCGACCCCGGGCGGAAAACTGCTGATGGCCGAACGTCTCGACAAACAGCGCCTGACTGACGGACGTTTTTTCCAGGTAACGCCCGGCAGCCATGAGTTGCTGGTGCGTTTCGATTTCGAGGCACCCGGTGGAGGAGCTGGCATGTTGAACGACCCAGTGGAGCGCCTGTGCTACCTGACCATCCGCTTCGACCATTTCGAAGCGGGGCAACGTTACGTGCTGGAGGGGCGCTCCCTGATGTTTACTCCCAGTGCCCGGCTGTATAACGCCAAGCGGGAAATCGTCGCCGAGGATCGCGACACCTATTGCGCCATCTAGCGTGAATCAGCTGTCGTTCTTCTGGTAGATGATGGCCTTGGTGCCGTTCTCGCAAGTGCCGACGATCATGGCGACGTCGTGCTTTTCGGCTTCCTCTTTGGAGACTATCTCCAGCGTGTAGGAAGGCACTGCATTCGCCTGAATCTTGATTTCGATCTCTTTCCTGAGTTCTTCGCAATCTTTGGGTGCCGCAAAGGCCGAAGTTGCCAGCACGCCACAGATAACCGCCAAAGCAAAACGTTTCATGGTTGAAGCTCCTGGGAGCAGTGCGCACGACGATGCGCGAAAGCTGCTGTCATTTATTCGACCACATTTTTGCCTGGCGGGTTCTGATTCTGCTCAAGTCGATCAGCTGACCAGCGATGCATCCAGGCTGATCTTCGCATTCAAGACCTTCGACACCGGGCAACCTTCCTTGGCCTTGTTGCTCAGTTCCTCGAATTGCGCCTGGGTGGCGCCCGGAATCTTCGCCTTGAGAATCAGCTTCACTGCAGTGATCGCGAAACCGCCGTCAACCTGATCAAGGGTGACTTCGGCCTGGGTATCGATGCTTTCGGCCTTCAGACCGGCATCGCCGAGGATCATCGAGAACGCCATGGAGAAACAGCCGGCATGGGCGGCGCCGATCAGTTCTTCCGGGTTGGTGCCCTTGCCGCCTTCGAAGCGGGCCTTGAAGCCGTAAGGCGCCTCCCGCAGGACGCCGGTTTCGGTGGAGATCGAGCCGATGCCGGTTTTCAGGTCACCTTCCCAGTGCGCGGATGCTTTCTTCACGATAGCCATGTGTGCCTCCTTCAATACGGGCGCGAAACGCCGCGCCGTCATGGTTTTTGCCTGCAAGGCTTCTGAGGATAGACGCCAGGACAAAGTTCAGCCTGGCTGAGTCGTTGACTTTTTTAGTAGGAAATTTCGAATCGGCTATTGAAACTCGGGTATATGCCCTTATTGCACAGAACACGCTTATGAATTGGGCAGGTTTGCGTTCGTCAGGAACACACCGGCGCCCTCAATCGGAGATGCAGGTTCATGAAGCAACTGTCCGACGTAAAGTTTTCCACTCTCGATCTGGTGCCGGTGCGCGAGAACGGCAGCCCGGCCCAGTCGCTGCGCAACTCGCTGGATCTGGCGCAGCATGTCGAGAAATTCGGCTACACCCGGTTCTGGGTGGCCGAGCACCACAACATGGACGGTATCGCCAGTTCCGCCACGTCGGTGCTGCTGGGTTACCTGGCCGGCGGCACGTCGACCATCCGTGTCGGCTCTGGTGGCGTGATGCTGCCTAACCACGCGCCGCTGGTTATTGCCGAGCAGTTCGGCACGCTCGAAAGCCTTTATCCTGGGCGGATCGACCTCGGTCTGGGCCGTGCGCCGGGTTCCGATCAGATGACCGCTCGGGCCCTGCGCCGTGAGCGCTCTGGCAGTGCCGACGACTTTCCGGAAGATGTTGCCGAGCTGGTGCGCTTCCTGGGTCCGCGCACACCGGATCAGCGGGTGATCGCAATGCCGGGCACCGGCACCAATGTGCCGATCTGGCTGCTCGGTTCAAGCCTGTTCAGTGCGCAACTGGCCGGCGAGCGCGGTTTGCCCTACGCCTTCGCCTCGCATTTCGCACCGCGCTTCATGCACGAGGCGATTCGCGTCTATCGCAATCACTTCAAGCCTTCGGCGGTGCTCGACAAGCCTTATGTGATGCTCGGCGTGCCGCTGGTAGCGGCCGACACTGACGAGCAGGCCGATTACCTGGCAACCTCCGTGTACCAGCGAATTCTTGCGCTGATGCGTGGGCAAAGTCTGGTGCAGCGTCCGCCGGTGAAAACCATGGATGGCCTGTGGTTGCCTCATGAGCGTGAAGCCGTAGGTGATTTCCTTGGCCTGGCGATGGTCGGCAGCCCGCAGAAAATCCGTGCGAAGCTGGAAGTGCTGATCGAACAGACTCAGGCCAACGAGCTGATCTTCACCTGCGATCTGTATGAGCACGCCGATCGCCTGCATTCCTACGAATTGCTGGCACAGGTGATGAAGGGCTGAAGCCTGATAGTTGTTCAAAAGATAGCCGGGTATAAAAAAGCCGACGCATTTGCGTCGGCTTTTGCATTTCAGGCGATCAACCGCGTTTGTAGACGATTTCTTTGGTCTTGCCTTCGCAAGTACCTACGACTTTCCCGCCGTGTGCTCCTTTATCGACAATCTCCAGCGAATAACCGGAAACGCCCTTGGCATCCAGTTTCGCCGCGATCTCGGCTTTCAACTCTTCACAAGGCTTGCCGGCAGCAAACGCACCACCGGCAAGGCTCAACAAACCTACTGCCAACATGAACTTCTTCATCGGTCGCACTCCCTGGTCGGATTAAAAGAGGCGGGCATCGAGTTCACTCGATGCGCTCACCCTGTAGCGCTTTGCCATTCCTATGGCATTCGGCCAGCGCGCAAGTTCAGAAGCGTAGTCCAAACTCAGCTGCTGGCAATCCGGAACCCGACTTTCAGGGTCACTTGAAAATGGGCAGCCTTGCCGTCCTTGATGTGGCCACGCGTATCGACCACTTCAAACCATTCCAGATGCTTGATGCTCTTGTTGGCCTCGGCCAGAGCGTTGTTGATGGCGTCTTCGATGCTGCTGGTGGACGAACCGACCAGCTCGACTTTCTTGTACGTGTGATGGTCACTCATGGCGATCTCCTTGACGTGTGGATTTGAGCCTAGCAGCGATTTGCGCTGTTGATTTCGGTCGCCGGGAGAAACCGGAGTTCAGATTTTCTGCACTTTCCAGAACCCGTGAAGTCCCAAACAACACACGCCACTCATCACCAATGCAGGAGAGCCACCATGGCCAACACCTCGTTACGCAAAGCCTCGTTGCAAAGCATGGAAGCGGAGATCGAGAGTCTGCTCAAGTCGTTGGAAAGCCTGAAAGACGACGCTTCGGACGAGTCGCGCAAGACCCTCAAGGCGCTCAAGGGCAACGCCGAAAGTGCGTTGAAACATTCGCGCAGCCTGCTCAGCGATGCCTACGAAGAAGTCAAAGTCAAAACCCGTGAGACCGGAATCGCCACCCGTGATTACGCGCAGGAACATCCGTGGACGACCGCCGGTGTGGCGGTCGGTGCGCTGGGCCTGCTGGCCGCCTACTTGCTGTTCAAGCGCGGCGAATGATCTGCCTGGCGCAGCTCGTCCCTGAGCCACTGCGCCAATTGCCGGGCGCGCCCGTCGGCGGCGCGCTTGGGTAGCCACAACGCCAGTTGCGCCGGGGTTTCGCAAAAGCCCCATGGCGCGACCAGGCGCCCGGCCTTCAAGTCTTCGGCCACCAGAGGTTCTGGCGCAATCGCCACACCCAAACCGGCAACGGCCGCTTCCAGCAAGTAATACAAATGCTCGAAACCTTGTCCCAGCTTCAACGCCTTGGCGTCGAGGCCGCTTTGCCGTGCCCAGCTCGGCCAGGCTTGCGGGCGAGAGGTCGTATGCAGCAATGGCTCTCCGAGCAGAGCGACGGGCGGTGCCGATTGCAGGTACGGGTAGCCGCTGAACAGCGGGCTCATGACCGGGCCGATCCGTTCGCTGGCAAGCTCGTACACCTGCATGTCGGCAGGCCATGGCGGCTCGGCGAACAACAGCAATGCGTCCAGTCCCGGGCGGCGCGGGTCGAGGTCGCCTTCACCGGCTGACAGGTGCAGGCGCAAGTCCGGCAGATCGGCATTCAGCCTGCCCAGCCTGGGAATGAACCAGCGCGCCAGCAGGCTGCCGGAGCAACCGAGCACGAACGGCGCGTCGGCGGTGCTTTGGGTCAGCTCGGCGCACACGCTGCGCAAGCGATCGAACGCCTCGCCGCTGGCGTCGCGCAGGCGGATGCCGGCATCTGTGAGTTTCAAGCCGCGACCGTCCTTCACGAACAGGCTGACGCCCAAGTGCTCTTCAAGCACCTTGAGCTGGCGGCTGACTGCGCCGTGAGTGACATGCAGCTGCTCGGCAGCCTGACTGACGCTGTTCAGCCGGGCGGTGGCTTCGAACGCACGCAACGCGTTCAGCGGAGGAAGGTCATGGCTCATGATATCTGTGAGTTTTCCTGACAGGTTGTGGCGATCTTATCGGTTTTCAGGCTGGAAGGTCAGGGGTAGAGTGAACGCCATTGCCTTCTTGTGAAATCCGCTGGAGTGACCCATGACCCAGACTTCGAATACCTCCGATCTGCGTAACGGCCCTGACGCCAACGGCCTGTTTGGCGCGTTCGGCGGCCGTTACGTCGCCGAGACCCTGATGCCGTTGATCCTCGATCTGGCCCGCGAATATGAAGCGGCCAAGGAAGATCCGGCATTCAAAGAGGAATTGGCCTACTTCCAGCGCGATTACGTCGGACGTCCGAGCCCGCTGTATTTCGCCGAACGCCTCACCGAATTCTGTGGCGGCGCGAAGATTTACCTCAAGCGCGAAGAGCTGAATCACACCGGCGCGCACAAGATCAACAACTGTATCGGCCAGATCCTGCTGGCGCGGCGCATGGGCAAGAAGCGCATCATCGCCGAGACCGGCGCCGGCATGCACGGCGTGGCCACCGCCACCGTGGCTGCTCGCTTCGGCCTGCAATGCGTGATCTACATGGGCACCACCGATATCGAGCGCCAGCAGGCCAACGTTTTTCGCATGAAGCTGCTGGGCGCCGAAGTGATCCCGGTGGTCGCCGGCACCGGCACTTTGAAAGACGCGATGAACGAAGCGCTGCGTGACTGGGTGACCAACGTCGACAGCACCTTCTACCTGATCGGTACCGTGGCCGGCCCGCATCCTTACCCGGCGATGGTTCGCGACTTCCAGGCGGTGATCGGCAAGGAAACCCGCGAGCAACTGCAAGCGCAGGAAGGCCGCCTGCCGGACAGCCTGGTGGCATGCATCGGCGGCGGTTCCAATGCCATGGGCCTGTTCCACCCGTTCCTCGATGACAAGAGCGTGGAAATCATCGGCGTCGAAGCCGCCGGTTACGGCATCGAGACCGGCAAGCACGCGGCCAGCCTCAACGGCGGTGTACCGGGCGTGTTGCACGGCAACCGTACTTTCCTACTGCAGGACGACGATGGTCAGATCATCGACGCCCACTCGATTTCCGCCGGCCTCGACTATCCGGGCATCGGCCCTGAGCACGCCTGGTTGCATGACATCGGTCGCGTCCAGTACACCTCGGTGACCGACGACGAAGCCCTCGCTGCATTCCACCAGTGCTGCCGCCTCGAAGGCATCATCCCGGCACTGGAAAGCGCCCATGCCCTGGCCGAAGTATTCAAACGCGCACCGAAGCTGCCGAAGGATCACCTGATGGTGGTCAACCTGTCCGGTCGCGGTGACAAAGACATGCAGACCGTCATGCACCACATGGAACATTCTCAACAAGAGCAATCGAAGCAGGAGAAACACTGATGAGCCGCCTGCAAACCCGCTTTGCCGAACTCAAGGAACAGAACCGCGCCGCACTGGTGACCTTCGTCACCGCAGGCGACCCGGACTACGACACTTCGCTGGCAATTCTCAAAGGCTTGCCGAAAGCCGGCGCCGACGTGATCGAACTGGGCATGCCATTCACCGACCCGATGGCCGACGGTCCGGCGATTCAACTGGCGAACATCCGTGCCTTGGGCGCAAAGCAGAACCTGATCAAAACCCTGCAAATGGTTCGCGAGTTCCGTAAGGACAACAGCGACACGCCGCTGGTGTTGATGGGCTACTTCAACCCGATCCACAAGTTCGGCGTCGAGCGTTTCATCGCCGAAGCCAAAGAAGCGGGCGTTGACGGCCTGATCGTGGTCGACATGCCACCGGAGCACAACTCGGAGCTGTGCGACCCGGCTCAGGCGGCAGGCATCGACTTCATCCGTCTGACCACGCCGACCACCGATGATGCGCGTTTGCCGAAAGTACTGAACGGCAGCTCCGGTTTCGTTTACTACGTGTCGGTTGCCGGTGTGACCGGTGCCGGTGCGGCGACTCTGGAACACGTCGAGGAAGCCGTGGCGCGCCTGCGTCGGCATACCGACCTGCCGATCAGCATCGGTTTCGGTATCCGTACGCCGGAGCAAGCCGCGTCCATCGCGCGTCTGGCCGATGGTGTGGTGGTGGGGTCGGCACTGATCGATCACATCGCCAATGCGGCCACGCCGGCTCAGGCCATCGATGGCGTGCTGAGCCTGTGCTCGGCGCTGTCCGAAGGCGTGCGTAAGGCCCGCGTCAGCTGAAGGTAAAGTTCCTGATACAGAGGAATTAGCACCTCGCGGCACAGACTAATCAAGCAAGACCGAGGGATTCAGAACCACGTTCTGAGTCCCTTTTTGCTGTCAGTGCAGTGAGGAAAAACCATGAAAATGCCGAAACGCCTGATTGCCAGTCTGGGCGTGCTGATGATCAGCGCCACGCCGCTGCTGGCCAGCGCCGACCCACGCGACGATCACGACCACGGCGGCCCGCAACAGGGCCATTACGACGATCGCGGTGGCGATCACCATGACTGGCAAAGCAGCCACCGTGGCGGCCCACCACCACGTGACTTCGGGCCGGTGCGCCAGGTGATCCGTGACAACCACGGCTACTTCGTTCGCGGTGCACCGCCACCGCCGGGCATTCGCCTTGAACGCGGTCGGCCGTTGCCCCACGGCTACTATGGCGAGCGGCTGGATCCCCGGGCGTTGGGGCGCTTGCCGGTGTATCCGGGCTATGAGTGGCGTCGGGCCGGTGGCGATATCGTGTTGATCGCAGTCGGTACCGGGATCGTCTACGAAATTCTGGATGGCGTTCTGTACTGATTTGCAGGCAATAAAAAAGACCACAGCCTTGCACAGGCTGCGGTCTTTTGTTTTTCAGGGACGTTGTTTTCAGGGCAACTCCAGGCCACCCGAGGCTTTGTGCAGTTTGCGCAAGTGTTCGCCGATTTGCTTCACGTTGGCCTCGTTGGCCGCAATCTCTGCCGCTCGCTTCGGTTCCAGCAGCGCACGCACTTCCTTGTCCAGATCACCGCTCAGTACCAGTAGCTGTTTCTGGCGCTGGCTGCTTTCGGCCTCCAGTCGGCTGAACTCGCTGGGTTGCGGCAGGCCGTAACCGCGAGAGTCGAGCAGTTCTGCAGGGCGACTGAGGAAGCCGCTGTTGGCAAGGATTTGCTGCAATGTCGCGTTGGCCTTGTCCATGCCGCCGTTTTCCAGCTCCCGGGCACCGAGGTAGCGTTGTTTGACCTCATCCTGAGCCAGCAGCAACTGGCGCCGGAAACTCGCCTGTTCCAACAGCAGCAATGCAGCGCTGGTGCGCAAATCGGCACGTTCGAACCAGGGCCGTCGCTCTTCGGCAGACAGCGACAGCCATTCCTCGACGCTGGTCTGCTTGATCGGCAGCTGTTTCTTCAGCACCTCGAACATCGCCTGATAGCGATCACGGAACGAGTCGAAACGATAACCCAGGCGCAAGGCCTCTTTGGGGTCGTCCAGCACGCTGGTATCGGCCAGCCCCCGACCTTTGAGCACCTCAAGCAGGCCATTGGGCATGATGCTGTCGAGACCGACAAGCTGCGAGTTATTGCTGCCGCTGCGTAGCAACTTCAAGCTTTCCACCGCGCAATTGTTGGACAGGAAGAAGTAGTTGCCGTCGTAGCTCCAGTGCATTTCGGCAGCGTGCTCGACCACGTCTTCGATCTCGCTGCGCGACAGATTCAGCGGCACCGAGGCGAGGCTGCGCAATTCGGTCTTGGTGTATTCGTCGATCACCTGTGCCAATGGCAGAACGAATAGACGCGACGGGTACTTGCCGACCAGTCCGTCCCAGCTCGACAGTTGCACGTCGCCGACGAATGCGCGGTAGGACAGCACCAGATGCTGGTCCAGATCCAGTCGGCAGTCCGGCCCGCGTGGCCGGCCCGGTGCGCAGATCACCAGGCGCAACATGCTGTGTCCCCAGCGGCTGACCCAGTTCTGATTCGCTTCGGCCAGCAGGTAGTCGATGGCGTAGACACGTTCCGGATCGACCTGCCCCAGTGGTTGCTTGGCAAAGTCATTGCCGGCATTCAGGAACGCGAAGGATTTGGCGCAGGTGTCCTTTTCCGGCGGCGCCCAGCCGAAGTGTTCCTTGTAATAGCGGTACAGCGCTGGGCGGCGGCAGGCGTAGCTCGGGTCGAGGAGGAAATACTCCATGTTGACCGCGACGAATTCCTTCGGACTGGAGATCTCGTACAGGTCCGGGCTGCGGGCGATCTGCCGGTTGTGCTGTTCACGTTCGCCACGGCGGCCGACATATTGCTGCCAGCCGGCGAGGTCGAGCAGGCGCGGGTCATCGCTGAGGGTGAAGCGCCGGTCGTTCTGACCACGGCACTCGTCCGGCAGGCCGACCAGTCCGGCACTGTTGTTACGCCGGGTGCAGCGCTGGATCAGCGTGCGTTCGGCGGCTGGCCACAGACGTGCGCGGTCGTAAATGTGGGTGATTTCATGCAGCACTGTGGCCAACAATTCCTGACGCACCGTGCCGTGGGGGCGGCTGGTCTTTTGTTTGGCCGCGCTGCCATCGGTGAGACTGGCGAGCAGCTTGCGGTTCAGGTCCAGCTCGGAAACAAGAGCCGCCTCACCGTAGGCATTGTCGGGCATCTCGTCGGTCCAGCCGACATCGATGCGTCGATCCAGGCGTTCGATGAAGCTGGGCGGCAGCTTCTGCATCGCTTCATCGAGCAGCGCCTGGCTGGCCTGTTGTTGGGCGGGGCTCAGACCCTCGGTCTTGAGCCGCAGTTGCAGGCTGGCGTGGGCGTTGCTGCCGATCAGCAGCAGCGCCCCGGCCAGCAGCCAGGCGCTGAGAGATTTCACAATGCGAGGATGGCTTCGGCGAGTACCTGGTCGCTGGCGTCGCGGGCTTCCGGCACGCGGGTGCGCAAGGTGTTGAGGGCGGCTTCCAGGTGCGCGCCACGGATATCACCGTTGCTGGCAACGAAACTCGCGGCGTCGTCGTGGGCTTCGCGGATGATTTTCGAATCGCGGATCGACGTGGTGGTGTCGGACGTGAAATCGATGGTGCGCTGGGAGGCGCGAACAATGATGTTACTGGTGGCTACCAGGGTGTGCGCCTGGGCCATATCGGCCAACAACAGCAGGCCAAGGGCGGCAGCAATCAGCGGGCTACGCATGGAACGACTCCGGGAGGGACAAGAATGACTATTGGACGAGAATTGCCTGTGCCAGTTCAAGGTCGCTTACATGAAGTTTTGGCCGGGATTTGCGCAGATAATGCAGTGCGGATTCCAGCTGAGCGCCTCGTAACTGGCCGTCACTGGCAACGAATGCCGCGGCATCGTCGTGGGCGGCGAGCATTAGTTTACGGTCGAAAGGTGCGGAAGACACCATGCTGGTGGCGTAACCGCTGACAACGGTGTTTTGCGTCGAGATATCAAAGGCATCGACCGACGTCGCCCAGCAGGCAGCAAACAGAACAGAAGGGATAAGCAGATTTGAAATAAAACGCATGAGTCTCGGGTGCTGTAAGTGAGCCCCAAGGCTAGCGTAATGCCCGGACCAGAGCCAGCGGCGAAACATCGGGACACGACTGACGTGTCCCGTCCCGCCATATCCGGTCAGATCGCCAGGATGGCTTGCGCCAGTTGTGCGTCGGTCGCGTTCAGTTGTGGTGCCTGATGGCGGATGAGGTCCAGGGCACTTTCCAGTTTCACGCCACGGATCCGGCCTTCGCTGGCAACGAAGCTGGCAGCGTCGTCACGGGCAGCGATAACGACCTTGTTGTCACGCAGCGAAGAGCTGACGTCGGAAGTGGCGTCCGAAGAAGACTTCAGCGCACCTACAACGGCGTCAGTGGTGACGATGAAGCTGGAGGCGCTGGCATTGGCAGCCACGGCCAGCAGGGCAGCAGCGCTGAGCAGGCGAAGACGGGACATGGTGTAACTCCTCTGGAGATTTCGTATTGAGAGGTGGCTTGGTGTATGGGAACTCAGACGCCAGTCGCACAGCATTCGCCACGTTCTGCCGGGGATATTAGGCCTGTGCGCGGGGTTCGCACAGTGGGCAGATTGCTAGCGCCAGAAGGGTTTTTCCAGTTCGTTCAGTCGATCCGCGTGGCTGAGGCCGAGATCGGCGAGATCCCGAGCATCGAGTTGGGCCAGCAGGCGCCGTGTTCTGACCCGTTCAAGGCGTTGGCAGAAACCTCTGACCAGCCGCCGAATACGATCGAAGCGAGCAGAGCATTTCACCGTGATTGCTGAAACATCCTGTAAGTGATTCATGACGTCTTCCTTACTCCAAGGGGGGCGGAAGAGCATGTTGAGCCGGATACGATGAGCAAGGCAGATACACCCTGACAGAATTGTACTGGTTCAGTTGCTTGTTAAATAAAACTGTACCTGTCTGCGATGCAGGCACCTGTATCGCATGTTTCCCGACCCCCAAAACGACAAAACCCGCCGCGGTTTCCCGCGACGGGTCTTGTGTGTTCAATTCGGGTTGCTGGCGGTGGGTCTATTGACCAGAGCCAGCGACGCTACTTAGCGCCAGAACGGCTTGCTGAGCTCTTCGTAGCGTTGTGCTTCGCTGATACCGGCGTCAGCCAGCAGACGCGAATCCAGACGAGCCAGTTGATGGCGGCTGGAGATGCGGCGCTGCCACAGCATCAGGTTGGCGATAACGCGCAGAGGCAGGGAAGCTTGGGTTTTTGCAGCTTTGTCTTCGAAGAACAGTTCGGAACTGAGTGTACGTTCCATGGTTGACATCCTTCCGCTTGTGGCGGGATCAGGTAGTGGTTTAACTGGTGCCCATGATCCTCTCGTTTGGTCAGACTCTCTAGATACAGTTCACTTGTATTGTGAGTGACCAGTTAACTGTTTATAGGGGGTGTACGGGTCAAAATCGCGCAAACTGTACCTGTCTGCGCTTATTTGGTGCATTTTTACCCGGTTCGAAGAATTGGGTAGGCAAAATACGTAAGAAAAGACCGGTACAGTAGTACAGTTTTTGGTGGCGTGGAGTATTTTCAGAATCCCGCTGGCGAAACTGTGTTTGCGCCAGCGGGAAATTCTGTGCGGATTACGCGTTCAGCATCCGCCCGGTTTCTTCCAGATTGATGTGCCAGCTCAGGGCATCACGCAGGATGTGCGGGGTGTGACCGCCGATGGCGCAGGCTTTTTCGAAGTATTCGTTCAGCGCCTGGCGGTAATCCGGGTGCACACAGTTGTCGATGATGACCCGGGCACGCTCCCGTGGCGCCAGGCCACGCAGGTCGGCCAGACCCACCTCGGTTACCAGGATGTCGACGTCATGCTCGGTGTGGTCGACGTGGCTGACCATCGGCACCACGCTGGAAATCGCGCCGCCCTTGGCGATCGATTTGGTCACGAACACCGCCAGGTGTGCGTTGCGCGCGAAGTCACCCGAACCGCCGATGCCATTCATCATCCGTGTGCCGCAGACGTGGGTGGAGTTGACGTTGCCATAGATGTCGAACTCCAGGGCCGTGTTGATGCCGATAATGCCCAGGCGACGAACCACTTCCGGGTGGTTCGAGATCTCCTGCGGGCGCAGCACCAGTTTGTCCTTGTACTTCTCCAGGTTGCCGAACACGTCACTGTTGCGCCGCTCCGACAGGGTGATCGAGCTGCCCGAGGCGAAGCTCAGCTTGCCGGCGTCGATCAGGTCGAAGGTCGAGTCCTGCAGCACTTCGGAGTACATGGTCAGGTCTTCGAACGGCGAATCGATCAGCCCGCACATCACCGCGTTGGCGATGTTGCCGATCCCGGCCTGCAACGGGCCGAGCTTGTTGGTCATGCGTCCGGCCTCGACCTCCTGTTTGAGGAAGGTGATCAAGTGATCGGCGATGGCTTTGGTGTCGACATCCGGCGACGACACGGTAGACGGCGAATCCGGCTGCTGGGTGATAACGATGGCGACGATCTTCTCCGGCGGTATCGGGATCGCGGTGCTGCCGATGCGATCGTCAGCCTTAACCAGCGGGATGGGCGTGCGGGTCGGGCGGTAGGTCGGGATATAGATGTCATGCAGACCTTCGAGGTTGGCGTTGTGCGCCAGGTTGATTTCGACGATCACATGTTTGGCGAAGATCGCGAAGCTCGCCGAGTTACCCACCGAGGTAGTCGGCACGATGTGGCCTTGTTCGGTAATGGCCACGGCTTCGATCACCGCGATGTCCGGCAGCTTCAGTTGCTGGTTGCGCAGTTGCTCGACGGTTTCGGACAGGTGCTGATCGATGAACATCACTTCGCCGGCGTTGATCGCCCTGCGCAGGGTGCTGTCGACCTGGAACGGCATGCGCCGCGACAGGACACCGGCCTCGGTCAGTTGCTTGTCGAGATCGTTGCCCAGGCTGGCACCGGTCATCAGGCTGATTTTCAGCGGCGTGACCTTGGCGCGCTCGGCCAGTGCGTGGGGAACGGCCTTGGCTTCGCCGGCGCGGGTGAAGCCACTCATGCCGACGGTCATGCCGTCCTCAATCAACGCAGCGGCGTCGGCGGCGCTCATCACTTTATCCAACAACGAAGGCAGGCGAATACGGTCACGGTACATGGATTATTTTCTCGGGCAGCGAGTAGCAGGATGCGCAGTCTAGTGAATTTCGCGGACGCCTGTCCCGCTACCAAGGTCGCAAACGAGGCGTCTATTTAGCGGGTTTCAAGTAAAACACCGTTACCGGATCTGCAACAACGCGGCATATTGTCCGACGGTTTTTGCAAACAAAAACGCCCCGACAAGTCGGGGCGTCCGGGTACAACAATCAGCGATTTACTCGACTGCTTTGACCATGTCTTCGATGACTTTCTTCGCGTCACCGAACACCATCATGGTCTTGTCCAGATAGAACAGTTCGTTGTCCAGGCCGGCATAGCCGCTGGCCATCGAGCGCTTGTTGACGATGATGGTCTTGGCCTTGAACGCCTCGAGAATCGGCATGCCGGCAATCGGCGATTTCGGATCGTTCTTGGCGGCCGGGTTGACCACGTCGTTGGCGCCGAGCACCAGCACCACGTCGGCCTGACCGAATTCGGAGTTGATGTCTTCCATCTCGAACACTTGGTCGTACGGCACTTCGGCTTCGGCCAGCAGTACGTTCATGTGGCCCGGCATCCGGCCGGCCACCGGGTGAATCGCGTACTTCACGGTCACGCCGTGGTGGGTCAGCTTCTCGGTCAGCTCTTTCAGGGCGTGCTGTGCACGGGCCACAGCCAGGCCGTAACCTGGCACGATGATGACAGTGTCGGCGTTGGTCAGCAGGAAAGTCGCGTCGTCAGCCGAACCGGATTTCACTGGACGGGCTTCCTTCTCACCGGCAGGACCGGCGTCTGCTGTATTGCCGAAACCACCGAGCAGTACATTAAAGAAGGAGCGGTTCATCGCCTTGCACATGATGTACGAGAGGATCGCACCGCTCGAGCCCACCAGCGAACCGGCAATGATCAGCATCGAGTTGTTCAGCGAGAAGCCGATTCCCGCAGCCGCCCAGCCGGAATAACTGTTGAGCATCGATACCACGACCGGCATGTCGGCGCCGCCGATCGGGATGATGATCAGCACACCCATGACGAATGCCAGAGCCAGCATCAGTGCGAACGCGGCGAGGTTGCCGGTCAGCATGAAGGTGACGCCGAGGATCAGTGTTGCCAGGCCCAGTACCGCGTTCAGCTTGTGCTGACCGCTGAACTGTACCGGTGCACCCTGAAACAGTCGGAACTTGTACTTGCCCGACAGCTTGCCGAAGGCGATCACCGACCCGGAGAAGGTGATTGCACCGATGGCTGCGCCGAGGAACAGCTCCAGACGATTGCCCGCCGGAATCGAGTCGCCCAGTTGCTTGACGATGCCCAGCGACTGCGGCTCGACCACCGCCGCGATGGCGATGAACACCGCTGCCAGACCGATCATGCTGTGCATGAACGCGACCAGTTCCGGCATCTTGGTCATTTCTACGCGCTTGGCCATGATCGATCCGGCGGTGCCACCGATCAGCAGGCCAACGATCACGTAACCGATACCGGCAGTCGCCAACTCGGCCCCGAGCTTATAGATGAGGCCGATGGTGGTAAGGATTGCCAACGTCATGCCGATCATGCCGAACAGGTTGCCGCGGCGTGACGTAGTCGGGTGCGACAGGCCTTTGAGGGCCTGGATGAAACAGATCGACGCGATCAGGTAGAGCGTCGTGACAAGGTTCATGCTCATTACTTGGGCGCCTCTTCTTTTGCTTTCGGGGCTTTCTTCTTGAACATCTCAAGCATGCGGCGGGTGACCAGGAAACCACCGAACACATTGACCGCGGCCAGTGCCACGGCGAGGGTGCCCATGGTCTTACCCAGCGGGGTGACAGTCAGTGCGGCGGCGAGCATGGCGCCGACGATCACGATGGCGGAAATCGCGTTGGTCACCGCCATCAGCGGCGTGTGCAGCGCAGGTGTAACGTTCCAGACCACGTGGTAGCCGACATAAATCGCCAGCACGAAGATGATCAGGTTGTAGATACCGGGGGAGATAAGCTCTTCCATCGTCTGAATCCCTGCTTAGGCGTTTTTGCGGATGACCTGGCCGTCGCGGCACATCAGGCACGCGGCGACGATGTCGTCTTCGAGGTTCACTTCGAACTGGCCTTCTTTGGTGAAGACCAGCTTCAGAAAGTCCAGCAGGTTGCGTGCGTACAGTGCCGAGGCATCTGCGGCGACCTCACCGGCCAGATTGGTCGGGCCGACGATGGTCACGCCATTCTCGACCACGACCTGATCGGCCACGGTCAGCGGGCAGTTGCCACCCTGAGCGGCGGCGAGGTCGATGACCACCGAGCCGGGTTTCATCTGCGCCACGGTGTCCGCGCTCAACAGCACGGGTGCCTTGCGGCCCGGGATCAGTGCGGTGGTGATGACGATATCGGCCTGCTTGGCGCGCTCGTGCACGGCCTGGGCCTGACGCTGCATCCAGCTCGCCGGCATCGGGCGTGCGTAACCGCCGACACCGACCGCGCATTCGCGTTCTTCATCGGTCTCGTAAGGCACGTCGACGAACTTGGCGCCGAGGGATTCAATCTGTTCCTTCACGGCCGGCCGGACGTCGGACGCTTCGATGACTGCACCCAGACGTTTCGCTGTGGCGATCGCCTGCAACCCGGCCACGCCCGCCCCCAGAATCAGCACGCGCGCCGCTTTCACGGTGCCCGCAGCGGTCATCAGCATCGGCATGAAACGCGGATAGTAGTGGGCGGCCAGCAGCACGGCCTTATAGCCGGCGATATTCGCCTGAGAGGACAACACATCGAGGCTCTGGGCCCGGGAGGTGCGCGGAGCCGCTTCCAGGGCGAACGCGGTGATGCCGCACTCGGCCATCTTGGCGATAGTGTCATTGTTGAACGGGTTGAGCATGCCCACCAGCACCGTGCCGCGCTTGATCAGCGTCAGCTCGGCATCGCTTGGAGCGACCACTTTGAGAATCAGCTCGGCGCCAAACGCGTCATTGGCGCTGCCAATGGTTGCGCCCGCCGCTTCATAGGCACTGTCGACAACGCTGGCTTTAACGCCGGCGCCGCTTTGCACAGTGACTTTATGACCTTGGCTGATCAGCTTTTTGATGGTTTCCGGGGTTGCAGCAACCCGTGTTTCACCGGTCTGGGTTTCGAGAGGAACACCAATGTGCACGTCAAATCTCCTGCGTGATCTTATTGAGTAAACCCATGCACTACGGATGGTGCGACTGGGGCGGCCGATCAGCACGATCCCGCCGAATCAGGGCGGGGCGCGGCATTTTGCAGGCGAAGTTTATGCCCTTCAAGGGATTATGACGGGTGACGGAAAATTAACTACAAGTCATCCCGTGACCGAATGTCGCAGATGGCCAGTTGAATCCCTTGCAGGCCGTGCCTTTCAAGGAGTCTGGATGAATTTGAAGAATTTTCTCATCGGTGACGTGAATAGGCTGCAATGAGTCGTGAATGAGGGCGCAAAGCCACGTAGGAAGGCGCTTCTGGGACGTCTGTACGACCTTCGTATACAGTCTGTCGATTTGCGACAAATAGTTATATCTGTAGGGCTTTGATTTTTCTGACTACGGGGTTAGTAATTGCTGAAGCCCTTTAATCTTCTGGGTTGTAGCTATGTGCCTGATTCACCAGCCAGTCGCGAAACGCCTTGAGGGACGCCGATTCGACCTTGCGCTCCGGAATCATCAGGTAATACGCCTTGATGCTGGAGAGCGCGTTGGGGTTGGCAATGACCAGGCGTTTCTCGGCCAGCTCGCGCTGAATGAGGAACGGTGGGATCAGCGCGATGCCCATATCGTGCATGGCCGCCTGGGCCAGCATGGAGAATAGCTCGTAGCGCGGACCTGTCATGTCGCGGGGAAGGTTCAGGTGTTGTGAATTGAACCATTGCCGCCAGGCATAGGGCCGAGTGGTCTGTTGAAGGAGGGGGAGATTGGCGACTTCTTCGGGTGTCAGAAGCTTCCGGTTGCCGAGCAGGGCAGGGCTGCATACCGGCATCGGGTTTTCACCCATCAGTCTGTGGGACTCGGTGCCCGACCAATCAGCATCGCCGAAATATATGGCGGCATCGAAGTCGGTATCGGCAAACAGAAACGGGCGGGTGCGGTTGGTCAAGTTGACCGTCACTTCCGGATGCTTGAGCTGGAAGTCCTTCAGTCTCGGCAGCAGCCATTGCGTGCCGAAGGTCGGCACCACGGCGAGTTCGATGACATTGGTGCCTTGTTGTCCCATCACAGACAGGGTGTCGCGCTCCACGGCGTCGAGTTGGGTAGCGACTCGTCGACTGTAGGAAAGACCCGCTTCCGTCAGCTTCACCCCGCGACGCGAGCGTCGGAACAGTTCGACATTCAGAAAATCTTCAAGGCTGGCGATCTGTCGGCAGATGGCGCCCTGGGTGAGAGAAAGTTCTTCGGCGGCCTTGGTAAAGCTCTCATGGCGGGCGGCGGCTTCGAAACTGATCAGGGCGGTAGTGCTGGGTATCTTGCGGCGCATGTACGTCAACCTCACTAATACGCCGCATAGAAGGCATCTGGCGACGTTTCGGAGTGAGAAAGTAGCACAACAGGATGCGAAATCTTCGTTTGTCGGGATGGCGAAGCGAGCTTAGGATCAATCCCACGTTAATTCACCCGATTTGCGAGGACTCACTCATGGGCGGTAAAGCTAGCTTCAACTGGATCGATCCATTGCTGCTGGATCAACAGCTGACTGAAGAAGAACGCATGATCCGCGATACCGCCGAGCAATTCGCCCAGCACAACCTCGCGCCACGCGTTCTCGAAGCCTTCCGCCATGAGAAGACCGATCCGGCAATCTTCCGTGAAATGGGTGAGGTCGGTCTGTTGGGTGCGACCATCCCCGAACAGTACGGTGGCAGTGGCCTCAACTACGTCAGCTATGGCCTGATTGCCCGTGAGGTCGAGCGCGTCGACTCTGGCTACCGCTCGATGATGAGTGTGCAGTCTTCGCTGGTGATGGTGCCGATCAACGAATTCGGTACCGAAGCACAGAAGCAGAAATACCTGCCGAAACTGGCTTCCGGCGAGTGGATCGGCTGCTTTGGTCTGACTGAACCGAATCACGGTTCCGACCCGGGCGCGATGATTACTCGTGCACGCAAGGTCGAAGGCGGCTACAGCCTGACCGGCGCCAAGATGTGGATCACCAACAGCCCGATCGCCGATGTGTTCGTGGTCTGGGCCAAGGACGACGCTGGTGACATCCGCGGTTTCGTGCTTGAGAAGGGCTGGAAAGGCCTGAGCGCTCCGGCGATTCACGGCAAGGTCGGCCTGCGGGCTTCGATCACCGGTGAGATCGTCATGGACAACGTGTTCGTGCCGGAAGAGAACATCTTCCCGGACGTGCGCGGCCTGAAAGGTCCGTTCACCTGTCTCAACTCTGCACGTTATGGCATCTCCTGGGGGGCGCTGGGTGCAGCCGAGTTCTGCTGGCACACCGCACGCCAGTACACTTTGGATCGTCAACAATTCGGTCGCCCGCTGGCGGCTACTCAACTGATCCAGAAGAAGCTGGCCGACATGCAGACCGAAATCACTCTGGCGCTGCAAGGCTGCCTGCGTCTGGGACGCATGAAGGATGAAGGCACCGCTGCGGTTGAAATCACTTCGATCATGAAGCGCAACTCTTGCGGCAAGTCCCTCGAGATTGCCCGTATGGCGCGTGACATGCTGGGCGGTAACGGGATCTCCGATGAGTTCGGGGTGGCTCGTCACCTGGTCAACCTGGAAGTGGTGAACACCTATGAGGGGACTCACGACGTACACGCACTGATCCTCGGTCGTGCACAGACCGGTCTGCAGGCGTTCTATTAACAGGAGAACGACCATGGGCGCGCTGTCGCATCTGCGGGTACTGGATTTGTCGCGTGTGCTGGCCGGCCCGTGGGCCGGACAGATTCTTGCCGACCTTGGCGCGGAAGTGATCAAGGTCGAGCGCCCGGGCAATGGTGATGACACTCGCGCCTGGGGGCCTCCCTTTCTGAAAGATGCTTATGGCGAGAACACCAGCGAAGCGGCTTATTACCTGTCGGCCAATCGCAACAAGCAATCGGTGACGATCGATTTTACCCGTCCCGAGGGGCAGAGGCTTGTGCGGGATCTGGCAGCCAGGTCGGACATCCTGATCGAAAACTTCAAGGTCGGCGGACTGGCAGCTTATGGTCTGGACTATGAGTCGCTGAAGGCGATCAATCCGAATCTGATTTATTGCTCGATCACCGGTTTCGGTCAGACGGGGCCGTATGCGAAGCGTGCGGGTTATGACTTCATGATTCAGGGGCTGGGTGGGCTGATGAGCCTCACCGGGCGGCCCGAGGGTGATGAAGGTGCCGGACCGGTGAAGGTGGGAGTGGCGCTCACGGATATTCTGACGGGGCTGTATTCGACCGTGGCGATCCTGGCGGCGCTGGCTCACCGTGATCATGATGGTGGCGGTCAGCACATTGATATGGCGCTGCTGGATGTGCAGGTGGCGTGTCTGGCCAATCAGGCGATGAACTACCTGACGACGGGCAATGCACCAAAGCGGTTGGGAAATGCGCATCCGAATATCGTGCCGTATCAGGATTTTCCTACCGCCGATGGCGATTTCATTCTTACCGTGGGCAATGACGGGCAGTTCCGTAAGTTTGCCGAGGTGGCTGGGCAACCGCAGTGGGCGGACGATCCGCGCTTTGTTACAAATAAACTGCGGGTTGCGAACCGGGCGGTGCTTATTCCGCTGATACGCCAGGCGACTGTCTTCAAGACTACCGCCGAGTGGGTGGCTCAGTTGGAGCAGGCGGGTGTGCCGTGTGGGCCGATCAACGATCTGTCACAGGTGTTCGAGGATCCACAGGTGAAGTTTCGCGGGTTGGCGGTTGAGCTCCCCCATATGCTGGCGGGAAAAGTGCCTCAGGTGGCCAGCCCGATTCGGTTGTCCAGGACACCTGTCGAATACCGACGCGCTCCTCCTTTACTGGGTGAACACACACTAGAGGTTCTGCAGCGTGTGCTGGGGCTTGGGGCGGGTGCGGTGGCTGCAATGAAAGAGAGTGGGGTGCTTTGACAGCCTCTTCTATATAGAGGAGGGGCATTCTGCAACTTATTGAAAGAAAAGCGAAATTAAGTGTTGACGGCAGATTCTGGAGGTCTATAATTCGCCCCACTTCCGGCGCAGTCGAAACGT
>NZ_JBJJMM010000014.1:0-165386 GCF_046231795.1 Pseudomonas sp. KCJK9016 | reverse complement strand
ATTGGTGGGGGGGGGGGTTCTGCCCCCCAGGGCACGCAGCGGAACCAAAACCCGCTCCACCGTGGCCGTGTGATGAAAAGGGGGGGGGGAGGGGGGGGGGCTGCTGCGCAGCCGGGCGGGAGCAAGCTCCCTCGCCACAAAGGCCCCGACTTCAACGTTGCGTCGGATCAGAACACCGAGACGTAATCGCCCAGCTCGACCTGTACCGATTTGATGCGAGTGAAGT
This sequence comes from Pseudomonas sp. KCJK9016, assembly GCF_046231795.1. Classification (NCBI taxonomy): domain Bacteria; kingdom Pseudomonadati; phylum Pseudomonadota; class Gammaproteobacteria; order Pseudomonadales; family Pseudomonadaceae; genus Pseudomonas; species Pseudomonas sp. KCJK9016. The sequence goes on along the minus strand of NZ_JBJJMM010000014.1, from coordinate 165,160 downwards.
TGTTCAGCGAGCTGATGCCGTTCTCACGACCGACGCCCGACTGCTTGTAACCGCCAACCGGCATTTTTGCGTCGGACTCGCCCCAGGCGTTGATCCAGCAGATACCGGCTTCCAGCTGATGGATGATGCGGTGGGCGCGGTTCAGGTCGCGGGTGACGATACCGGCGGCCAGGCCGAAGTCGGTGTCGTTGGCGCGACGGATCACTTCTTCTTCGGTTTCGTAGGTCAGGATCGACATTACCGGGCCGAAGATTTCTTCACGGACGATGGTCATGTCGTCGGTGCAGTCGGTGAACACGGTCGGTGCCACGAACGCGCCCTTGGCGAATTCGCCGTCGGTCATGCGCTCGCCGCCGCACAGAACGCGGGCGCCTTCTTCTTTACCCTTGGCGATGTAGCCCAGCACGTTTTCCATGTGCGCGAAGCTGACCAGCGGGCCGAAGTTGGTGTTTTCGTTTTCCGGGTTGCCAACGCGGATGCGGGCGACGCGCTCGACGATCTTGGCTTCGAAAGCGGCTTTCAGGTGGCTCGGCACGAACACGCGAGTGCCGTTGGTGCAGACCTGACCGGAGCTGTAGAAGTTGGCCATCATCGCGGTGTCGGCGGCGCGATCCAGATCGGCGTCGTCGCAGATGATCAGCGGGGACTTGCCGCCCAGCTCCATGGTCACGTCTTTGAGCGACGAGGCCGAAGCGCTGGCCATGACCTTCTTGCCGGTGTCGGTGCCGCCGGTGAAGGAGATTTTCTCGATGCGCGGGTGCTCGGTCAGCCAGGTGCCGACTTCACGGCCGCTGCCGGTCAGGACGTTGAACACACCGTTCGGCAGGCCTGCTTCGGTGTAGATCTCGGCCAGTTTCAGGGTGGTCAGCGAGGTGACTTCGCTTGGCTTGAAGATCATCGCGTTACCGGCCGCCAGGGCTGGCGCGGATTTCCACAGGGCGATCTGGATCGGGTAGTTCCACGCGCCGATGCCGGCGACGACGCCCAGAGGCTCGCGACGGGTGTAGACGAAAGAGGTATCACGCAGCGGGATCTGTTCGCCTTCGATGGCGGGTACCAGGCCGGCGTAGTATTCCAGCACGTCGGCGCCGGTGACGATGTCGACGTATTTGGTTTCGGAGAAGGCTTTACCGGTGTCCAAGGTTTCCAGGGCAGCCAGTTCATCGTTGCGCTCGCGCAGGATGTCGACGGCGCGACGCAGGATGCGCGAACGCTCCATGGCGGTCATCGCGGCCCAGATTTTCTGGCCCTTTTCGGCGCTGACCACAGCGCGCTCGACGTCTTCCTTGGTCGCACGTTGCACGTGTGCGAGGACTTCACCGTTAGCCGGGTTGATGGCTTCGAAGGTGGCATCGCTGCCGGCGTCGGAGTACGCGCCATCGATGTAGAGTTTTTGCAGTTCGAAACGGGCCATAGTGTCCTCGCAAGTGCATAAGTGGTTGGCCTTGGCCACCGCGATCAGGCTGCGGCGGCGTTCAGGGGCCGAGCGTTTTCTATGTGCTCTGGCTCACCTTCTTGGCCAATTGGAAATCCATGTATTCGTAAGCGATCTGTTGCGCCTGCGCAGTGTCGAAAGCGTCTCCCGACAGCGCGCCGCGCAACCACAAACCGTCAATCAGAGCTGCCAGTCCACGGGCGGCGCTGCGCGCGTCTTCGAGCGGCAGCACACGGCGGAACTCGCAGCACAGGTTGGAATACAGACGGTGATCGTTGATCCGCTGCAACCTGTGCAAAGACGGCTGGTGCATGCTGGTGGCCCAGAAGGCCAGCCAGGTTTTCATTGCCGGGCCATTGACCTGGCTGGCGTCGAAGTTGCCTTCGATGATCACCTGCAGATGCGCCCGGGGGCTGCTGTCTGCCAGCGCCTGACGGCGCGCGGTGACGTTCTCGCTGAGGACGCTCATCAGATACCGCATCGTGGCGGCGATCAGGCCGTTCTTGTCCTGAAAATAGTGACTGATGATGCCATTCGAGACACCGGCCAGACGGGCGATCAGCGCAATGCTGGCGTCCCCCATTCCGACCTGATCGACGGCCTGCAAAGTGGCTTCGATCAGTTGTTGGCGGCGGATGGGTTGCATACCGACCTTGGGCATCTTGCACATCTCCTTAGGCCTTCCGACGGGCGATGAACGCCGATCGGATCGAGGGCCAGTCTATTTTGTTTTGATTGAACGTTCAATCAACAAAGAATAAGATCTGCGACAAATCGTCGCTGCCTACAGTTTTTTCCTACGAGTAAGTGGCGATAAACCGACATCCGAAAATGCTCGAAACCTGCGCGGGGCAAGGCGCGGTTCGACGTTCGATGGACGTGTTGAATGGGCAAGACGCTCACGGCCAGGTTTCGGATGAACGTTCGGACCCCGGCCACGACGGCGATTCGCGGTGCCATCTCTGCAGGTTCGGGTTTTTTCGGGGTGTCTTTATATCACCCGCCGGTCGGCTGCCAACTAACCGATTGGTCGGGTTCCGTGTTGCCTTGTGTTCTTCTCTCGCACTGCCTGGAGCATTTGTGCCATGAGTTCTGCCTCGCTTATAAAGACCCCGCCCGAGAAGGTGACGGTCAACGGTTGGGTGTTCTACACCTCGACCGTGCTGATTCTGTTGTTGACCGCCATTCTGATCATCGCCCCGCAAGAGGCCGGCAGAATGCTGGGAGTGGCTCAGGCCTGGTTGTCCCGCAGCTTCGGCTGGTACTACATGGTGGTGATCGCCGCTTACCTGGTGTTTGTGGTGGGCCTGGCGTTTTCCTCCTACGGCAAACTCAAACTGGGTGGCAAGGACGATACCCCTGATTTCAGCTACGGCGCCTGGGCGGGGATGCTGTTCTCGTCGGGTATCGGTATTTCGCTGCTGTACTTCGGCGCATCCGAACCGCTGGATCATTACTTCAACCCGCCGGAAGGTGCTTCGGCCACCAACCTGGCGGCGCGTCAGGCTGTTCAGCTGACCTTCCTGCACTGGGGCCTGCACGGCTGGGCGATCTACGCACTGGTCGGTCTGGCCGTTGCCTATTTCGCCTACCGTCACAACCAGCCGCTGGCGCTGCGTTCGGCGCTGTACCCGCTGGCGGGCGAGCGTTGGGTCAAGGGCGCTGCCGGTCATGCGGTGGACGGCTTCGGCATGTTCGTGACCCTGCTGGGTCTGGTGACCAACCTGGGGATCGGTTCGCTGCAGGTGTCCTCCGGCCTGGAAAACCTGTTCGGCATGGAGCACAGCAACACCAATCTGCTGATCGTGATCATCGTGATGAGCACCGTGGCGACCATCGCTGCCGTGTCCGGTGTGGAAAACGGCATCCGTCGTCTGTCCAACCTCAACATCATTCTGTTCAGCGGCCTGCTGATTTTCGTGCTGCTGTTCGGCCCGACCCTGCACCTGCTCAACGGCTTCGTGCAGAACATCGGCGACTACCTCAACGGCGTGGTCATGAAGACGTTCGACCTGTACGTCTATGAAGGCGACAGCGCCAAGTCCGACCGCTGGCTGGGCCTGTGGACTCTGTTCTACTGGGCCTGGTGGATTTCCTGGGCGCCATTCGTAGGCATGTTCATCGCGCGTATTTCCCGTGGTCGTACCGTGCGTGAACTGGTAGCCGGCGTGCTGCTGATTCCGCTGGGCTTCACCCTGGCGTGGCTGTCGATCTTCGGTAACTCGGCGCTGGATCTGGTGATGAACCAGGGCGCAGTCGAACTCGGCAAGACGGCGCTGGAACAGCCGTCGATGGCGATCTATCAGTTGCTGGAACACTACCCGGCGTCGAAAGTCGTGATCGGTGTGTCGATTTTCGTGGGCTTCGTGCTGTTCCTGACGCCTGCGGACTCCGGTGCGGTGATGATGGCCAACCTGTCGTGCAAGGGCGGCACCGTCGACGAAGACGCGCCGCACTGGTTGCGTATCTTCTGGTCGGTCGTGATCACCCTGGTGACCATCGGCCTGCTCTTCGCCGGTAACTTCGAAGCCATGCAGACCATGGTGGTGCTGGCCGGTCTGCCGTTCTCGGTGGTGCTGGTGTTCTTCATGTTCGGCCTGCACAAGGCGATGCGTCAGGACACGCAGATCGAACAGGAGCAAGCGCAACTGGCTGAACGGGGTCGTCGTGGTTTCAGCGAGCGTCTGACTCAACTGGACCTGCAACCGAGCCAGTCGGTCGTGCAGCGTTTCATGGACAAACACGTGACTCCGGCGCTGGACGATGCGGCGGCGCAGCTGCGTGCCCAGGGTCTGGAAGTGCAGACGTTGCTCGGTAAATCCAAGCGCTGCATGGGCGTGCGGGTCGAGATGGAAGAGGGCAACCCTTTTGTCTACGAAGTGAGCCTGGACGGCTATCTGGCGACCCCGACCGAATCGGCCCAGTCCGATGAAGCGCGCCAGCGTTACTACCGCGCCGAGGTGTACCTGCACAACGGCAGCCAGGATTACGACCTGATGGGCTTCACGCAGGATCAGATCACGCGCGATGTGCTCGATCAGTTTGAAAGCCATCGGCAGCTCCTTGGCCGGGTGTACAGCTGAGTTGTAAGTGACGCGGTGTTTCAGTGAATCCGCGTCGCCTTCATCGCGGGCAAGCCCGCTCTCACATTGGAATGCGATTCTCTGTGGGAGCGGGCTTGCCCGCGAAGGGGCCATCAGATGCACAGATGATTTAGCCGATGCCCCAAAACAAAAACGCCGCGATCCTCTCGCGGCGTTTTTGTGTCTGCTCTCTTTACCCCAGGTTCTTGCCGAGCAGCGCGTGATACAGCTCGCTGTCGCCGAGAATCCCCACCACATGGTTGTTGTCGTGCAGCACCAGCTTGTTGCCGGTCTGATAGCGAATCTGCAACGCGTCACGCATGCCGATGTTCGAGTCCACCAGCGTCGGACGACGGTCCAGGCCTTCCACCGCTTGCCCCGGCACCCAGTTCTGCAGGTCGAGTACCGAGCCGTTCTTGCGTGCGCCCTTGATGGTGTTGCCTTCGGCCAGATCCAGCCAGGAGTCGGCGCCCGGATCCAGGCACACAGAACCGTTGATGCGCTTGCAGTTGTCCAGGGTGCGCATCAGGCTGCGACCGCACAGCACGTTCAGCGGGTTGGTGTGGGCGACGAAGGTCCGCACGTAATCGTCCGCAGGGTTGAGCACGATTTCTTCAGGCTTGCTGTACTGGATGATCCGGCCGTCTTTCATGATTGCGATGCGGCTGCCGAGTTTCAGCGCTTCGTCGAGGTCGTGGCTCACGAATACGATGGTTTTGCTCAGCTTGCGTTGCAGTTCCAGCAGTTCATCCTGCAGGCCCTGACGGATCAACGGGTCGAGGGCCGAGAACGGTTCGTCCATCAGCAGGATGTCGGCGTCCATCGCCAGCGCACGGGCCAGGCCCACGCGCTGCTGCATGCCGCCGGACAGCTCGTTGGGCTTCTTGTTGCGCCACTGGGTAAGGCCCACCAGCTCCAGCTTGTCGTCCACCAGTTTGCGCCGTTCCTTTTCAGGGCGGCCCTGCATTTCCAGACCGAAGCTGATGTTCTCGCGCACGGTCAGCCAAGGCATCAGGGCGAACTTCTGGAACACCATGGCAATGCGCTTGGTGCGCATCATTTTCAGTTCGGCAGGGCTGCAGGAGGCGATGTCGATCTGCTTGCCTTCGTGCTCGACGAACAGCTTGCCGCGACTCACGGTGTTGAGGCCGTTGATGCAGCGCAACAGGCTGGATTTGCCCGAACCGGACAGGCCCATCAGTACGCAGATTTCGCCTTTCTTGATATCCAGGCTGGCCTTTTCGACACCGACGATCTGTCCGGTCTTTTTCAGGATTTCATTGCGGGTCATGCCTTGATCCAGCAGCTTGAGCGCTTCACGTGGATCCTTGGCGAAGATAACGTCGACGTTATCGAAGCGAATAATGCTCATGCGTCACCCCCTGCTTTGGCATCGGGTTGTTTGCAGATACGGTCGAGCATGATCGCCAGCAGTACGATCGCCAGGCCTGCTTCGAAGCCCAGGGCGATATCAGCAGTGTTCAGTGCGTTGACCACCGGTTTGCCGAGTCCGTCGGCGCCCACCAGTGCCGCGATCACCACCATCGACAGCGACAGCATGATGCACTGGGTGATGCCGGCTGCGATGCTCGGCATCGCGTGAGGCAGTTCGATCCGTGAAAGCAGTTGACGACGCGAGCAGCCGAAGGCCTTGCCGGCGTCCATCAGTTCTTCCGGGACATCGCGGATGCCCAGGTAGGTCAGGCGGATCGGCGCAGCGATGGCGAACACCACCGTGGAGATCAGGCCCGGGACCACGCCCAGCCCGAAGAGGGTCAGGGTAGGAATGAGGTAAACGAAGGTCGGTACGGTCTGCATCAGATCGAGCACCGGCCTCATCAGCGTGTAGAACATCGGTTTGTGCGCGGCGACGATGCCCAGCGGCACGCCGATGACCACGCAGACCAGGGTCGCGAACATGACCTGGGCGAGGGTTTCCATGGTTTCCTGCCAGTACCCCAGATTGAGGATCAGCAGAAAGGAGGCGACCACGAACGCGGTCAGGCCCCATTTGCGTTGAATGAAGTGCGCGAGCAGGGCGATGAGACCGATCAACACCAGCGGGTTGAACCAGGTCAGCGCAAACGTCACGCCGTGGATCATCGTTTCCAGGGTCACGGCGATTGCGTCGAAGGTGCTGGCGCCGTGTTGCGTCAACCATTCGACGAAGCCCGCGATGTACTGGCCTAAAGGGATTTTCTGATCAATCAGCATGGTAGTGAACGTCCGCATGCAAGGAAATAAACAGCCCGGACGGCCGGAGCCGTCCGGCATAAACGATTACTGCAGTTTGGCTTTCACGGCCTCCAGGCCAGGTTTACCGTCAATGGTGGTCACGCCAGCGAGCCAGGTATCGAGCACCTGTGGATTCTTTTTCAGCCAGGCCTTGGCGGCCGCTTCAGGCTTCATCTTGTCGTCGAGGATGTTGCCCATCAGGGTACTTTCCATGTCGACGGTGAACTCCAGGTTTTTCAGCAACTGGCCGACATTGCTGCATTCCTCGACGTAGCCCTTGCGGGTGTTGGTCGCGACGGTCGCCGCGCCGAAGTCCGGGCCGAAGAAATCATCGCCGCCAGTCAGGTATTGAATCTTGAAGCGCTTGTTCATCGGGTGCGGCGCCCAGCCGAGGAACACCAAGGCGCTGTCGCGTTTCTGCGCGCGATCGACCTGCGAAAGCATGCCGGCTTCGGACGACTCGACGACCTTGAAGCCGGCGTCCTTCAGGCCGAAGGCATTCTTGTCGATCATGCTCTGGATCAGGCGGTTGCCGTCGTTGCCAGGCTCGATGCCGTAGATCTTGCCGTCGAGTTCCTTCTTGAACTTGGCGATGTCGGCGAAGTCATGCAGGCCCTTGTCGTACAGCGCCTGCGGAACGGCGAGGGTGTATTTGGCGCCCTTGAGGTTGGTACGCACCACTTCCACGGTGCCGGCATCGCGATAGGCCTTGATGTCGTTTTCCATGGTCGGCATCCAGTTGCCGAGGAACACGTCCATGTTCTTGCCGTCGGCCAGCGACTTGTAGGTCACGGGCACGGAGATCATGGTGGTCTTGGTCTTGTAGCCGAGGGCTTCGAGCACCACGCTGGTGGTGGCGGTTGTTGCGGTGATGTCGGTCCAGCCGACATCGGAGAAGTTAACGGTACTGCACTGCGCCGGTTCTGCGGCTTGAGCCAGCAACGGCAGACTCAGCATGGCGGCCAACAACAACGACGGGGAACCTTTCATGGATGGACTCCTTGGTGTTTTTTTTGGCAGTGTTCCGACTGGACCACCGCACTTATAGGTTGCGGTTGGGTGGCGTTCTGGAGACAGCTCTGTCACGGCGCCTTGCAATCGAGTCGATACGATCATGTACCAGTGAAAAACTGACGCCTACAGGGTGCGTCGTATCCAGTACAGGGATGGTCGCATCCAGTGTCGGTGACGTCGCTTACAGCTTTTTTCAGCCCTTTTTGGCCATCTGAACCGCATAAAAACGGCGAAAACACGGGGCGAAACCGGCACGGCGTTCGTGGGCATGAGTGCGTCGGTGTCAGACGCCGCACGACCCGGGAAAAGTCCGATGATGCGGGCATTCCGGCGGATCGCAGCTTGAGCGTAGCAGCTCCGCCAGCGGGCGCTTCACGCCCCGGACCGGCACTCTCAGGAGCTCTGCATCAATGGCTATCAGCGTTTTCGACCTGTTCAAAATCGGCATTGGTCCCTCCAGTTCTCACACCGTCGGGCCGATGCGCGCCGCGGCGCTGTTCGTCGAGTCATTGCGCGACAAGCACCTGCTGGAGCAGGTGCGGCGGATCGAAGTGCAGTTGTTCGGTTCGCTGTCGGCCACCGGCGTCGGTCACGGCAGCGACAATGCGGTGATCATGGGCCTGATGGGCGAGTGGCCGGACGCAATCGATCCGTCGCAGATCGGCCCGCGCATCCAGGCCCTGCGTGAAACCCACACCCTTTTGCTGGATGGTCGTCTGTCGGTGCCTTTTATATGGGCCCGGGACATGCGTCTGATCGACGAGAACCTTCCGTTCCACCCCAACGCCATGACCCTGGTTGCCGAAGGCGATCACGGCGAGATTCATCGCGACACCTACTATTCGGTCGGCGGCGGTTTTGTCGTCGATGAGGCGCAGGCGTCCAGCGGTGTAGTGGATCTGGATCGCACCGAATTGCCGTATGACTTCTCCAGCGCCGTCGAGCTGTTGGAATTGTGCAAGCAGAACAACCTGCGCGTGGCTGAACTGATGATGGCCAACGAGAAGGTCTGGCGCAGCGAAGAGGAAATACGCGCCGGGCTCATGAAACTCTGGCAGGCGATGCAGGATTGCGTCGAGCAGGGCCTCAAGCACGAAGGGATCCTGCCCGGCGGCCTGAACGTGCGTCGGCGGGCGGCAAAACTGCACCGCAGTCTTCAGGAGTTGAACAAGCCCAATGTGATCGGCTCGACCCTCAGCGCCATGGAGTGGGTCAACCTGTTCGCCCTGGCGGTGAATGAAGAGAACGCGGCCGGCGGGCGCATGGTCACGGCCCCGACCAACGGTGCGGCGGGGATCATTCCGGCGGTGTTGCACTACTTCATGAGGTTCAGCGAAGCGGTGACCGACGCCAACGTGGTCGACTTTTTCCTTGGCGCGGCGGCGGTGGGCATCCTGTGCAAGAAAAACGCTTCGATCTCCGGTGCCGAAGTCGGTTGCCAGGGCGAAGTCGGTTCGGCCTGCGCCATGGCGGCGGCGGGGCTGGCGGAAGTGCTCGGCGCCACGCCGGAACAATTGTGCAATGCGGCGGAAATCGGCCTGGAGCACAACCTCGGCCTGACCTGCGATCCGGTTGGCGGTCTCGTCCAGGTGCCGTGCATCGAGCGCAACGCGATTGCGGCGGTCAAGGCGATCAACGCGGCGCAGATGGCCTTGCGCGGCGACGGTCAGCACTTCATTTCCCTCGACCGGGTGATCCGCACCATGCGCGATACCGGCGCCGACATGCATGACAAATATAAAGAGACTTCGCGGGGCGGGTTGGCGGTCAGCGCGGTTGAGTGCTGATCCGCCGACAGCGCCAGACCAGTCAAAACTGCGCACCAAGTGAGCATCGACAATAAAGCGCGCCACCTTTTGGCGCGTCGCAATCAGATAAGAGCGTTTCCCACTTCCATGGCGGGCTCCGCTCAGCCTGCCGTTCGTCACCCGTGCCATCGGTGACACTGCAGGACAATCCCCCGCAGCCCTGTTCCCACAAGTGCTACCGATCTGCTCACGCATGCCGGGGCAGGGCTCTCTCCGCCGCTGATGGCACTTCGAATTGCCTTTCGTCGGACCGCTTGTATAGACGCGTCGCGACGTCGTTTTCAGGAGTTATTGAACAGCCATTCAATTTCAGGCATGGCAATTGCTCTGTCATAACAAAGCCCCGTCTCACGCAAGAGAACGATGGCAATAACAAGAGCCTCCGCCTGAGGCCATCACCCGCTTTGTGTGAGGAGATACCGCGATGACGTCGTTCAACTCCGGGGCTCAACCCCAGAACCGTGCGCCTCAATCCATCGGCTTTCTGCTGCTGGACAATTTCACGCTGATTTCCCTGGCTTCCGCAGTCGAACCGCTGCGCATGGCCAACCAGTTGTCCGGTCGCGAGCTGTATCGCTGGACCACCCTCACCGTCGATGGTGGCCAGGTCTGGGCCAGTGACGGCCTGCAGATCACACCCGACGCCTCCATGCACAAAGCCCCGGCCCTCGACACCATCATCGTGTGCGGCGGGATCGGCATTCAACGCACTGTTACCCGTGAACACGTCTCGTGGCTGCAAAGCCAGGCGCGCCAGTCCCGTCGCCTCGGCGCCGTGTGCACCGGCAGTTGGGCCCTGGCTTGCGCCGGGCTGCTCGATGGCTTCGATTGCAGCGTGCACTGGGAATGTCTGGCGGCGATGCAGGAAGCCTTTCCGCGCGTGGCGATGAGCACCCGTCTGTTCACGCTCGACCGCAACCGTTTCACCAGCTCCGGCGGTACCGCACCGCTTGACATGATGCTGCACCTGATCAGCCGCGATCACGGCCGTGAGCTGTCCGCCGCGATCTCCGAGATGTTCGTCTACGAGCGTATCCGCAACGAGCAGGATCACCAGCGCGTGCCGCTCAAGCACATGCTCGGCACCAACCAGCCGAAACTGCAGGAAATCGTTGCGCTGATGGAAGCCAACCTGGAAGAGCCGATCGACCTCGATGAACTGGCGGTGTACGTCGCCGTCTCCCGTCGCCAGCTCGAACGCCTGTTCCAGAAATACCTGCACTGCTCGCCGTCGCGCTACTACCTCAAGCTGCGCCTGATCCGCGCCCGGCAACTGCTCAAGCAGACGCCGATGTCGATCATCGAAGTGGCGTCGGTGTGTGGTTTCGTGTCGACGCCGCACTTCTCCAAGTGCTACCGCGAATACTTCGGCATTCCTCCGCGTGACGAGCGCGTCGGTTCCAACACCACCCAGCAGGTGGCGATGCTGCCGCTGCCGCAGGCCATCGTGATGTCGCCGCTGTCCGGGCCGATGTCGGCGCTGAGCCAGGCGCGCAACGAATCGACCTTCGCCAGCGTGCGTCTCTGATCAGAGCGCTCGTTTGAAGTACACGACGCGCTCGGTTTCCTCGAAGCCGAGCGCCTTGTGTGTTGCCTGACTGGTCAGGTTGTCGACGCCGGTGTCGGACGCCATTTCCACGCAGCCGTTTTCCCGTCCCCACTGCGCGACATGCTCGATCAACCGGGCCGCCACACCTTGGCGGCGTTGTTGCGGTATCACGTAGATACCTTCCAGGTACACCACTGGTGAACTTTCGGTGCCATTGACGTAATCGGTGCGTAGTGAGGCTTCGGCGAATCCGACCGGGTGGAGCTGTATGTCGTAGGCGACGAAGTTGATATAGCGCTGCGGCGCTTTCAGTTGCTGCGCGGTTTCATCACGATGCTCGTGTTCCGAAGCATCGGGCCAGAGGGCCTGGCGCAGGGGCAGCCAGCCCGGTTGTTCGCTGGACTGGCAGATCTGGATATGGAACATCGGCGTTCGCTCGTGATGGCCTTCAGGGCCGTCACTCTAGCAAACGCCACAGAGGTCAGGCGCGGGTCTGCTGATACTGCGCCAGGGCCGGCAGCAACTGCTTGTCGATGGCTTCGCGCACGATCGGCTGGATGCTCGCGCTGCTGGTGTACATTTGCTTGACCATGGTGCGCAGCGTGTTGGCGCGCACATCGTCCAGCCCCCGTACCGCGCACTCACAGGCCTGCTGGGCCGTCGAGCCGGACGGTACTTCGAATCCCAACGACTTGAGTTGGCCCAACAGGTCTTCCTGATCGATCAAATCGGCATACATCATGAGGCGAATCCTTCTTCGGCAACGGAGGTCGTGACTCGATTCTGGTAGGCCCGGACAGGCACGGCAAGGGCGATTTGTCGCAGTGGCCGCGACGACTATGAACAGGTCGTTTTCGGCTAACTTGCGGACCGGAGGAGTGGGCACACTGGCCTCAGCTCGCTTCACGAAGGTTTGGTCACCCTCGCCGCGGCAGCTCCTCAACAGTACCCTTGCCCCGATCCTGTCACGGCTTGTATCGGGGCTTTTTTTGTCGATGCTTTCAGCGTTGCAACACCAGTATCCGTGACAGCAATTCATCCCTGTCGATATAACAGCCCTGAAAATGCCGGGCCCCGGTGCTCGGATCAAACGCGTTGCGCGCATGCAGGGTGCGGCGGTTGTCGAAGCACCACAGTTCGCCCGGATTGAGCCGCTGCATCACCCGGAAGCGTGGCTCGCGGGTCATGGCGATAAAGCGCCGGTAAGCCCGGTACAGCAGCGGCATTTGCTCCACGGATGTGTCGAATGCGCCGCGCAGAAAGTTGGCCATGCGGATTTCCGCGACCCGGCCCGACGCATCCAGAGCGATGATCGGCGCCAGGCAGCGATAGTCGCTGTGGCGATCCTTGTTGCGAAATTCCACCGGGATCTCGCACAGCGCCTGAAACGACGATGGATCTTGCTGACGCAACGCTTCGGCAATCGCAAACCCATCGACAAAGATGCTCTCGCCACCCTCGGCGTCATTCACCAGACAATGCAGAAATTGCAGCCCCGGTTGCAGCTCGCGGGTCGGCAGGTCGGTATGCAATGGCAGGTTGAAAGCGGTGTAGGCATTGCTGTCGGCATCGGCCCTGGATTGCACGTTGAACAGCACACCGAAATTACTCTCGCGGATGAACGAAATGCGCTGGGCGATCAGCTTCAGCGAGCCGGGCTCGGTGGGCACACCGCGCACCAGGGTCAGGCCGATGTCGCGTACCGCCAGCAACCATTGCAACAGCGCGGCGTTGTCGTTCATCAGGGCTGCGTGGTCGAACACCGGCAACTGTAAATCGCTGTGCCACAAAAAGGCTTTCGGCCTGGCGGCGAGGCGTTCGGCGCGGGACGCGTCGTCATAAGCGTGGGCCCGCAGCCAGCCGGCATCGAAGCGGCTGCGGTGGCCGTCCTGCCAGTCGACGCGCAGGCAGCCGTCGGTGTCGATCTGCACGGTGGAGGGCGACAGGTCTTGCGCCGCATCGACGATCTCGAACACCTGCTCGCGGGTCACGCTGTAGACGCATTGCGGACACGGGCAGTTGTCCCGCAGCCACACATGGTGGAACGGGCTGGTGCGCCCGTCGGCCCAATCGATGAGGATGCGATCCGCCAGGTTCTGCGCGCCGTCCAGCGCGCTGATCAACGGATAGGTACGGTAATCGGCAACAGCGGCGGCGGTTTGCATGACGGCTCCTTGCGTTGGATGGATTTACCGGGTCGGGGGCAGGGCAATGACCCGGCCGATGTACGTCGGGGCGGGCAGGTCGGCCTGCTCGGCGACGATGGCTTGCAGACGGCTCAGGGTGTCCGGGGTAAAGGGTGCGGAACGCGGCCCGGCGAGGTCGACGTGCAGCAGCATCTGTTCGTTGCCGGCCAGTTCCTTGTCACCGCCGGCCAGATGCAGGCTGTGATAGAGGTGCAGGCGTTTCTGGTCGTGGCCGATGATCTGCGTGCGCACTTCGACTTCGGCATCGAGCTTCACTTCGTGCAAATAGTTGAGGTGCAGTTCGAGAGTGAACAGCGAGTGGCCGCTGGCTTCGCGGTTGTTGCTGTCCATGCCGAGGCGATCCATCAGGGCGTCGGTGGCGTAGCTGAAGATCAGCAGGTAGAAGGCGTCGCGCAGGTGGCCGTTGTAGTCGACCCAGTCGGGGATGATGCGGGTCTGGTAGGTGGTGAGGGTGGGCATGGTCTCTGTTCCGCCATTGAGGGTGTCTGGGCTGCAGTCTTCGCGAGCAGGCTCGCTCCCACAGGGGATTGCATTTCAACTGTGGGCGCGAGCCTGCTCGCGAAAAGGCCGGTATTGCTGGCGCAAGGATTATTCGCTGAAGCTCATCCCGTGTTTCTCTTTGGTGGTCTTCACCGCCTCAAGCACTGCCAGCAGACAATCATCACGATAGCGCTCCAGCGCCGAAATACTGTGCCGGCCCAGTTGAACGGTGGTGCCATCCACTACATCGTCGATCAACTTGTCGGTCAGTTCCGGTGCCGGCAGGTACGTCCATGGCAACTGCAATGCCGGGCCGAACTGCGACATGAAATGACGCATGCCCGCATCGCCGCCGGCCAGGGTGTAGGTCAAAAATGTGCCCATGAATGACCAGCGCAGACCGGCGCCAAAGCGGATCGCGTCGTCGATTTCACCGGTGGTCGCCACCCCATCGTTGACCAGGTGCAGCGCCTCGCGCCACAGCGCTTCGAGCAGACGGTCGGCGATGAAGCCCGGCACCTCCTTGCGCACATGCAGCGGGCGCATGCCGAGGGATTCGTAGACTTTCATCGCGGCCTGCACGGCTTGCGGCGCGGTGTTCTTGCCGCCGACCACTTCCACCAGCGGCAGCAGGTAAACCGGGTTGAATGGGTGGCCGACCACGCAGCGTTCCGGGTGGGTCGAACTCTCGTAGAACTCGCTTGGCAACAGGCCCGAGGTGCTGGAGCCGATGAGTGCATTGGGTTTGGCCGCCGCGCTGATCTTGCTGTGCAGCTCCAGTTTCAGTTCGAGGCGTTCCGGGGCGCTTTCCTGGATGAAATCCGCCTCGCGCACGCACTCTTCGATGGTCGCCACAAAACGCAGGCGATCCTGCGAAGCGCCCGGTGCCAGGCCGTTTTTCTCCAGCGCGCCCCAGGCATTGGCCACGCGTTTGCGCAGCGCCGCTTCGGCACCCGGCGCCGGGTCCCAGGCCACCACGTCGAGGCCATGGGCGAGGGCGCGGGCAACCCAGCCGCTGCCGATGACGCCGCTGCCCAGTGCTGCGAAGGTTTTGATTTCGGTGATAAAGCTCATGGTGATTTCCTAGGAAAATTCGGTGATTCCCTGTGGGAGCGAGCTTGCTCGCGAAAGCGGCGGCACAGCTGATGAAGATGCTTCGGATGTACCGGCCTCTTCGCGAGCAAGCTCGCTCCCACAGGGTTTGATGTGTGGCCGTCAGCCGCGCTGGGTCAGGCCCATCTTCTTGCGACCTTCCGCCGGGGTCAGTACCCGGGCGCCGAGGCGGCTGAGGATCTCGGTGGCGCGTTCGACCAGTTGGCCGTTGGTCGCCAGTACGCCTTTGTCCAGCCACAGATTGTCTTCCAGGCCGACCCGCACGTTGCCGCCGAGCAGCACCGCTTGCGCAGCCATTGGCATTTGCATCCGGCCGATGCCGAAGCCGGCCCATACGGCGTCGGTCGGCAGGTTGTCGACCATGGCTTTCATGGTGGTGGTGTCGGCCGGCGCGCCCCACGGGATGCCCAGGCACAACTGGAACAGCGGATTGTCGAGCAGGCCTTCCTTGATCATCTGCTTGGCGAACCACAGGTGACCGGTGTCGAAAATTTCCAGCTCCGCCTTCACGCCCAGCTCGGTGATGCGTCTGGCACCGGCGCGCAGCTGTGCAGGGGTGGAGACATAAATGGTGTCGCCGTCGCCGAAGTTCAGGGTGCCGCAATCCAGGGTGCAGATCTCCGGCAACAGCTCTTCGACGTGAGCCAGCCGGGTCAGCGGGCCGACCAGATCGGTGTTCGGACCGAATTCCATCGGTTTTTCGCCCGGGCCGATCTCCAGGTCGCCACCCATGCCGGCGGTGAGGTTGACGATGATGTCGACGTCGGCTTCGCGGATGCGCTCCATGACTTCTCGGTACAGCGCCACGTCGCGGCTGAACTTGCCGGTCTGCGGGTCGCGGACGTGGCAGTGCACGACCGTGGCGCCGGCCTTGGCCGCTTCGACGGCGGCTGCGGCGATCTGCTTGGGAGTGACCGGTACGTGAGGGCTCTTGGCGGTCGTGTCGCCAGCACCGGTGAGTGCGCAGGTGATGATGACGTCGTGGTTCATGGTGAGTTTTCCTTCAGGCGTGATGGGGCTGTCCGCAGCCCGTGCGGGCTGCGAAATGGTTCATTCGTTGCGGTTTATTTGCTGGTGAGCTGGAGGTTTTCAGCCGCCGGTTTGCCATCGAAAGTGGTGACACCTTCGAGCCAGCGCTGTTTGTCCTGCGGGTGATCCTTCAGCCACTGTTTGGCGGATTCGAAGGCGTCCTTGTGATCGAGCAGCGGCTGCATCATCCGGCTCTCGTCTTCGGCGGTGAACGTCAGGTTGCTCAGCAGGCGGCTGACGTTCGGGCATTGTTCGGCGTATTTCGGCGCGGTGACGGTCCACACGGTGGCCATGCCTTCGTTCGGGCCGAGGGCGTCTTCGCTGCCGGTCAGATAAGTCATTTGCACGTTGACGTTCATCGGGTGCGGCGCCCAGCCGAAGAACACCACGGCTTCCTTGCGGCGCACCGCGCGATCGACGGCGGCGAGCATGCCGGCCTCGCTGGATTCCACGAGCTGGAACTTGCCGAGGCCAAATTGATTCTTGGCGATCATCGCCTTGATCTGGGTGTTGGCACCCGAGCCTGGCTCGATGCCGTAGATCTTGCCGCCCAGCTCTTTCTCGAATTTGGCGATGTCGGCGAAGGTCTTCAGGCCCTTGTCTGCCAGATAGGTCGGCACGGCGAGTGTGGCGCGGGCGTCCTTGAGGCTCGGCGCTTCAAGGACCTTGACCTGGTTGGCGTCGACGAACGGGGTGATGGTCTGGGTCATCAGCGGGTTCCAGTAGCCGAGGAACAGATCCAGACGCTGATCGCGGATCCCGGCGAAAACGATCTGTTGGGACGCGCTGGTCTGTTTGGTGCTGTAGCCGAGACCGTCGAGCAGGACCTGGGCCATGGCACTGGTGGCGATCACGTCGGTCCAGTTCACCACGCCCATGCGCACGTTTTGGCACGACGCAGGTTCGGCCGCCATGACACTGGCGCTTAAAAACGCGGTACCGCTGAGTGCGAGAACACAGCTGCTGATCAGTCGTTTCATGTCGGGTTCCTCGGCAGGTCGTTATTGTGGGTTCCGGTGTCAGTATCCGGTCTTGCGGATAGCGCTCATATTTTGGCGAGTGGCTGTTGGCCTCATGCAAGACGCCGTGACGAGCCATAGCTGGCTATGGCGAGGAGCGGCAACGCAGCATGGGGTCAACAGACGCCGCCAAAATTGAGCAGCTATTCGTAAGACCGGATACCCCTGTGCCGGTGATGCTCAAATTACGCAGCAATGCCCCCGTAAAAACGCACTGCGGCGACCAGCTCTTGCACTGCAGCGACCTGTCCTCTTGAATGCCGCCGACAACTGGCGTATCAACGTTGCACGCTACCCGCTGACCGAGTGCGCGCCATGTCCCAGGATTTCTACTTTCTGTTGATGCCGGGTTTTTCCGCCATCGGTTTCATCTCCGCGATCGAACCGCTGCGGGTGGCCAACCGCTTTCGCGGCGAGCTGTATCGCTGGCACGTATTGAGCGCCGATGGCGGGGCGGTGCTGGCGAGCAATGGCATGTCGGTCAACGCCGATGCGGCGCTGGAGCCGTTGAAGAAAGGGGCGACATTGCTGGTGGTCGCCGGTTTTGAACCGCTGAAGTTTGCCACGCCTGCGCTGGAGCACTGGCTGCGACGGCTGGACAACGAAGGCGTGACGCTCGGCGCCATCGACACCGGCAGTTTCGTCCTCGCCGAGGCCGGCCTGCTCGATGGGCATCGCCTGACCCTGCACTGGGAAGCCATCGATGCCTTCAAGGAATCTTATCCACAGCTGAGTGTCACTCAGGAACTGTTCGAGATCGATCGCCGGCGCATCACGTCCGCCGGCGGCACCGCGTCCATCGACCTGATGCTCGACCTGATCGCCCAGGCCCACGGTCCACAACTGGCAATCCAGGTCAGCGAGCAATTCGTACTGGGGCGGATTCGTCCGCGCAAAGACCACCAGCGCATGGAAGTCGCCACGCGCTACGGCATCAGCAACAAGAAACTGGTGCATGTGATCGGGGAGATGGAGCAGCACAGCGAACCGCCGCTGACCACCCTGGAGCTGGCGGAATCGATCAAGGTGACCCGGCGACAACTCGAGCGCCTGTTCCGTCTGCACCTGAACGACACACCGAGCAATTTCTATCTGCGGTTAAGGCTGGAAAAGGCCCGGCAGCTGTTGCGCCAGACCGACATGAGCGTGCTGGAAGTCAGCATCGCCTGCGGGTTTGAATCACCGTCGTATTTCACCCGCAGCTACCGGGCGAAGTTTGCCCGGTGTCCGCGTGAGGATCGGCGGCGAGAGACCGTTTGACGGACAATTACAGTAAATTATAGTTTTTGCTATAAATTATAGTCATCGAAATAATTGAGTATAAAGTCATGTCCAGCAACAACGGCTTCGTCTTTCGCCGCCCCGCCCTGGCACGCAGCGTTGCCGATGGTCTTGTGGGCGCGGGCCTGCAGGATTTCACCTCCGGCCTTTTTCTGGCCGCGCCGCGTCGCACAGGCAAAAGTACCTTCCTGCGGGAGGATCTGATCCCGGAGTGCCAGGCCCGAGGCTGGCTGACGGTTTACGTCGACCTGTGGGCCGACAAGGAAAAAGACCCTGCCGAGCTGATCGCCAGTGCCATTGCAAGTGCGTTGGTACCCTTTGAAAAGGGCATTCGCAAACTGGCAAAGAGTATCGGCATCGAAAAACTCAGCTTTCTGCGCACCTTGTCCTGGGATTTCACCAAG
The DNA here is from genome assembly GCF_046231795.1 of Pseudomonas sp. KCJK9016. Taxonomy (NCBI): domain Bacteria; kingdom Pseudomonadati; phylum Pseudomonadota; class Gammaproteobacteria; order Pseudomonadales; family Pseudomonadaceae; genus Pseudomonas; species Pseudomonas sp. KCJK9016. The sequence continues at coordinate 146,503 of NZ_JBJJMM010000014.1, read as the reverse complement.
CCGCAACTGCCGGCCGGCGCGACTCTGACTCAAGCGCTGGAACTGCTGCACAACGTCGCCGAAAAATCCATCGTGCTGGTGATCGATGAAGCCCAGCACGCGCTCACCACCGCTGCCGGCATCAACGCGATGTTCGCCCTGAAGGCCGCACGGGATCAGCTCAACCAGGGACGTGAAGGCGAGGGCAGCGGGTTGCATCTGGTATTCACCGGTTCCAATCGCGACAAGCTCGCCCATCTGGTGCTGGGCAAAAGCCAACCGTTCTTCGGCTCAAGCATTACGCCCTTTCCGTTGTTGGGGAAAGAGTTCACCCAGGCGTACACCTTGCACCTCAATGCCCATCTGGCCGAGACCAACCAGTTCAATGCGGCCGATATCGACGACGCCTTTGAATTGGTGGGGCGGCGCCCGGAAATGTTGCGCACCATCATCGGAGAGGTCGCGCTGGAGCTGGGCGAGGCCAGCAATCTGGGGCGGTTGCTGCAGAGCCGGGCCGAATTGTTGCGCGCCGGTGTCTGGACCGAGTTCGAGAGCGCCTGGAACGCTCTGACAATCCCTCAGCGCGCCGTGCTGGAGGTGATGGTTGAGCGCTCGCGAAACAACGAGCCTTTTGCGCCGTTCACCGACAGCACGCTCACGGCAGTCAGCAAGGCACTGGAAAACATGGGCAGCGACGTGGTGCCGGGTACCCAGACCATTCAGGCCTGCATCGATGCCCTGCGCGACAAGGAACTGGTGTGGAAGTCGAGCCGTGGAGGCTATGCGCTGGAGGACAAGTCCTTTGGCGACTGGCTCAGTGCGCGCAAAGCGGGCTAGTCACTTTTTCAGCAATGCCGAGCACGCAGCCCTGTAGGCTTCATGCTGATACTTGTTCAGCGTGCCCGGCAGCTGGAAATTGTGCTTTTTGGCCTGTGCGTTGATCGTCTGCGGCGATAGCAGTGTCACCTCACAACCGTCCAGCAATTGAAACACGCCCTCGATCTTGAACGTGGTCGGCCCGCCGGCAAACTCGCCTTTCTTGCTGCGCTTCTTGATTGCGATGCGATCAATCGAATTCTCGCGAACGAACGATGCCACTTGCGCGGCGAACAGCTTCACGTTCGCTGCATCGTCGTCATCGTCCAGGGCAATTTTTTTCGTGCTCAGAGCGACATGGCTCAATACCGAGCCGTCGAGGGACGCCACGGCGATGATCGCTTCACTGCCTTTGATTTCGATACCGCAGATGTTCATGTGAATCCCTTGATTGGCTGAAGAGGTGCAGCTTACAGCTCAAGCTGGTTGGCAGTGATACCAAACGCCGCTGCAATCTTCTCGCGAGTGGCCTTGCGCGGCTTTGCAACGGTTTCCTGCTGGGCAAAGGCTGGTTGCGAAATGCCCATTCGTTTCGCCACTTCTTCCTGAGTCAGGTTGAGATGTTCGCGCCAGGCCCTGATCGGAGTTGCCCCGTCGACAATGCGACTGACCACCTCATGGGGGATCAGGTCAGGCTCCATTTTCTGCGCGACATACTGTGCGTAGGGAATGACCACGAAAGCGGGCTTGCCCTCGGAGTCATTGATGATTTGGATTTCAGTAAGTGCGTTCATCGCGTTTTTTACCTCTTGAATACTGATCACTTTGATCGCGCCGTCCCAGTCGAACATGACTCGGTAATTACCGGCACGCAGTCGATACGCGTAGTCATGACCAACCAGCGCTTTCACATTGCCCACATCAGGCATGCCAGCGAGCACCGCGATGGCATCTCTGACCTGACACTGATGAACGGAATGCAATTTCAGGAGTTGCTTAACGGCCTTTCGAGTCCAGTGGATGCTGTTCATGGCAGGATATAAGTCTTTTATAAGATTTGCGAATCTTTACTTATATTTTTCAGGTGGCCAATAAACAACGTTCGACCGAATGTTGCAGGGTGCATTGCGGGGAAAATTTCGGACTTAGCTGTTATCCATGAATTACACAGAGGTAAGCACCGTTCATCTGAAACCGGGGGCGACCTGTTATTTCTGACAGTAGTTCCTTATCGACATTGCCTCGAAGATTGATGCGAGGGCCATCACCGGCTCTGAACCCAAGAACGACTGTTCCGGAAAAGGAGTCGCACAATGATCGTCAGGAAAAACATTCGCTCGCATACGGCCGTCTAGCGGGCAGCATTCATCAACTGTCTGCTTGCTCTCAAGCGTAAGGGGGGTACGAAAAATATGTGCACTGGCATCACCAAGTGATGGTGCCCACTACGCATCCCTGGGAACCGCAAGATCCCGAATATCGAAACGGGGCCCACCTTGGCCCGGCATTTCTGCCATGGCACCGAGAAATGCTGATGCAGTTCGAAACGGATTTGCGCGCGATTGATCCTCGAGTCGCTTTGCCGTATTGGGACTGGACTGAAGACGCTCCGGATCCGCTGAACGCTCCCGTCTGGCAGGATCAATGGTTCGGTGGCAATGGCCGTCAAGATGATCATTATCGAGTGCAGACCGGGCCCTTTGCTCACCAGTACGGAAACTGGCCGGTTCCGGCCTATCCGGAAAACGGTGAGACGGAACCTGGTCTCAAGCGTCAGTTCGGCGTTCTTGTGACCTCGCTTCCGACGTCGGCAGACGTGGGCATGGCGATGCGAGAGTGGTTGTACGATACGCCGCCCTACGATTCCGTTCCTTACACCAGAGGGTTTCGCAATCGACTGGAGGGGTGGATCACGCAACGAGGTGATTCTCAAGTCACCACCCCGGGTTCGCAGCTACACAACCGCGTTCATCTGTGGATAGGGGGCAACATGCTGGCCGTGACCGCCCCCGAAGATCCAGTGTTTTTCCTGCACCACTGCAATATCGTCTAAAGCGTAAATTCGTCAAACCCTTCGACATCAAACCTGCCATTCTTGATTTCGAAGACCGTTCCGTCAGCATTTTTGGTGGTGAATGAAAAAGTACCACTGAAGGTTTCTAGTGCATCATTTTTTGCAAAATTGATGAAGCCTGAATCCGCATCGTTGACGACGAAAACGGTCTCTCCATTCTCAGTCACCAGTTGCCAGTAAGCAGCACTGACTTTCCCGTCTTCAACTTTATGTTTGCCATCCTGCAGGTCGCGCAGGAAGGTGATTTCTATTCCATGGATGCTGAGTGGCAGCTGTTGCAGGGCTGAAAGTGTGAGGCGCATTTGCCTGTCAGTGGTGTAGTAGTCTCCAGCGAAATTGATGCCGCCAGATGTGAACGTAAGGGCGGGAACGCTTCCTACCGTGGCGGTCATATTCCCTTTGGACGGTGTGATGGCATTGTGCGGGATAGCATATCGGGTCGACATGGGCAGCTCCTGGCAATTGGTTCCGGGTGATCGAAGAGTTGGGATCACAAGCCCAACATAGACCCAGGATCAGCCGCGGTGAACTGTCAGAGTTGACAGTTGACAGTTGATTACCCGCTCAGGAGGTGGCCTGCCCTTTCTCTCTTTACTCCTGACCTATCGACTCCAGAAACTCCGACCGCTCATCACTCATCCGCGCCACGCAATCATTCTGCGCGATCTTGAACGCCTTGCTGCCGTCCGTTGCCGGGAAGGCTTCGACGGCGCAGTCGGCGTCGCGGGTTTTCAGCCATTGTTGTTGGGCGTTCTTGAGTTTTGCGCTGATGTCGGCCAGCTGCGCCGGGTTCTTGCCGTAGGTCGCCTGCATGCGCTCGTTCAGGCTTTTGTAGTTGTCCTTGAGCAGGTCTTCGGCGGTGGTGCGGCTGTAGGTCGAACATTCCAGGGTCTGGACGTCGTTTTCCACCGCGTCGCACGGGTTGTTGTCGGACTCTTCAGCGGCGTGTACGCCGGTCGCAATCAGTGCCAAAGCCAGGAAGATCGATTTCATTGATGTCGCTCTAATCCAGTGGTGTTTCCGGGATGCGGCAGATTCTGGCTCAAGCTCGCAGGCTTGAACAGGTGGCTGGTCGGACCGCCTGGCGACGCTTTGTCGCGGATTGACGCTTTCGGCAATTCCCCTGTCGTTTTTGCACCCGGCTGGTCGCGCACCGAGGCATATGCTGGCCCCAAAGCGCCGGCAGACGATTCGGCGCATGAATCGCCAATAAGGGGACGCCTGATGAGCCCAGCCGAATTACACGCCGACAGCATCGTTATCGACGGTCTGATCATTGCCAAATGGAACCGCGAGCTGTTCGAAGACATGCGCAAGGGCGGTCTGACGGCGGCCAACTGCACCGTGTCGGTGTGGGAGGGCTTTCAGGCCACGGTCAACAACATCGCCGCCAGCCAGAAACTGATCCGCGAAAACAGCGACCTGGTGATCCCCGTCCGCACCACTGCCGACATCCGCAAGGCCAAGGAGCAGGGCAAGACCGGCATCCTCTTCGGCTTTCAGAATGCCCACGCGTTCGAAGATCAGATCGGCTACGTCGAAGTGTTCAAGCAGCTCGGCGTCGGCATCGTGCAGATGTGCTACAACACCCAGAACCTGGTGGGCACCGGTTGCTACGAACGCGACGGCGGCCTGTCGGGCTTCGGTCGCGAAATCGTCGCCGAGATGAACCGTGTCGGCGTGATGTGCGACCTGTCCCACGTCGGCTCCAAGACATCCGAAGAAGTCATTCTCGAATCGAAAAAGCCGGTCTGCTATTCCCACTGCCTGCCGTCGGGGCTGAAAGAACACCCGCGCAACAAATCCGATGAGGAACTGAAGTTCATTGCTGACCACGGCGGTTTCGTCGGCGTGACCATGTTCGCGCCGTTCCTCGCCAAGGGCATCGATTCGACCATCGACGACTACGCCGAAGCCATCGAATACACCATGAACATCGTCGGCGAAGACGCCATCGGCATCGGCACCGACTTCACCCAGGGTCACGGTCAGGACTTCTTCGAATACCTGACCCACGACAAGGGCTACGCCCGCCGTCTGACCAACTTCGGCAAGATCATCAACCCGCTGGGCATCCGCACCGTCGGCGAGTTCCCGAACCTGACCGAAACCCTGCTCAAGCGCGGCCACTCCGAGCGAGTGGTGCGCAAGATCATGGGCGAGAACTGGGTGAACGTCCTCAAGGACGTCTGGGGCGAATAAGCCGCCGCTTCCCGAATACTTTCCCCCGGCCGTCCGCGCCGGGGGCAACACCAAAATTTTTCTGGAGTTAAGTTTCCATGGCCAAGATCGCCCCGCAATTGCCAATCGAAGTCGACAGCGAGACCGGTGTCTGGACCTCCGACGCCCTGCCGATGCTGTACGTGCCGCGGCATTTCTTCGTCAACAACCACATGGGTATCGAGGAAGTGCTGGGCGCCGAAGCCTACGCCGAAATCCTTTACAAGGCCGGCTACAAATCCGCCTGGCACTGGTGTGAAAAAGAAGCCGAGTGCCACGGCCTGGAAGGCGTCGCGGTGTTCGAGCACTACATGAAGCGCCTGTCGCAGCGTGGCTGGGGCCTGTTCAAAATCCAGGACATCGACCTCGACAAAGGCACCGCCAGCGTCAAACTCGAACACTCGGCATTCGTCTATGTCTACGGCAAGGTCGGACGCAAGGTCGACTACATGTTCACCGGCTGGTTTGCCGGTGCCATGGATCAGATCCTCGCCGCTCGCGGCAGCAAGATCCGCACCGTGGCCGAGCAGGTCTACGGTGGCTCCGAAGAAGGCCATGACGACGGCCTGTTCACCGTCAAGCCGTTGTAAGTCGAGGAACCCGCCATGGCTTTCGAAGCAATGTTCCAGCCGATCCAGATCGGCAAACTGACCATCCGCAACCGCGTGCTCAGCACCGCGCACGCCGAGGTCTACGCGACCGACGGCGGCATGACCACCGAACGCTACGTCAAATATTACGAAGAGAAAGCCAAGGGCGGCATCGGCCTGGCGATCTGTGGCGGTTCGTCCGTGGTGGCGATCGACAGCCCGCAGCAATGGTGGAGTTCGGTGAACCTGTCCACCGACCGGATCATTCCGCACTTCCAGAATCTCGCTGACGCCATGCACAAGCACGGCGCCAAGATCATGATCCAGATTACCCACATGGGCCGTCGCTCCCGTTGGGACGGTTACAACTGGCCGACCCTGATGTCCCCGTCAGGCATACGCGAACCGGTGCACCGCGCCACCTGCAAGACCATCGAGCCGGAAGAGATCTGGCGGGTGATCGGCAACTATGCGCAAGCCGCACGCCGCGCCAAGGCCGGTGGCCTGGACGGTGTCGAACTGTCGGCGGTGCACCAGCACATGATCGATCAGTTCTGGAGCCCGCGCGTCAACAAACGTACCGACGAATGGGGCGGTACCTTCGAAGGCCGCATGAAGTTCGGTCTGGAAGTTCTGAAAGCCGTGCGCGCCGAGGTGGGTGACGACTTCTGCGTCGGCATGCGCATCTGCGGTGACGAGTTCCACCCGGACGGTCTGTCCCATGAGGACATGAAACAGATCGCCAAGTATTACGACGACACCGGCATGCTTGATTTCATCGGCGTCGTCGGCTCGGGTTGCGACACCCACAACACCCTGGCCAACGTGATTCCGAACATGAGTTATCCGCCGGAGCCGTTCCTGCACCTGGCGGCCGGGATCAAGGAAGTGGTCAAGGTTCCGGTGCTGCATGCACAGAACATCAAGGACCCGAACCAGGCCACGCGGATCCTGGAGGGCGGTTATGTCGACATGGTCGGCATGACCCGCGCCCACATTGCCGACCCGCACCTGATCGCCAAGATCAAGATGGGCCAGGTCGACCAGATCAAACAGTGCGTCGGCGCCAACTACTGCATCGACCGTCAGTATCAGGGCCTGGATGTGCTGTGCATCCAGAACGCCGCGACCTCCCGTGAATACATGGGCGTGCCGCACATCATCGAGAAATCCACCGGGCCGAAACGCAAGGTGGTGATCGTCGGTGCCGGCCCGGCAGGGATGGAAGCGGCCCGGGTGGCAGCCGAACGTGGTCACGACGTGACGCTGTTCGAGAAGAAAGAATTCATCGGCGGCCAGATCACCACGGCAGCCAAGGCGCCGCAGCGTGACCAGATCGCCGGCATCACCCGCTGGTTCCAGCTGGAGCTGGCGCGGCTGAAAGTCGACCTGCGTCTGGGCACTGCCGCCGATGCCGACACCATCATGGACCTGCGTCCGGACATCGTCGTGCTGGCTGTTGGCGGTCACCCGTACCTGGAGCAGAACGAACACTGGGGCGCTGCCGAAGGGCTGGTGGTCAGCAGCTGGGACGTGCTCGACGGCAAGGTTGCGCCGGGCAAGAACGTGCTGGTCTACGACACCATCTGCGAGTTCACCGGGATGTCGGTGGCCGACTTCCTCGCGGACAAGGGCAGCCAGGTCGAGATTGTCACCGACGACATCAAGCCGGGCGTGGCCATCGGCGGTACGTCGTTCCCGACCTACTACCGCAGCATGTACCCGAAAGAAGTGATCATGACCGGGGACATGATGCTGGAGAAGGTCTACCGCGAAGGCGACAAACTCGTCGCCGTGCTGGAGAACGAGTACACCGGCGCCAAAGAGGAGCGGGTGGTGGATCAGGTGGTCGTCGAAAACGGCGTGCGCCCGGACGAAGAAATCTATTACGCGCTGAAGGACGGCTCGCGCAACAAGGGCCAGATCGATGTCGAGGCGCTGTTCGCGATCCAGCCGCAACCTTCGTTGAGCAGCAATGGCGACGGTTACCTGCTGTTCCGTATCGGTGACTGCGTGGCGCAGCGTAATACCCACGCTGCGATCTATGACGCCCTGCGGTTGTGCAAAGACTTCTAAAGATTTGCACATGACCCTGTGGGAGCGGGATTGCCCGCGAATGCATTCTGTCAGTCACCGCTGCATCGACTGACCCGGCGCTTTCGCGAGCAGGCTCGCTCCCACAGGAACACGCTGAACGTGTTTCTCCAGGCTGTACTGGTGGGAGCTTCACCATGTTGAACACCCTTCTTCCAATCCTGTTGTTCGCAGCCCTGGCCCTCGCGGTGCTGGGTGCGTTGCGGCGGGTGGCCATGTGGCGTCGGGGCCGGGCCTCGAAGGTCGATCTGATCGGCGGCCTGTTCGCCATGCCCAAGCGCTACATGGTCGATCTGCACCACGTGGTGGCGCGGGACAAATACATCGCCAACACTCACGTCGCCACGGCGGGTGGTGCGGTGGCGTCGATCGTGCTGGCGATTCTGGTGCACGGTTTCGGCCTGCATAACCGCATTCTTGGCTATGCGTTGCTGCTGATGACGGCGGTGATGTTCGTCGGGGCGATCTTCGTTTACCGGCGTCGGCTCGACCCGCCGTCGCGGCTGTCGAAAGGCCCGTGGATGCGCCTGCCGAAAAGCCTGCTGGCATTCTCGGCGTCGTTCTTCCTGGTGACCTTGCCGGTGGCCGGGATCCTCCCGGAAAACTTCGGCGGTTGGCTGCTGGCGGCCATTCTCGGGATCGGTGTGTTGTGGGGCGTGTCGGAACTGTTCTTCGGCATGACCTGGGGCGGCCCGATGAAGCACGCTTTCGCCGGGGCCCTGCATCTGGCCTGGCACCGTCGCGCTGAGCGTTTTGGCGGCGGTCGTTCCACCGGTTTGAAAGCGCTGGACCTGAATGATCCGACCGCGCCGCTGGGCGTAGAGAAGCCCAAGGATTTCACCTGGAACCAGTTGCTCGGTTTCGACGCCTGCGTGCAGTGCGGCAAGTGCGAAGCCGCGTGCCCGGCGTTCGCCGCCGGCCAGCCGCTGAATCCGAAGAAACTGATTCAGGACATGGTCGTCGGCCTCGCCGGCGGCACCGATGCCCAATTCGCCGGCAGCCCTTATCCGGGCAAGCCGGTGGGCGAACACAGCGGTAATCCGCATCAACCGATCGTCAACGGTCTGGTGGACGCCGAAACCCTGTGGTCGTGCACCACGTGTCGCGCCTGTGTCGAGGAATGCCCGATGATGATCGAGCACGTCGATGCGATCGTCGACATGCGCCGTCACCTGACTTTGGAAAAAGGCGCGACCCCGAACAAGGGTGCCGAAGTCCTGGAAAACCTGATCGCCACCGACAACCCTGGCGGTTTCGCCCCGGGCGGGCGGATGAACTGGGCAGCGGACCTGAACCTCGACCTGCTCAGCGAGAAGAAGTCCACCGACGTGCTGTTCTGGGTCGGCGACGGCGCCTTCGACATGCGCAACCAGCGCACCTTGCGCGCTTTCGTCAAAGTGCTGAAAGCGGCCAGGGTCGATTTCGCGGTGCTCGGCCTGGAAGAGCGTGACAGCGGCGACGTGGCCCGCCGTCTGGGCGACGAAGCGACCTTCCAGTTGCTGGCCAAGCGCAATATCCAGACCCTGGCCAAATACCGCTTCAACCGCATCGTCACTTGCGATCCGCACAGCTTCCATGTGCTGAAAAACGAATACGGCGCCTTCGACGGCAACTACCTGGTGCAGCACCACAGCACCTACTTGGCGGAAATCATTCAGGCCGGCGCGCTCAACCTCGGTCAGCACAAGGGCAGCAGCGTGACCTATCACGATCCGTGCTACCTCGGCCGCTACAACGGCGAATACGAGGCGCCCCGGGAAGTGCTGCGCGCCCTCGGTATCGAAGTGAAAGAGATGCAACGTTCCGGCTTCCGTTCGCGTTGCTGCGGTGGCGGTGGCGGGGCGCCGATCACCGACATTCCGGGCAAGCAGCGGATACCCGACATGCGCATGGAAGACATCCGCGAGACCGGTGCCGAGCTGGTGGCCGTGGGTTGTCCACAGTGCACGGCGATGCTCGAAGGTGTGGTCGAACCGCGTCCACTGATCAAGGACATTGCCGAACTGGTGGCCGACGCGCTGCTCGAAGACGCCGCGCCGAACAAGTCTGCTACCCCGGCCAGACGTGAACCTGCGGAGGCCCACTGATGAGCGACATTATCCGCCGCGATCCCCGCGCCGAATGGATCGCACGCAACCGCCTGCACCCGCTGCACGCGGCCATGCAGCCGGCGCAACACAGCTGGATGGGCCCCAACGGGATCGTCCGCAAGAACCTGCACGGCATCGGCTTCATCGGGCCGAACGGCATCAAGCGCATCGACCGCAGCGGCGCCCAGCAGGGCGGGGCGGTCAAACGTTCGGCAGCGGTGGAAGTGCAATTGCCGCTGCACCAGGTACCGGCCCCGGCGTTTTACATCAGCGTGGTGCCGGACATGGTCGGCGGGCGCTTGAGCAGCCACGACCGCGACTTGCTCGGCCTCGCTCATCAACTGGCCGGCAGCGACGGCGCGGTGCTGGCGGTGGTGTTCGGTGAGCACAAGGAAAACGCTTTTGCCACCGCCGGTGTGGATCGCTTGCTGGTGCTGGAAGGTGAGCAATTCAACGGTTATGCACCGGAGCAACGGATCCAGGGCCTGCGGGCTGTGGATAACCAGTTCAGCCCGCGCCACTGGCTGCTGCCGGACAGCCGCAGCGGTGGCGGCGAGCTCGGTCGGCGCTTTGCCGCGGCACTGGGCGAACGCCCGGCCACACGGGTGTGGCAGGTCAAGGACCAGGAATGCATCGGCCGCGCCGGTGCAGGCTTGCAGGATCTTGTCCGTCCGATTGCACGGCTGATTCTGGCCTCGGCCGAATGTGCCGAGCCGGTCAGCGAAACCCGTCACGAAGCGTTGCCGGTGGAGTTATCCACACCCGTGGCGCGCAGCCTGTCACGGATCGAAGATCTGGGTGCCGTGGCGGTGGACCCGGCGGCGATCCCGATGGCCGAAGCCGAGTTCATCTTCTCCGGCGGCAACGGGGTCAAGGACTGGGAGCTTTTCCACAGGACCGCTGCTGCACTGGGTGCCACAGAAGGCGCCTCGCGGGTGGCCGTGGATGACGGCTTCATGACCCGCGACCGTCAGGTCGGCGCGTCCGGCACCTGGGTCACCGCACGGGTTTACGTGGCGGTGGGGATTTCCGGGGCGATCCAGCACCTGCAGGGCATCGGTGCCTGCGACAAGGTGGTGGCGATCAACCTCGATCCGGGCTGCGACATGATCAAGCGTGCCGACCTGTCGGTGATCGGCGAAAGCGCGGAAATTCTTCAGGCCTTGATCGCGGCGGTAGAGGCTTACCGCAACGAAGCCAAGCGCGATGCGGCTTAAGGAACGGTTATGAGCACAAAGATCATCAGTCTGGTTTCAATCGGCGCACACCCGACTTCCGGTCGGCCACGACGCGCCGAACAGGATGCACGGGCGGTGGAGCTGGGCCTGCAACTGGCGGGTGACAGCCTGCAAGTGCTGCACGCCGGCGACGTAGCGGAGCCTGCACTGCGCGCCTATCTGGGCATGGGCCTGGATCAGATGCATGTGCTGGAACAATCGGCCGGTGCGGATGCGTTACCGGCGTTGACCGACTATCTGCGTGATGCCGGTGCCCAGGTCGTGCTGACCGGCAGTCAGGCGGAAACCGGCGAAGGCTCCGGCATGCTGCCGTTCCTGCTGGCTGAAGGGCTGGGTTGGCCGCTGGTGGTGGGATTGGCGCAGGTCGAATCGATCAACGACGGCTCAGCGCTGGTGCTGCAGGCTTTGCCGCGAGGGCAACGGCGCCGGCTGAAAGTGCGCCTGCCGTTTCTGGCGACTGTGGATAACGCCGCGCCCAAGCCTCGGCAGAGTGCTTACGGCCCGGCGCGACGCGGCGTTCTTCAGGCAAAAGATGTGGAAGTGGTGGATGACGAACTGCTTGCGCTCGCGACCCTGCAACCGGCCAGGCCCCGGCCGAAACGGTTGAAGGTGATCAAGGCCAAGAGCGGGGCTGACCGGATGAAGGCGGCAACGGCCAAGGCGAGTGGAGGTGGTGGGCAGGTGCTCAAGGGCGTGACTGCCCAAGCGGGGGCGGAAGCCATTCTCAAGTTGTTGATCGAAGAAGGTGTTGTCCGCTGAATGCCTGTTCGGCCCCTCTTCTGTCGAAAGAGGGGCGGTTACCCACAATCCCTGTTGGCGGATCTGTGGATAACGTGTTCGCCCCTCCCTGAACCCCACGCCAATCAAGCCTTCCAGCCCCCAGATCAAAAAACGATCAGCCTAACTTGCGGTTTTTTCGGGTTTTTTCCCAAGGATAACTTCTCAAGTTGCCCCCAATCTCTGTTGGCCCTTCTGTGGACAAGATGTTCGCTATCCGCTGCAAGCCATATAAATCGTGGCTTACGATGGGTTGATCGAAAAATGATCAATTCGACCTTTTGAAACAATAATCTTCACGTAGACCCGGATTTATCAAGTCTTCCGACGCTTTTCCACAGCACCCGCCAAGTTACCCCCGAACTCTGTTGGCGTTTCTGTGGATAAGGTGTTCGCCATCCTCTGCAGGCCATGTATTACATGGTCTTCAGGATGTTGATCAAAAAACATACAATCGCCACCGGAAACCCTTCTTCTGGATAAGTCACGGTTTTTCTTCACAAAAGCCCCGTTATTTTTCCGTGTCATCCACAGTTGTCCCCATTTGCTGTGGGTGCCTATGTGGATAACTTGTTCGCCAATCTCTGCAAGCCCCGGCGGCTATAGTCCAAATGGCAATTGATCAGATTTCATACAGTTCTAAGGGCCTGCCTTGACTTCAAACCGGGCGCTGTCTTCACTCCAATTGCACAAGGACCGCCGTCACTTATCCACATCCGGTTCAGGGAGAACGCGTGATGGATACCCAGCCACATCGCTCACCCCTCAATCCCCGCTTGCTGTCAGCCCAGAAGCCGCGCACGCGCACATTGCGCCGTGCCGCCAATCAGCACGCCCGTCTGTAGCGCCTGAAAACTGCCTTCACCGTTGTACTGCCGCCGGGCTTGCCCGGAGGCCAGGTGCCCGTTCGTCCATCGATTGCAGGCAACCGCAGAGTTGCCCCATCTGCCTGAGAGAGGAATCCCCTCATGACACGGATCGCAACGCCCATCAGCGACATCAAGGAACACTACGACGTGATCGTCATCGGCTCCGGGTATGGTGGCGGCATTGCCGCGTCGCGCCTGTCCCGGGCCGGAAAACGGGTGTGCCTGCTGGAGCGCGGCCGGGAAATCCAGCCCGGCGAATACCCCAACACCATGATCGCCGCAACCGAGGAGTTGCAGGTGCACGATCCTGACGGCCATATCGGCTCGCGCACCGGGCTGTTCGACCTGCACGTGAACGCGCAGCAAAACGTGGTGGTCGGCTGTGGTCTCGGCGGCACATCGCTGATCAATGCCAACGTTTCGCTGGAACCGACAGCCGATGTGTTCAAGGATCCACGCTGGCCGCTGGCGGTGCGCGAGGACCACGATGGCTTGCTCAAGGCGGGCTACGAAAAAGCCCGGGAGATGCTCAAGCCCAACCCTTACCCGGACACCGCGCCGGATCTGCCCAAGCTCGATGCCAACAAAAAATCCGCGGACTTCCTCCAGCAAGGCGCGCATTTCTACAAGCCGCCGATCAACGTGACCTTCGACAAACTGCCGAACAACCTCAATCACGTCGGTGTCGAGCAACTGCCCTGCAACCACTGCGGCGACTGCGTTTCGGGCTGTAACAACAAAGCCAAGAACACCACGCTGATGAACTATTTGCCGGACGCCACCAATCACGGCGCGGAGATTTTCTGTCAGGCCCAGGTGCGGCATCTGGAGCGCGATGGCGATGGCTGGATCGTGCACTTTCAGTATCTGGACAGTGGCCGCGAGAAATTCGACGCACCGACGCTGTTCGTGAAGGCCGACATCGTCGTGGTGTCTGCCGGCACCCTGGGCTCCACCGAAATCCTCCTGCGTTCGCGGGACAAGGGCCTGGTGATGTCCGGACAGCTCGGCGAGAACATGAGCGGCAACGGCGACATCCTCGGCTTCGGCCACAATTGCGCCCAGACCATCAACGGCATCGGTTTCGGCACCCATTCGGCCAAGGAGATGAAACCGGTCGGCCCGTGCATCACGTCGATCATCGACATGCGCACCGAAGGCGACAGAAGCAGCCAGATGGTTATCGAGGAGGGCTCGATCCCGGGCGCTCTCGGGCGGCCGATGGTGCCGGCAATGGCCGGGTTCGCCGAGCTGATCGGCGTGGCCACCGACGACAGCTTCAGCGGCAAGGTGAAGTACAAGGAGCGCGAAGCCGAAAGCTTCCTGCGCGGCCCGTATTACGGCGCGCTGCACAACATGCAGACGTACCTGATCATGAGTCACGACAGCGGCCAGGGGCGCATGGTCCTCGACGACAAGGATCAACTGCGCATCGACTGGCCGGGCGTTGGCGAACAGGAAAACTTCAGGATCGGCAACGAGCGGCTGCACCAGAGTACCAAGGCACTGGGCGGGATCTGGGTCGAGAACCCGATCTGGACCAAACTGCTCAGGCACAGCATCGTCTCGGTGCATCCGCTGGGCGGTTGCGTGATGGGCGAAGACGCTACGCAAGGTGTGGTCAACCACAAGGGCCAGGTGTTCAGCGGTGCCAGCGGCACCGATGTCTACACCAACCTGTACGTGACCGATGGTGCAGTGATTCCGACCTCATTGGCGGTCAACCCGCTGCTGACCATCTCCGCCGTCAGCGAACGCAACATGGGCCTGCTGGCCGCCGACCGCGGCTGGAAAATCGATTACACGCTACCCTCGGCGCCGCGCAAACAACCGGTGCCACCGACGCTCGGCGTGCAGTTCACCGAGACCATGAAAGGCTACTTCTCCCGAGCCTTCACCGCTGCGCAGAGCACGGATCTGAAGGTTTACGAGGCGGCGGCCAAACGCGGCGAAGCGGACAATTCGCCGATCGACTTCACCCTGACCATCACTGCCAACGACCTCAACCGGATGATCAAGGAGCCGGAGCACGCGGCAACCATCGTCGGTACGGTGATCGCCCCGGCGCTGTCGCCGCAGCCGCTGACTGCCAGCAACGGCGTGTTCAACCTGTTCGAGCAATTCGAGCAGCAGGTCGACACGCGCCACATGAAATACGACATGAAACTGACCGCCGAGGACGGCAACGATTATTTCTTCAGCGCCTTTAAAACCGTGCCGGAAGACAACGGCGTGCTGAACATCTGGCACGACACCAGCACGCTTTACGTGACCCTGTATCGCGGGCCGGACAAGTCCGGCGAGGTGATTGGCTCGGGGGTGATGCACATCGAGCCGGCGGATTTCGCCAAACAGATGACCACCATGAAGGTGCTCAATGCACGCAACGAGCGTGAGCGCATCGAAGGGATGGCGCGGTTCGGCAAGTTTTTCGCCGGGATTCTCTGGGAGAGTTACGGCGGGGTATTCGCCGGCGACAAATACTTCAATCCCGATGCACCGCCACGTTTGAAACGGCCGCTGGATGCGCCGGCACCGGATGTGCATTTCTTCCCCACCGAGGACGGGGTCCAATTGCGTCTGAGTCGCTATCAGGCCGGCAGCAAGGGTCCGGTGATGCTGGTGCACGGGCTGGGCGTGGGCTCGAATATCTTTTCGACCGATACGATCCAGACCAACCTGCTGGAGTATCTCTGCAAGAACGACTACGACGTGTGGCTGTTGGACTTCCGGGTGAGCATTCTGCTGCCGGCCAGCAAGAAGGAGTGGAACGGCGACCAGATCGCTCAGTACGACTTCAAGGCCGCCATCGGGCAGATCCAGCAGAAGACCGGCGCGAAGGATGTGCAATGCGTGGTGCATTGCTACGGCGCGACCACGTTCTTCATGTCGTTGCTGGCCGGGTTGCAGGGCGTGCGTTCGGTGGTCTGCTCGCAGATCGCCGCCGACACGGTGGTGGCGACGGCGACAGGGCTCAAGGCTGGCCTGCACTTGCCGGGGATGCTCGACGTCATCGGCATCAAATCGATGACGGCGTACGCCGACAGCAAGGAGAACTGGTTCAACCGCCTCTACGACAAAGCCCTCAACGGTTACGCACGGATCGAAGCCCAAGGTTACTGCACCAACCCGGTGTGCCACCGCATCACCTTCATGTACGCCTCGCTGTACCGCCACGACACCCTCAACGAGACGCTGCACGACAACCTGCATGAACTGTTCGGCGAATCGAACATCGAGACCTTCGAGCACCTGGCGCTGATCGTGCGCAAAGGGCACCTGGTGGATTTCAAGGGCAACGATGTGTACATGCCGCACTTCGATCGGCTGAGCATGCCGATCTGCTTCATCAGCGGTGCGGAAAACCAGTGTTATCTGCCGGAGAGCACGCTCAAGACCTATCAGCGGGTTTGCGAGAAGCACGGACCGGAGCGTTACAGCCGGCATGTGGTACCGGGTTACGGCCACATCGACTGCATGTTCGGCAAGAACGCGGTGGTCGATGTGTATCCGATCATCCTTGAACACCTGGAGAAAACGGCCCTCGGTTGATGAAGTGTTCCTGTGGCGAGGGAGCAAGCTCCCTCGCCACAAAGGCTCATTGATACCGGGTATTTTTCTTGAGGTCTGCACAAGGAAATGGATGACATGGACAGCTACATCCGCTGGTTTCAACGCTTCATCTGGCTCGGCATTGCGATGAACATGGTGTTCGCAATCCCGGCGCTGTTCGCGCCGGGGTTGCTGACATCGGTGGTCGGCCTGCCGCCGCAACTCTCCGACCCTTGGCTGGAAAACGCCGGGATGCTGCTGGTGGGCATCAGCGTGTTCTACATGCCGTCGGGCTTCAATGCACCGCGCTACGTGGTGCATTCCTGGCTGTGCGTGCTGACGCGGCTGATCGCCGTGGCGTTCTGGATCTACCTGATCGACACCAGCAGTCAGGGCTCGGTGTTCGTGCCGATGTTGATGGGTGACCTGAGCTTTTTCCTGATCCTCGGGGTTCTGCTGTATCTCGGCACCACTCCTGAGAATCGACCCCTGGCGCTGCTTTGTGACGGCTGGCGTGAATGGCGGGCGGCGTGGGCGCGGCACTGGCAAAGTCATGCATTCAAGGTCGGCACGCTGGTGGTGGTCGCGTTGCTGGCATTCATCGGCTACCAGACCTGGTATCAGATGCTGCGGGTGGTGCCGGAGCAGGAATATGCCTCTGACGAAGATCACTACAAGTACGCCGCGATCGGCCTCGGCATCGAAGCACGAATCCCGTATTACCTGTTTTCCGTGCTGCCGCAGATGTGCCCGGAAAAACTGCCGAAACCCGGCGGCTGGGAAGTCTTCGGCTTCCTGTTCGAGAACGGCAAGGACCTGCCGATCGGCATGGCCAAGCGGCAGATCGGTTACCCGACGGTGGAGCCGAACTGCGCCCTGTGCCACACCGGCTCGTACCGTGCCAATGCCGGCGACGTGGCGGTCAATGTGCCGAGCGCACCGGCCAATACCCTGCAACTGCAAGCCTTCCAGTGGTTCGCCTACGATTGCGCCAGCGACCCGAAATTCACCATCGACGCGGTCATGGCGGCGATCAACAGCAAGTTCCGGCTCGGCTTCTTCGAGCGGATCTACAACCGCTACCTGATCATCCCGATGGCCAAAACTGCGCTGCTCAAACAGAAGCAGGCCTATGCCTGGCAGAAACTGCGTCCGCCGCAGGGGCCTGGGCGTACCGACACCTTCAACCCGACGAAAATGGTGGTGTTCGGCTTCCCGGATGACTCGACCATCGGCACCGTCGACCTGCCGCAAGTGTGGAACCAGAAGCCCCGGGAGTCGATGTACCTGCACTGGGACGGCAATAACAACAAGATTCACGAGCGCAACTACGCCGCCGCCATGGCGGTGGGGGCGACGCCGGAATCGGTGCTGCCGCCGAGCTTCAACCGCGTGACCAACTGGCTGCTCGGGCACAAGGCTCCGGCCTGGCCGTGGGCACTGGATCAGGCCAAAGTCGCCCGGGGCAAACCGATCTGGGAAGCCAATTGCGCCGGTTGCCACGACTTCGGGCGTGCCGACACCGGGCAGGTCACCACCAACATCGACCAGCTCGGCACCGATCCGCATCGGCTGGATTCGTTCACCACCGGGCTGGTGGCGGCGTTTCACACCTTCAAGAAACCGCCGTTCGATTTCGGCGCCTACCGCAAGACCCAGAGCTACAGCAACACGCCCACTGACGGCATCTGGCTGCGCGCACCGTATCTGCACAACGGTTCGGTGCCGACCCTGTGGGACCTGCTGCAACCACCGGAAAAACGCCCGCAGGTGTTCATCACCGGATCCGATGTGTACGACCCGGTCAACGTCGGTTTCGTGACCAGCGGCGCCCAGGCGAAAGCCTCGGCGGACTTCAAATACGACACCCGCCTGGAGGGCAATCACAACAGCGGTCACTTGTATGGCACGACGCTGTCGGACGACGACAAACGTGCGCTGATCGAATTCATGAAAACCCTGTGAACCCCTACGGATAGAGGATTACGCCATGTCAGCGGTCGGTCATCTGAAACACGAGTACGACAAGGTCAAGGTTCGCCTGCACGGTTTGCTCACGCGCGTCGAAATGGCCTGGATGAAGCTCATCAGTGAGCTGGAACCCGAAGAGTTCCAGGCCATCATCAAGCTGCTGCAGCGGGGTCACGATCAGGCGCAGTACGTGCTGAAAAACGGCGAGTTGCCGGATGACGAACCAGCGGTGCCCTGGGAGTTGTCCCACGGTTTGTCGATCCTGCGTATCGGCAATGCAACGCCGTTGCCGCAATCGCCCGATCAACTGCAGACCCGGGTGCTCAAGGACGGCACGCTGCTGGGCTGTCGCAAATGGGAGCTGCTGGATCTGTTGTGGAGCGAAGCGCTGCTCAAATGGATCGAAAACCTGCGGCACCACGCCACCTTCGGCACCGATCCGGCCATGGTGACCATGGGGCGTGAAGTGACGCTGGCGATTGCCGGCGACTGGGGCACCGGGCCGTTCAACAGCCATGCGCCAGCGGTTTCAGTCGCCAACCAGATGCAACTGGCCAACGCCGACTTCACCATTCACCTGGGGGATGTCTATTACGCCGGTACCCATTCCCAGGAGGACACCGACATGTCCGGCTGGCCGATGGGCACACACGGCTCGTTCACCCTCAATTCCAACCATGAGATGTACAGCGGCGCCCACGGTTACTTCAAGGAGCTGGCCGCGCGTTTTCCGGGGCAGCAGGGCACCAGCTACTTTGCCCTGATCAATGACGACTGGCTGATTGTCGGGCTGGACACGGCGTATGCCTCGGACGTGATGAACCTGTACATGGACGGCACGTTGAACGAGCCGCAGATCGCCTGGATGAAGGGCTTGCCCAAACGCAAGAAACTCATGGTGCTCAGCCATCATCAGGGCTTCGATATCACCGGGCACAACAAGACCGCGTTGTATCAGCCGGTGTGCGATGCACTGGGGCGCGAGCCGGATTACTGGTACTGGGGGCACCTGCACAACGGCATCGTCTATGCCACCCAGGGCGGGTTGCATGCGCGCTGCGCCGGGCATGGCGCGATTCCCTATGGCACCACCAGCGAGCTGAACGGGCATTCGCGGATACTGTTTTCCGAGACGCAGGATGCGAAGGATCCGGATTATCCGCTACGGGTTTTGAATGGCTACGCGAAGATCAGGCTGGTGGGAGAGGAGATTTTCGAGGAGTTCATTGGCGAGGATGGATCGGTGAGGTGGTCGTCCACATGAGGCGGTGACCGTGGCGGTCTCTTCGTCGGATCGCCATCCGGACCAGGCTCGCTCCCACATTCGGAATGCGTTCCATCTGTGGGAGCGAGCCTGCTCGCGAAGCTTTTGCTTTTAGCCCTGTACTGGCACGCCCTTGAGGTACGGCGCAGGTTCGGCTCCGAGGTTGCTCAGCATCCGCTCGCTGTACCAGTCGACGAAGTTGACCACGCCAAACTCATAGGTCTTGGAGTACGGCCCTGGCTGGTACGCGGTGGAGTTGATGCCGCGCTGGTTCTCTTCGGCCAGGCGACGGTCCTGGTCATTGGTTGCGTCCCACACCTTGCGCATGCGCTCGACGTCATAGTCCACGCCTTCCACGGCATCCTTGTGCACGATCCACTTGGTGGTGACCATGGTTTCCTGGGCACTGATCGGCCACACGGTGAACACGATGATGTGGTCGCCCATGCAGTGGTTCCACGAGTGCGGCAGGTGCAGGATGCGCATCGAACCCAGGTCCGGGTTCTTGATCCGGCCCATCAGCTTGGCGCAGCCCTGTTTGCCGTCCATGGTCATCGATACGGTGCCCTTGAGCAGCGGCATGCGCACGATGCGGTTGCGCAGGCCGAAACTGGCGTGGGCGTAAGGGATTTTCTCGGCTTCCCAGGCAGCAGCAGAGGCGGCGACGTGATCCTTGAACGCCTGGTCGGCGCGTGGGTCGGTGACGTCGTCCCACTCCAGCAGGGTTTTCAGCAATTCCGGGTGCGAACCGTTGCAGTGGTAGCACTCGCGGTTGTTTTCCAGCACCAGTTTCCAGTTGGCCTTTTCCATCAAGGTGGTTTGCACCGCCACCTTGGTGTTCTCCATGTCGTAGGGTTCCATGTAGTGGTTCAGGGTCGACAGGAAGTCATCGATGGCCGGTGGGTTTTCCGCCAGGCTGACGAAGATATAGCCGCCGGCGGTCTTCACGTTCACCGGTTTGAGGCCGTACTGATTCATGTCGAAATCGGCGCCCATCTCGGTACCGGCGAACAGCAGGCGGCCGTCCAGTTCATAGGTCCACTGGTGGTAGTGGCAGACCAGTTTGGCGACCTTGCCCTTGTCGCTGGTGCACAGGCGCGAGCCACGGTGACGGCAGACGTTGTGGAATGCATGCACCACGCCTTCGGCGCCGCGAATGACGATGATCGGGTTCTTGCCGATCTGCAGGGTCAGGTAGTTGCCCTTGGCCGGGATTTCGCAGGTCATGCCGGCGATCAACCACTCCTTCTGGAAGATCTCCTGCATGTCGATATCGAACAGGCGATCGTCACTGTAGAACGGTTGCGGCAGCGAGAAGGTGCGTTCGCGCTCCTGCAGCATTTGTGCGGTGGCCTTGCGTGCGGGTTCCAGCGGGTCGCCCAGGCTGATTTTTGCGGTGTCCATCGATGAATTCCTCAAGGCCATCTGCGTGGCCGCGAAAGTGGCTGATCAGGGTTGCAGCGCAAGGTGTAAAGAAACCGTTTGTGTTGGGGCGAGTGTGGGGCCGGCGCAGGCGAGAACCTTATCCATGGGCGACATGGTGCAATCTGTTCCCGACGCGCAACCCCCGGTGCCTGAAGGCTGGTCGCGATAAGTATGTGAATGTCGCGGATAGGTAAACGGGCGGTCTGCGCTATACGCAGAATCGCCACATGAAGGCCGACAGTCGGCCGTGGAGAACAGCATGTCGAACAGCTTCCTGAATCCGGTCACCACCCAGACCTGGGCCAATGGCCGACACATCGTCCGTTGCGTCAAAGTCATCCAGGAAACCTGGGATGTGCGCACCTTCTGCTTCATGGCCGACCAGCCGATCCTGTTCTTTTTCAAGCCCGGGCAGTTCGTCACCCTGGAGCTGGAAATCGAAGGCCAGCCGATCATGCGTTCGTACACCATCTCCAGTTCGCCGTCGGTGCCCTACAGCTTTTCGGTCACCATCAAGCGCGTGCCGGGAGGCAAGGTGTCCAACTGGCTGCACGACACGTTGCACGAAGGCCAGGAACTGGCGGTGCACGGCCCGGTCGGGCTGTTCAACGCCATCGATTTCCCGAGCCCGAAAGTGCTGTACCTCAGCGGCGGCGTCGGCATCACCCCGGTGATGTCCATGGCGCGCTGGTTCTACGACACCAACGGCAACGTCGACATGACGTTCATCCACAGCGCCCGCTCGCCCAAAGACATCATTTACCACCGCGAGCTGGAACACATGGCGTCGCGGATCGACAACTTCAGCCTGCACCTGATCTGCGAGAAGCATGGCCTGGGCGAACCGTGGGCCGGGTATCGCGGTTACCTGAATCACAAGATGCTGGAACTGATGGTGCCGGACTTCCTCGAGCGCGAAGTGTTCTGCTGCGGTCCGACGCCTTACATGAACGCTGTCAAACGCCTGCTGGAAAACGCCGGCTACGACATGAAGCGCTACCACGAGGAATCCTTCGGCGCCACGCCGCCGGAAGCCCGCGCCGACGCGGTGGAACAGGCCGAACAGGCAGCCGAGGCACCGGAAATCC
Source organism: Pseudomonas sp. KCJK9016 (assembly GCF_046231795.1). Lineage (NCBI taxonomy): Bacteria > Pseudomonadati > Pseudomonadota > Gammaproteobacteria > Pseudomonadales > Pseudomonadaceae > Pseudomonas > Pseudomonas sp. KCJK9016. The sequence continues at coordinate 124,456 of NZ_JBJJMM010000014.1, read as the reverse complement.
CGGCGGCGGATCTGCATCTGGTGGAATTCACCTCATCGGACAAGAGCATTCGCGTGGCCCCGGGCGAGACCGTGCATGCGGCGGCGGCCAAGGTCGGCCTGATGATCCCGAAAGCCTGCGGCATGGGGATCTGCGGGACGTGCAAGGTGCTGAAGCTCGGCGGCGAGGTGGAAATGGATCACAACGGCGGGATCACCGAGGACGACGAGGCGGAGGGGTACATTCTTTCTTGCTGCAGCGTGCCGAAGGGGGATGTGCGGATCGAGTATTGATGCAGGCATGAACCCTGTGGGAACGAGCTCGTTCCCACAGGGTTTGGCGTTCAGTCGACAAACAAATCCGTCATCAACTTCGCATCACTTCCCGGTTCAAAACGGTAATGATCGAACTCGGTCACGCCGCTCTCGCGCAAAATCTCCTCATCAATCAACAACCGTCCGGTAATCCGTCGCCCGCTGCTGCCCAGAATCACATGCGCCGCATCCGCCATGATCGCCGGCGTGCGCGCATGCTTGAAGGACTCCCGGTTGCCCAGCTGAAACTCGATCGCTGCTGTAGCGATCATGGTCTGCGGCCACAGCGAATTGACACTGATCCCGTAGTTGGCGAATTCCTCACTCATTCCGACCGTCAGCATGCTCATGCCGTACTTGGTCACGGTGTAGGGGCTGTACTGGGCGAACCATTTACTGGCCATATTCAACGGTGGCGACAGGTTGAGAATGTGCCCGGAAGATTTCTTCAGGTAGGGCAGGGCCGCCTGACTGCACAGCAACACGGCGCGGGTGTTGATCTGGTGCATCAGGTCGAAACGCTTGATTTCGATGTGCTGCACACCGGTCAGTTTGATCGCCCCGGCATTGTTCACCAGTGCATCGATTGCGCCGAAATGTTCGTTGGCCAGGGTCAGTGCCTGGCGCACCGCCTCTTCATCGCGAACATCCAGTTGCAGCGCCAGGGCCTGGCCGCCGGCCGCTTCGACTTCGGCGGCGACGCTGTGGATGGTGCCGGGCAACTTGGCGTGGGGTTCGGCGCTCTTGGCGGCGATCACGATGTTGGCCCCGTCCCGTGCAGCCCGCAGCGCAATCTCGCGCCCGATGCCACGGCTGGCGCCAGTGATGAACAACGTTTTGCCTTTTAGCGACATGCGCAAGCTCCTGTTTGTTGTCATGTGAGCGATGACTCGACAAACAATGTAGACGAAGGAGCTGAAGCGGGAAGGAGAGGCAGGCTGTGGCGGGGAGCAGGCTCCCGCGCCACGGGGAGGCGATCAGGCCGACATGACTTCGCGGATGTCGCGGGCCAGTTCACGCACGCGCTCTTCTTCGGTGTCCCACGAGCACATGAAGCGTGCGCCGCCCTTGCCGATGAAGGTGTAGAAGCGCCAGCCGCGTGCGGTCAGGGCGGCGATGGCCGGTTCCGAGAGTTGCAGGAACACGCCGTTGGCCTGGACCGGGAACATCAGTTCCACGCCCGGAATGTCGCTGACCAGTTCCGCCAGCAGTTGCGCGCAGTGGTTGGCGTGGCGGGCATATTTGAGCCAGGCGTCGTTTTCCAGGATGCCGACCCACGGGGCCGACAGGAAGCGCATCTTTGACGCAAGCTGCCCGGCCTGTTTGCAGCGGTAGTCGAAGTCTTCGGCCAGTTTGTGGTTGAAGAAGAGGATCGCTTCGCCCACCGCCATGCCGTTTTTCGTGCCGCCAAAGCACAGCACATCGACGCCGGCCTTCCAGGTCAGGTCCGCCGGCGAGCAGCCGAGGAATGCACAGGCGTTGGAGAAACGCGCGCCGTCCATATGCAGGTTAAGGCCCAGTTCCTTGCAGGTGTCGCTGATGGCGCGGACTTCTTCCGGGGTGTAGACGCTGCCGACTTCGGTGGCCTGGGTCAGGGTCACGACGCGGGGTTTGGGGTAGTGGATGTCCTGACGCTTGAGGGCGACTTCGCGGATCGAGGCCGGGGTGATCTTGCCGTTCTCGGTGCCGGCGATCAGCAGTTTCGAGCCGTTGGAGAAGAACTCCGGCGCGCCGCATTCGTCGGTTTCGACGTGGGCGGTTTCCGAGCAGATCACGCTGTGGTAACTCTGGCACAGCGACGACAGGGCCAGGGAGTTGGCGGCGGTGCCGTTGAAGGCGAAGAACACTTCGCAGTCGGTCTCGAACAGCTTGCGGAAATAATCCGAGGCGCGTGCTGTCCACTCATCGTCGCCATAGGCGCGCTGGTGGCCGTGGTTGGCCTGTTCCATGGCAGCCCAGGCTTCAGGGCAGATACCGGAGTAGTTGTCGCTGGCGAATTGTTGGCTCTTGTCGGTCATGGCCGGCTTCCGTGATCGAGGCGCTTGTGGCGCTTCGTTGGTCAATGATGGTGCGCACTTTACCGAAGATCATCCGGGGAGCACACGGGATGTCGCTGTCAGAACTGTACAAGGATGCGAGCCGATTATGCACCTGAGCCGGCGCGACGGCGCACTCGATCTGCTCAAGTGGCTGGCGCTGCTGAGCATGCTGCTCGATCACCTGCGATATGTCGGGATCAGCGCCGATTGGCTGTATGTGCCGGGGCGGCTGGCGTTCCCGTGGTTCTGTCTGGCGATGGCGGCGAACCTGGCCCGTGTCGGCCCCGTCGGGACCGAATGGCGCTATCTGTGCCGCTTGTTGCTGTTCAGTCTGCTCAGCGAGATTCCCTACCGTTTGTACGTTCCCGATCCCGACACCTTGAACGTGATGCCCACGCTGGCGCTGGGCCTGCTGGTAGCTCGGGGCTGGCAGCATCGGGCGCCGCTTTCACGGCTGCTGGGCGTCGGCGCCTTGCTGGTGGCGGGGTTCTTCCCGCAGTGGCTGATGTTCGGTCTGTTCGGTGTTCTGTTGCCGCTGGCGATGCTGCTGGTGTTTCGTCGGCACTGGGCCCTTGGCCTGTTGCCGGGGCTGGTGTGTCTGGCGGCGAATCAGTGGCAGGTGCTCTTCGAATCCGCGCAGTTCGGCAACCGTGTGGCGGCCTTCGGCATTGCGGCCTGCCTGATCGCGCCGCTGTGCGGAATGTTCCTGTTGCGACATGCCACTTTCCTCCGCGCGCCACCCCTGCGTCGCTGGGCGTACGCGCTCTATCCCGCGCATTTCCTTGTGCTGTTCGCTGTCCGCGCGGCATACACATAACCCTGTGGGAGCGAGCCTGCTCGCGAAAGCGGTCTGTCAGGCAACTTCAATGTTGGATGTGCCGTCCTCTTCGCGAGCAGGCTCGCTCCCACAGGGATCTGCGCCGATTCGAAAGAGGGCATTTCACGCCATGTCGTAAACGCACCTTTGCGTGGCGTCCGTAGGCATTTGAGCTGCCTGCGCCGGCCATACCATCGGCATCAAAGGGCACTGCCATCCTTGCCAGTGCCTTACCGAGACGAATGGCGCACAGATGCCGCTGGGAGAGACGCGATGTTCAGCAAGCAAGACCGGATCCAGGGTTACGACGATGCACTGCTGGCGGCGATGAATGCCGAGGAGCAACGTCAGGAAGATCACATCGAGCTGATCGCGTCGGAGAACTACACCAGCAAACGCGTGATGGAAGCGCAGGGCAGCGGCCTGACCAACAAATACGCCGAAGGTTATCCGGGCAAGCGCTACTACGGTGGTTGCGAGCACGTCGACAAGGTTGAAGCGCTGGCCATCGAGCGCGCCAAACAATTGTTCGGCGCCGATTACGCCAACGTCCAGCCGCATTCCGGCTCCTCGGCCAACAGCGCCGTGTACCTGGCCCTGCTGCAGGCCGGCGACACCATTCTCGGCATGAGCCTGGCCCATGGTGGTCACCTGACCCACGGCGCCAAGGTGTCGTCCTCGGGCAAGCTGTACAACGCCGTGCAGTACGGCATCGACACCAGCACCGGTCTGATCGATTACGACGAAGTCGAGCGTCTGGCCGTCGAGCACAAACCGAAGATGATCGTCGCCGGTTTCTCGGCCTACTCGAAAACCCTCGACTTCCCGCGCTTCCGTCAGATCGCCGACAAGGTCGGTGCGCTGCTGTTCGTCGACATGGCCCACGTCGCCGGTCTGGTGGCCGCCGGTCTGTACCCGAATCCGTTGCCGTACGCTGACGTGGTCACCACCACCACCCACAAGACCCTGCGCGGTCCCCGTGGCGGCCTGATCCTGGCCAAGGCCAACGAAGAAATCGAGAAGAAGCTCAACGCCGCGGTATTCCCCGGCGCCCAGGGCGGCCCGCTGATGCACGTCATCGCCGCCAAGGCCGTGTGCTTCAAGGAAGCGCTGGAACCAGGCTTCAAGGCCTATCAGCGACAAGTGATCGACAACGCCCAGGCGATGGCGAGCGTCTTTATCAAACGTGGCTACGATGTAGTGTCCGGCGGCACCGACAACCATCTGTTCCTGGTCAGCCTGATCCGTCAGGGCCTCACCGGTAAAGACGCGGACGCCGCTCTCGGTCGCGCTCACATCACCGTCAACAAGAACGCCGTACCGAACGACCCGCAGTCACCGTTCGTCACTTCCGGCCTGCGCATCGGCACCCCGGCGGTGACCACGCGCGGCTTCAAGGTGGCGCAGTGCGTAACGCTGGCCGGCTGGATCTGCGACATCCTCGACAACCTCGGCGATGCCGATGTCGAGGCCAATGTCGCCCAGCAGGTTGCGGCCCTGTGCGCAGATTTCCCGGTTTATCGCTGAGCGTCCTGGAGTAAATGACTATGCAACGTTATTCGGGCTTCGGCCTCTTCAAGCACTCCCTCAGCCACCACGAAAACTGGCAGCGCATGTGGCGCACGCCGACCCCGAAAAAGGTCTACGACGTGGTCATCGTCGGCGGCGGCGGACACGGTCTGGCGACGGCCTACTATCTGGCCAAGGAACATGGCATCACCAACGTGGCCGTGGTCGAGAAGGGCTGGCTGGGCGGCGGCAACACCGCGCGCAACACCACCATCGTGCGCTCCAACTACCTGTGGGACGAGTCGGCGCACCTGTACGAACACGCGATGAAACTGTGGGAAGGTCTGTCTCAGGACTTGAACTACAACGTGATGTTCTCCCAGCGCGGCGTCTACAACCTGTGCCACACCCTGCAGGACATCCGTGATTCCGAACGTCGGGTGAGCGCCAACCGCCTCAACGGCGTCGACGGTGAATTGCTCAACGCCAAGCAGGTTGCGGACGAAATCCCGTACCTCGACTGCTCGAAAAACACCCGTTACCCGGTGATGGGCGCCACCGTCCAGCGTCGCGGCGGCGTGGCCCGTCACGATGCCGTGGCGTGGGGCTTTGCCCGTGCCGCCGATGCACTCGGCGTGGACCTGATCCAGCAGACCGAAGTGATCGGTTTTCGCAAGGAAAACGGCGTGTGCATCGGCGTCGAAACCAACAAGGGCTTCATCGGCGCCAAGCGCGTCGGCGTGGTCACCGCCGGTAACTCCGGGCACATGGCCAGGCTCGCCGGTTTCCGCCTGCCGATCGAATCCCACCCGCTGCAAGCGCTGGTGTCCGAACCGATCAAACCGATTATCGACAGCGTGATCATGTCCAACGCCGTGCACGGTTACATCAGCCAGTCCGACAAGGGCGACTTGGTGATCGGCGCCGGTATCGACGGCTACAACGGCTACGGCCAGCGTGGTTCGTACCCGGTGATCGAACACACCATCCAGGCCATCGTCGAGATGTTCCCGGTGCTGTCGCGGGTACGCATGAACCGCCAGTGGGGCGGCATCGTCGACACCACGCCGGACGCCTGCCCGATCATTTCGAAAACCCCGGTACCGAACATGTTCTTCAACTGCGGCTGGGGCACCGGCGGCTTCAAGGCCACACCGGGCTCGGGCAACGTGTTTGCCGCGAGCCTGGCCAAGGGTGAAATGCACCCGCTGGCCGCCCCGTTCTCCATCGACCGCTTCCACAGCGGTGCGTTGATCGACGAACACGGCGCTGCGGCTGTCGCCCACTAACAGGAGAAATTCCCATGTTGCACATCTTCTGTCCTCACTGCGGCGAACTGCGCTCCGAAGAGGAATTCCACGCTTCCGGCCAGGCGCACATCCCGCGTCCGCTGGATCCGAACAGCTGCACCGACGAGGAGTGGGGCGACTACATGTTCTTCCGCGACAACCCTCGCGGTCTGCACCACGAGTTGTGGGATCACGTCGCCGGTTGCCGCCAGTACTTCAACGTCACCCGCGACACCGTGACCTACGAGATCCTCGAAACCTACAAGATCGGCACCAAGCCGCAATTCACCGACAAGGCTGACCCTGCGAAAACAGCCACGACGGCGCTGGGAGAGAAGGTATGAGCCAGACCAATCGCCTGTCCAACGGTGGACGGATCGACCGCAACAAAGTGCTGAGCTTCACCTTCAACGGTCAGAGCTACAAAGGCTTCGAGGGCGACTCGCTGGCCTCGGCGCTGATCGCCAACGGCGTCGACATCATTGGCCGCAGCTTCAAGTATTCCCGCCCTCGCGGCATCTTCGCCGCCGGTGCCGAAGAGCCGAACGCGGTACTGCAGATCGGTGCGACCGAAGCCACTCAGATCCCTAACGTGCGCGCCACGCAGCAGGCGTTGTACCAGGGCCTGGTCGCCGCCAGCACCAACGGCTGGCCGAGCGTCAACAACGACATGATGGGGATTCTCGGCAAGGTCGGCGGCAAGCTGATGCCGCCGGGTTTCTACTACAAAACCTTCATGTACCCGCAATCGTTCTGGATGACGTACGAGAAGTACATTCGCAAGGCTGCCGGTCTCGGGCGCTCGCCGACCGAAGTCGATCCGGACACCTACGACTACATGAACCAGCACTGCGACGTGCTGATCGTCGGCGCCGGCCCGGCCGGTCTGGCTGCTGCCCTGGCCGCTGCGCGCAGCGGCGCCCGGGTGATCATCGCCGATGAACAGGAAGAGTTCGGCGGCAGCCTGCTCGACTCCCGCGAAAGCCTCGACGGCAAGCCTGCGATGGAGTGGGTCGCCAGTGTGGTGGCCGAACTGAAGAACACTCCGGACGTGCTGCTGTTGCCGCGCGCCACGGTCAACGGTTATCACGACCATAACTTCCTGACCATTCATGAGCGCCTCACCGATCACCTCGGCGACCGCGCGCCGATCGGACAGGTGCGTCAGCGTATCCACCGCGTCCGCGCCAAGCGTGTGGTGCTGGCCACAGGCGCCCACGAGCGTCCGCTGGTCTACGGCAACAACGACGTGCCGGGCAACATGTTGGCCGGTGCAGTCTCGACTTACGTGCGCCGTTACGGCGTGGCACCGGGTAAAAAACTGGTGCTGACCACCAACAACGATCATGCCTACCGCGTGGCGCTGGACTGGCTCGACGCCAGCCTGCAAGTGGTGGCCATCGCCGACGCCCGCAGCAATCCACGGGGTGCGCTGGTGGAAGAGGCCCGCGCCAAAGGCATTCGCATCCTCACCGGCAGCGCTGTGATCGAGGCCCGTGGCAGCAAGCGTGTGACCGCTGCCCGGGTGGCGGCCATCGACGTGAAAGGCCATGCCGTGACCAGTCCCGGCGAATGGCTGGACTGCGACGTGATCGCCAGTTCCGGCGGCTACAGCCCGGTGGTGCACCTGGCTTCGCACCTGGGTGGCAAGCCGATCTGGCGCGAAGACATCCTCGGTTTCGTACCGGGGGAAGCACCGCAGAAACGCGTGTGTGTCGGTGGCATCAATGGCGTCTACGGCCTCGGCGATTCCCTGGCCGATGGTTTTGAAGGTGGCGTGCGCGCTGCGGCCGAAGCCGGTTTCCAGACTGTGGAAGGCGTGTTGCCGAAAGCCTTGAGCCGCCACGAAGAACCGACGCTGGCGCTGTTCCAGGTGCCGCACGAGAAGGGTACTTCCCGGGCGCCGAAGCAATTCGTCGACCTGCAGAACGACGTGACCGCCGCCGCCATCGAACTGGCGACCCGCGAAGGTTTCGAGTCGGTCGAGCACGTCAAACGCTACACCGCCCTGGGCTTCGGCACCGATCAGGGCAAGCTTGGCAACGTCAACGGCCTGGCGATTGCCGCCCGTTCGCTGAACGTGACCATCCCGCAGATGGGCACCACGATGTTCCGTCCGAACTACACGCCGGTCACGTTCGGTGCGGTAGCGGGCCGTCACTGTGGGCACATCTTCGAGCCTGTGCGTTACACCGCGCTGCATCAGTGGCACCTGAAAAACGGCGCCGAGTTCGAAGACGTCGGCCAGTGGAAACGTCCGTGGTACTTCCCGAAAAACGGCGAAGACATGCATGCCGCCGTCAAACGCGAGTGCAAGGCCGTGCGTGACAGCGTCGGTCTGCTGGACGCTTCGACCCTGGGCAAGATCGACATCCAGGGCCCGGACGCCCGCGAGTTCCTCAACCGCGTGTACACCAACGCCTGGACCAAGCTCGACGTGGGCAAGGCCCGCTACGGCCTGATGTGCAAGGAAGACGGCATGGTCTTCGACGACGGTGTGACGGCGTGTCTGGCCGACAACCATTTCGTCATGACCACCACCACTGGCGGCGCGGCTCGCGTACTGCAGTGGCTGGAGCTGTACCACCAGACCGAATGGCCAGAGATGAAGGTGTACTTCACCTCCGTCACCGACCACTGGGCGACCATGACCCTGTCCGGCCCGAACAGCCGCAAGCTGCTCAGCGCCGTGACCGACATCGATCTGGGTAATGAAGCGTTCCCGTTCATGACCTGGAAAGAAGGGCTGGTCGGCGGTGTGCCGGCGCGGGTGTTCCGTATCTCGTTCACCGGCGAGCTGTCGTACGAAGTCAACGTCCAGGCCGACTACGCGATGGGCGTGCTGGAAAAAATCGTCGAGGCTGGCAAGCAGTACAACCTGACCCCGTACGGCACCGAAACCATGCACGTGCTGCGGGCCGAGAAGGGCTTCATCATCGTCGGCCAGGACACCGACGGCTCGATGACCCCGGACGACCTGAACATGGGCTGGTGTGTCGGCCGTACCAAACCGTTCTCGTGGATCGGCCAGCGCGGCATGAACCGTGAAGACTGCGTGCGTGACCAGCGCAAACAACTGGTGGGCCTGAAGCCGATCGACCCGACCAAATGGCTGCCGGAAGGTGCGCAACTGGTGTTCAACACCAAGCAGGCGATCCCGATGACCATGGTCGGCCACGTGACCTCCAGCTACGCGCACAACTCCCTCGGCTATTCGTTTGCCCTGGGCGTGGTCAAGGGCGGTCTGAAGCGCATGGGCGAGCGGGTGTTCGCACCGCTGGCGGATGGCAGCGTGATCGAGGCGGAAATCGTTTCTTCGGTGTTCTTCGATCCGAAGGGTGATCGCCAGAACATCTGACGGCTCGAGAATGGTGGGCGGGCGGCTATTCGCGAGCAGGCTCGCTCCCACATTCGACCGCGTTCCCCTGTGGGAGCGAGCCTGCTCGCGAAAGCGGCAGATCAGCCACTACAGGAACCAACAGAATTCAGGAAGGTGCTTTATGACCGCAGCCAACGTTTACCAACAACGCCCGACCACCGGTGCCAAGGCCGAGTCGTCGCTGCATCACGCCGACCTCGCCAGCCTGGTCGGCAAGGGTCGCAAGAATGCCGGCGTGATCGTGCGTGAAAAGAAACTTCTCGGCCATCTGACCATTCGTGGCGACGGCCACGATGCCGCGTTCGCTGCCGGCGTGCACAAGGCCCTGGGCATCGAGTTGCCGGGTGCCCTGAGCGTGATCGTCAAAGGTGAAACCAGTCTGCAATGGATGGGGCCGGACGAATGGCTGCTGATCGTGCCAAGCGGCGAAGAGTTCGCCGCCGAGCAGAAGCTGCGCGAAGCGCTGGGCGATCTGCATATCGCGATCGTCAACGTCAGCGGCGGCCAGCAAGTGCTCGAACTGAGCGGCCCGAACGTGCGTCAGGTGCTGATGAAATCCACCAGCTATGACGTGCACCCGAACAACTTCCCGGTCGGCAAGGCCGTGGGCACGGTGTTCGCCAAGTCGCAGCTGATGATTCGCCACACCGCCGAAGACACCTGGGAACTGCTCATCCGTCGCAGCTTCTCGGATTACTGGTGGTTGTGGTTGCAGGATGCGTCCGCCGAATACGGCCTTAGCGTTCAGGCGTAATGATCGTTCCCACGCTGTGCGTGGGAACGAGTAGAGGAGAAAAACAACAATGAGCCGCGCCCCGGATACATGGATTCTGACCGCCGACTGCCCCAGCGTGCTCGGCACCGTGGACGCGGTGACGCGTTTTCTGTTCGAGCAGGGCTGCTACGTCACCGAGCACCACTCGTTCGACGACCGGCTCTCGGGCCGGTTCTTCATTCGGGTGGAATTCCGTCAGCCCGAGGGTTTTGACGAGCAATCCTTCCGTGCCGGCCTCGCCGAGCGTGGGCAGGCGTTCGGGATGATCTTCGAGCTGACCGCGCCAAATTACCGGCCAAAAGTAGTGATCATGGTCTCCAAGGCCGATCACTGCCTCAATGACTTGCTCTACCGCCAGCGCATCGGCCAGTTGTCCATGGACGTGGCGGCGGTGGTGTCCAACCACCCGGACCTCAAGCCGCTGGCCGACTGGCACCAGATTCCCTACTACCATTTCCCCCTCGACCCCAACGACAAACCGGCCCAGGAGCGTCAGGTGTGGCAGGTGATCGAGGAGGCCGGCGCCGAACTGGTGATCCTCGCCCGCTACATGCAGGTGCTTTCACCGGAGCTGTGCCGCAAGCTCGATGGCAAGGCGATCAACATTCATCACTCGCTGCTGCCGGGCTTCAAGGGCGCCAAGCCGTATCACCAGGCCTACAACAAGGGCGTGAAACTGGTGGGGGCCACGGCGCATTACATCAACAACGACCTAGACGAGGGGCCGATCATCGCCCAGGGCGTCGAGGCGGTGGATCACAGTCATTACCCCGAAGACCTGATTGCCAAGGGCCGCGACATCGAAGGCCTGACCCTGGCACGGGCCGTCGGGTATCACATCGAAAGAAGGGTTTTTTTGAACGCCAATCGCACCGTCGTTCTTTAAATTGCTATCGCGAGCAAGCTCGCTCCCACAGGGTTTTGTGTCGTTCACAAAATTTGAAACCAACAGGACCTTGTGGGAGCTGCGGTTCGACGGTTCGACTTGACGGCGATTAGGCCATAACAGGCAACACAAGAATCAGCATCTGTACCCGAGCACTTAACGCGCTGCCTGCCTGGGCGGCGCAGTTCCATAAAAACAACAGCGAGGTGAAAGCATGTCTGGCAATCGTGGTGTGGTGTATCTCGGCGCTGGCAAGGTCGAAGTGCAGAAAATCGACTATCCGAAAATGCAGGATCCGCGCGGCAGGAAGATCGAGCACGGTGTCATCCTGCGTGTGGTTTCAACCAACATTTGCGGCTCCGACCAGCACATGGTGCGTGGCCGCACCACCGCCCAGGTCGGTCTGGTGCTGGGGCACGAGATCACCGGTGAAGTGATCGAGAAGGGCAGCGACGTCGAAAGCCTGAAAATCGGCGACCTGGTGTCCGTTCCGTTCAACGTGGCTTGCGGACGCTGCCGTTCCTGCAAGGAGCAACACACCGGCGTCTGCCTGACCGTCAACCCGGCCCGCGCCGGCGGTGCCTATGGTTACGTCGACATGGGCGACTGGACCGGTGGCCAGGCCGAATACGTGCTGGTGCCGTACGCCGACTTCAACCTGCTGAAACTGCCGGACCGCGACAAGGCCATGGAGAAAATCCGTGACCTGACCTGCCTCTCCGACATTCTGCCGACCGGTTACCACGGCGCCGTCACCGCGGGCGTTGGACCGGGCAGTACCGTTTACATTGCCGGTGCAGGCCCGGTCGGTCTGGCTGCTGCCGCCTCCGCCCGTTTGCTCGGCGCTGCGGTGGTGATCGTCGGCGACGTCAACACCATTCGCCTGGCCCACGCCAAGGCACAGGGTTTCGAAATCGTCGACCTGTCGAAAGACACCCCGTTGCATGAACAGATCGCTGCATTGCTGGGCGAGCCTGAAGTGGATTGTGCGGTGGACTGCGTGGGCTTCGAAGCCCGCGGCCATGGTCACGACGGCGTCAAGCACGAAGCCCCGGCCACGGTGCTCAACTCGCTGATGGGGGTGGTACGCGTGGCGGGCAAGATCGGTATTCCGGGCCTGTACGTGACCGAGGATCCGGGCGCTGTCGATGCCGCTGCCAAGACGGGCAGCCTGAGCATCCGCTTTGGTCTGGGCTGGGCCAAATCTCATAGCTTCCACACCGGACAGACTCCGGTGATGAAGTACAACCGCCAACTGATGCAGGCGATCATGTGGGACCGCATCAACATCGCCGAAGTGGTGGGGGTGCAGGTCATCAGCCTCGACCAGGCGCCGGAAGGCTACGGCGAGTTCGATGCCGGTGTGCCGAAGAAGTTTGTGATTGATCCGCACAAGTTGTTCAGTGCGGCGTAAGTTGTAACCAGGAAAAAGGGCGACCGTCAGGTCGCCCTTTTTCTTTGAGTGGGTGTGTCTTGCCACAGAGGCTTTCGATTAATGGAAAGCGCACGTTTGAACGTCACCGCCCTGGGTCGCGCAATCATCGTTACTCCAGCCGTTTCCCGTCAGGCTGATCGGCGAGCCCTTTTTCAAGACCAGTGAGGCGCCGATTTCCGACCCCTTGCTTTCATATTGGCAGATGACTCTGGCCGCGTTGGTCGTCGTTTCTTTTGCCCGTGCGGCTGTGAATGGCAGCGCCCGGACATCACTCTCACTGGCATTGCCGGGATCGACATCGACTTCAACCACGCCATAGGGGCTCGTTGCTTCGAACTTGCCGTCACTCAGTTTTTTGAATGAAGTTGCCTCCAGGCAGTCCGCGTAGGCAGTGCCGCCAAGCGTCAGGACGATGACGGAACCGGCAATCAGATACTTGAGCATGGGTCGTACTCCGTTACAGGGTTGGAGTACGCATGTTCAAGGATTGTCGTTTTTGCAGGTACTGTCAGATCTGACAGTCAATAAGTCTGTTTCGGAATAAAGGACGGGCTGTACTCGCCGGTTTCGGCAGGTATACAGACAAATGCGGCCCTGCTGCCCCTGCCGTTCATCAGCGGGTCGGCGGTGTTTCACTTTTTCTGTACATGGCCGCGTTCAAAATGCATGCGCTGCGCTCGGAACATGCCGATGGATACTCGGTCAAATCCGCAGTTTTCCCTTCGTTACTGAAGGGTTTCACGCCACAAGAGGATGTCTGAATGAAGATTTCACGCGGTTTTGCCCTGGCATCGCTCCTGACCCTGGCGGCAGGGCCGGTGTTTGCCGGTTTCAGTCTGAATGACGTGGCCGGTGCGGTATCGGGCATGCAGGGCGGGGACAAGGCCGCCGCTGCAGCGCCGACTTCGGAAACCGCCGGTCTGTTGAGTGCCTTGAGCGCGCTGAACGTCACGCCGCAGCAAGCGGTCGGCGGCACCAGTGCCATGCTGGGGCTGGCGAAAAACCAGCTCAGCAACACGGATTATTCGCAACTGGCCAAGGATGTGCCGGGGATCGACAAACTCTCCGGCGGCGGTGGCAATCTGGCGGCCCTGAGCGGATTGCTGGGTTCGTCCGGCAAGTCCGCCGGACTGGAAAATGCTCTGGGCAACGTCAAGGACACCAATGACCTGAACAACGCTTTCGGTGCGCTGGGCATGGACAGCAGCATGGTTGGCCAGTTTGCCCCGATTCTTCTGCAGTATCTCGGTCAGCAGGGTGTCGGCGGCTCGCTGCTGCAAAGTCTGGGCAGCATCTGGGGCACCGGCAACTGATCAGCCGCGCTCGTTGCGCAGCTCGGCAATGCGCCGGTCCTTCTCGTTCCAGAGCTGGTTGACCCAGCTCTGGATTTTCTCGCGAAACAGCGGATCGTTCTCGTAGTCGCCCTGCCACAGCGACGGGTCCAGCTCACGGGTTCGGATGTCGATGATCACCCGTGGGACGTTGCCGCTGATCAGGTCCCAGAAACCCGGAATCCTCGGCTGCGGATAAACCACAGTCACATCCAGAATCGCGTCCAGCTGTTCGCCCATTGCCGCCAGCACGAATGCCACACCGCCAGCCTTGGGCTTGAGCAGGTGATTGAACGGTGACTGCTGCTGGGTGCTTTTGGCGGCGGTATAGCGGGTGCCTTCCAGATAGTTCACCACGGTCACCGGCTGACGCTTGAACAGCTCGCACGCCGCTTTGGTGATTTCCAGATCCTTGCCGGCGAGCTCCGGGTTTTTCGCCAGGAACGCCTTGGTGTAGCGCTTCATGAACGGGTAATCCAGCGCCCACCAGGCCAGGCCCAGGAACGGCACCCAGATCAATTCCTTTTTGAGGAAGAATTTGAAGAATGGCGTGCGCCGGTTGAGGGTCTGGATCAGGGCCGGGATATCGACCCAGGACTGATGGTTGCTGATCACCAGATAGGACGTGTCACCGCGCAGGTCATCGCCGCCACGGATGTCCCATTGCGTGGGGATGCACAGACGGAAGATCAGTTTGTCGATTTCCGCCCAGGTCTCGGCGATCCACATCACCGCCCATGAGGCGTAGTCCCGAAAGCGTCCCGGCAGGATCAGCTTGAGCAGGGCGAACACCATCAATGGGCCGAACAGCACCAGGGTGTTGAGCAACAGCAGCAGGGTGACGAGACAGCCGGTGAGCAGGCGGCGCATAAGCAACTCTTGAAGGCGGATGGGCGCGCCATGATAAGTGGCTTCGGGCGACAGGCCAAATCGGCGGTGACGAATGTTTCACCTTTGGCGCGTTAGCCTTGCGGGAACGATCAAGCGGACAACGGTCTAAAATCTCGCTTCAGAGCCCCCATTTCCCAAGGAAGTCTTTTACGTGAAATCTCTCCTTGCATTGCTTTCCTTCATCGCCCTGCCGGTGCTGGCGGCCGAGCCGACCCTTTACGGGCGCTACGAATACATCGCGCTGCCGGAAATCGGCGGCCAGGTGCTCAAGGCGAAAATGGACACCGGCGCGCTGACCGCGTCGTTGTCGGCCAAGGACATCGAGACCTTTACCCGTGATGGTGAAGACTGGGTTCGTTTCCGCCTCGCCACCAAAGACGCGAGTAACCAGGTGTACGAACACAAGATCGCGCGGATCAGCAAGATCAAGAATCGTTCTGATGAAGAGGACGAGGGCGATAGCACCGAAGTGGCCAAGCGTCCCGTGGTCGATCTGGAACTGTGCCTGGGCAACGTCAAGCGCACCGTCGAGGTCAACCTGACCGACCGCAGCCATTTCAATTATCCGTTGCTGATCGGTGCCAAGGCTCTGCGTGAGTTCGGTGCGGCGGTGAACCCGGCCCGGCGTTTCACCGCCGACAAGCCGGACTGCTAAGTGGTCTCATTGACGTAACGTCAGGCTTGGGGCACCGTTCGCGCACTCATTCCACAGGCTTGGACGCCATGCCTCATATCCTGATTGTCGAAGACGAAGCGGCGATTGCCGATACGCTGATTTTTGCCTTGCAGGGCGAGGGCTTCACCACGACCTGGCTGAGCCTCGGCGCGGCAGCGCTGGACTATCAGCGCCAGACACCGGCCGATCTGATCATCCTCGACATCGGCTTGCCGGATATCAGCGGTTTCGAAACCTGCAAGCAACTGCGTCGGTTCAGCGAAGTGCCGGTGCTGTTCCTCAGTGCCCGGGATGCTGAAATCGACCGGGTGGTGGGCCTGGAAATCGGCGCCGACGACTACGTGGTCAAGCCGTTCAGCCCACGGGAAGTGGCGGCGCGGGTCCGGGCGATCCTCAAGCGCATGGCCCCACGTGCGCCGGTCGACGCATGGTCGGGGATGTTCAGCATCGATCCCGAACGAGTGAAGATCAGTTATCGCGGGCAGCCCCTGAACCTGACCCGGCACGAATTCCGTCTGCTGCAATGCCTGCTTGAACAACCGGAACGGGTATTCAGCCGCGAGCAGTTGCTCGATGCGTTGGGCGTGGCAGCCGACGCCGGTTACGAACGCAGCATCGATAGCCACATCAAAAGCGTGCGCGCCAAGCTGCGTCTGGTGCGCGCCGAGGCCGAGCCGATCCAGACCCATCGCGGCCTCGGTTACAGCTACAGCCCGGGGCACAGCTGATGCCGCTCGGGCTGCGAATTTTTCTGGTCTATGTGCTGTTCATCGGCCTCACCGGTTATTTCGTGCTCAACACCGTGATGGAAGAAATCCGTCCCGGCGTGCGTCAGTCCACCGAAGAAACCCTGGTCGACACCGCCAACCTGATGGCGGAAATTCTCAAGGATGATTTCAAGGCCGGTACCCTCAGCCAGAATCGCTGGCCCGAGCTGCTCCGGGCCTACGGCGAGCGCCAGCCGAAAGCGACGATCTGGGGCCTCCCGAAGAACCAGGTCAACCACCGCATTTACGTTACCGACGCCAAGGGCATCGTGGTGCTGGACTCCAGCGGTCTGGCGGTCGGTCAGGATTACTCGCGCTGGAACGACGTCTACCTGACCCTGCGCGGCGAATACGGCGCGCGCTCCAGCCGCAGTGACCCCAATGATCCGAACTCGTCGGTCATGCACGTCGGCGCGCCGATCCGCGACGATGGCCGGATCATCGGTGTGGTCACGGTGGCCAAGCCCAACAGTTCATTGCAGCCCTACGTCGACCGGACCGAGCGCCGGTTGCTGGCTTATGGCGCTGGGTTGATCGCGCTGGGCCTGCTGTTTGGGGCGTTGTTGTCGTGGTGGCTGAGCCGGGCGCTGCACCGTTTGACCGGTTATGCCCAGGCGGTCAGCGAGGGACGGCGGGTGGAAGTACCGCACTATCGCGGTGGCGAGCTGAAACAACTGGCAGGCGCCGTCGAGCAGATGCGTACTCAGCTCGAGGGCAAGGCCTATGTCGAGCGCTATGTCCACACCCTGACCCATGAGTTGAAGAGCCCGCTGGCGGCGATTCGCGGTGCCGCCGAGTTGCTGCAGAGTGAAATGCCACGGGCGCAACGGCAGCGATTTGTCGGCAACATCGACAGCGAAAGTGCGCGCATGCAGCAATTGATCGAGCGGCTGCTCGATCTGGCTCAGGTTGAACAGCGCCAGGCGCTGGAAGAGCGTGTCGCCGTGCCGCTCGCGGCGCTGGTGGATGAGGTGTTGCACGCGCAGGCCGCGCGCATTGAAAGCAAACAGCTGCGAGTCGAGTGCACTGTCGCGGCGGAGTTGACGCTGATCGGTGAGCCGTTTCTGTTGCGTCAAGCCTTGGGCAATCTGCTGGAAAATGCGCTGGATTTCACCCCGTCAGGGGGGCTGCTGCGATTTGACGCCGAACGAGTTGGCGAGCAGGTCGAGTTTTGCCTGTTCAATGAGGCCGAGCCGATTCCCGATTACGCATTGGCGCGCCTGACCGAGCGCTTCTACTCACTGCCGCGCCCCGAGAGTGGACGCAAAAGCACCGGGCTTGGGCTGAACTTCGTCGAGGAAGTGGCCAAGCTGCATGGAGGCTCTCTGCACATCGACAACCTTGAAGGTGGCGTGCAGGTGCGATTGCACCTGCCGGGATCACTCAGGACAGGGTCGCCGTCTCGCTGAGGCGGGCCTTGCTTTTGCGATGCGCCCATTGCAACGCCGGTCGTTCAATGCAGATCCAGGAAGCGGCGGCCAGCACGATCACGACCAGCGCCGACACGATCATGGACGGCACGAATGGCAGCGAGGTCTTGTTGATCACCAACTGCTGCACGGGAAACGCATACAAATAGATGCCGTAAGACAGATCGAACCGGCCCCGAAGGGTGCCGTCGACATACAGCAGACCCAGACTCAGTGTCGCCAGGCAAATGCACAGCGTGACGACGACGCCGGCCATCGGCGTACCCGTTGCAAGCGGAATCAGGCCGAGGCAGGCCGCCAGCGTTATTGCTAATCGATGTCTGGCGCCCAGGTATTGCTTGTAGAAAGCCAGGAGCGACCCGGCAAAAAAGGCGATACCGGCATAGCCATACACCGCCAGTTTCTGAGCCAGCGCCGAGGCGGGGCCATTGCCCAGCACATAGGTCGCAATACAGAACGCCACCAGCGTTGCACTGACCATCGCCGCCCGGCGGTACAGACTCAACGCGGCCGCCACCAGCAGATAAAAGGCGAATTCGATCTTCAGCGTCCACAGACTGCCATTGAAAGACTCGCTGAAGATAAAGCCGTTGGTGATTTCATCGATTGCCGCGCGACCGAACAACGAGATGCGCAGGAAGTCGATCAGCGCCGCGGGACCGGTGACATAGCCGTCGGCCAATATCCCGCCCGCCACAAACGTCATGATGAATGCGCAAGCGATCAGCGCCGGGAAAATCCGCGCGACACGCTTGGCCAGATAGTCGGTTACGCTGCTGGCATTGAGGAAACTATGGGTGATCAGCAGGCCGGAGATCGAGAAGAAGGCGATGACGGCGATGCCCCCCAATGAGTTGTAACCGGCGATGCCGGGCTCTTCCAGGCCTGAAAGCGCGAAGTGGTGACTGACCAGCACCATCAGTGCCGCAAAATGCCTGATCAAGTCGAATGAGTTGTTTCTCAACTGAATAATCCTTGTTCGAAACCGGCCCGCACTGTTCGCATGGTCCTGTATTCAATGACGGGAACAGCGTTTTACAGGTATTTCCACACAAAGCCCACAAAACCGCCATCACAAACCCATACAGCATTTGCAGACTCGCCCCATTCCAACAAGGGAGCGTTCTGATGAACCGAAATCTGACATTCAAGCTCGGGGCCATTGCCCTGTTGATCCTGTTACTGCTGATTCCGCTGCTGATGATCGATGGCGTTATCGATGACCGTCAGCAACGGCGTGACGGCGTCCTCGAAGAGATCGCCAGAAGTTCCAGCTACAGCCAGCAGATAAGCGGGCCGGTGATGGTGGTGCCGTATCGCAAAGTGGTGCGCACCTGGAAAACCAAAGACAAGAGCGGCGAGCGTTACCAGGAAATCGGCGAAGAGCGTGGGCGTCTGTATTTCCTGCCGGAGCGTTTTGAGCTCGACGGCCAGGTACAGACCGAGCTGCGCGCCCGGGGCATTTACGAAGCGCGGCTGTTCCATGCCGACAACCGCATCAGCGGGCACTTCGCGCTGCCGGCACAGTTGGGGATCAAGGAGGACTTTGCCGATTACACCTTCGATGCGCCGTTCCTGGCGGTCGGCATCAGCGATATTCGCGGGATCGAAAATGCCCTGAAGCTGGAGCTGGGCGCGCAGCGTCTGGACTTCGTGCCCGGCACCCAGGTTGGCTGGCTGGGCGAGGGTGTGCGAGTGACGCTGCCGGCGCTGGACACCAGCAAGACCACGGAACTGGCCTTCGGTTTCGACCTGCGCTTGCAAGGCACTGGCTCGTTACAGGTGCTGCCGGTGGGCAAGACCAGCCGCGTGAACCTGGCTGCCAACTGGCCGCACCCGAGTTTCATCGGCAATTTCCTGCCGGCCAGGCGTGAAGTCAGCGATCAGGGGTTCAGTGCCGACTGGCAGACCTCGTTCTTCTCTACCAACCTGCAAGAAGCCATGAATCGTTGCGCTTCGGGAGACGACTGCGAGGCGTTCAACAGCCGCAGCTTCGGGGTGAGTTTCATCGATCCGGTGGATCAGTACCTGAAGAGTGACCGGGCGATCAAATATGCGCTGTTGTTCATCGTTCTGACGTTCGCCGGTTTCTTTCTGTTCGAGATATTGAAAAGCCTGGCGGTGCACCCGGTGCAGTACGCGCTGGTGGGGGTGGCGCTGGCGTTCTTCTATCTGTTGCTGCTGTCGTTGTCTGAACACCTGGGGTTTGCCCTGGCGTATCTGCTGTCGGCCAGTGGTTGCGTGTTGCTGATCGGTTTTTATGTCTGCCATGTGCTGCGCAGCGTGCGCCACGGCCTGAGTTTTTCGGCAGGGCTGGCGGCGCTGTATGGCCTGCTGTATGGCTTGCTGAGCGCCGAGGACTATGCGCTGCTGATGGGCTCGCTGTTGCTGTTCGGCCTGCTGGGCGTGTTCATGGTGCTGACCCGTAACCTGGACTGGTACGGCGTCGGGCAGAAACCGGCCAAGCCCCTGGAGTTTGATCTCGGAGCGGTGCAATGAGCCGGTTCGTGGGGTTGCGTGAGGAGCAGCGGGAGGCAGAGGTATTGATGACGCTGATCTTCGCCTCATTGCCTCCCGCGCCGGGCTTCAGACCTTTGGCATCGTCGCAATCATCGACGGCCGCTGGCTCACTTCGAAGTACCAGTGGGCCAGTTGCGGGTTGGCCTCACGCCAGCCGAAATCCGCAAAGCGCAGATCCAGATAGCCCAACGCACAGGCCACGCTGATCGCGGCGATGTCGAAATGGCTGGTCAGTTCGGCAATGGCGTCGTGCTCCAGCAGCGCCAGGGTGCGGCGGATCTTGTCGCGCTGGGCTTCGAGCCATTCGTCCCAGTGCTTCTCCGGGGCGCGCAGCACTTGCTCGTAACGCACCATGACGGAGGCGTCCATGATCCCGTCGGCCATCGAGGCCAGGGTCAGGCGCCGCCAGCGGGCCGAACCGTCCCGAGGGATCAGTGGATTGCCGACGTGCTGGTGGTCGAGGTAGTCGAGGATCACTCGGCTGTCATGGATGACGTTGCCGTCGGCCAGACGCAGTGCGGGGATCTTGCCCAGCGGGTTGTCCTGGTTCAGCGCAGCATCGGGACTGACCGGTGTCAGGACGCACTCCTGCAGGGCGACGCGATCCTGCTGGCCGGTCTCGTGCAGCAGCACCATGACTTTGCGCACGAACGGGGACAGGGTGTTGTGGAACAGGGTCATGCTGGGAGCGGACATCGGCAGGGTCTCGGTCAAGGGCAATGAACGGGCAGCATAGCGCGTTACCCGTCAGGCTCAAGCCAATCAGCGCCGTTGCAACAGACCGCGCAAGGCGAGTGCGGCCGGCACGCCCAGACCGATCCAGCTCAAGCCGTCCCAGATTCCGTCGCCCAGCAGTGCGGCGAACAGCCCCGCCGCGCTGAGTAACGCGATCACCAGCGGTGTGCTGAAGACTTTCCAGAAGTTCGACTGACGCGGTTTCATGTCGAAGCCTCCGCCGTTTCCGGCACCGGTCTTGCCGCCTTGCGCCGCACCAGCCACAAGTACACACCGCTGCCGAGGACGATGATGGTCAGCACATCGAGAGTGGCCCAGAGGATCTTCATCGGCATGCCGCCGTAGTCGCCAAAGTGCAGCGGTTGGGACATGCCCATGGCGTCCATGTACCACGGTCGCTCGGCCACCGCCGTAACCTGCAGGGTGCTGGCGTCGATCAGCACCGGCGTCAGCAAATGCGAAGTCAGGTGGGTGCCGCCCTTCATGAACACCGAGTAATGGTGCTCGCTGGAAAACCGCGTGCCGGGGAACGCGATGAAGTCCGGTTTCATCCCCGGTGCGACTTCGCCGGCGATGTCCAGCAGGCGGGTGGCAGGGGCGAGGTGAGTCAGCGGTGGGGCATCGCGGTAGGGCGCGATCATGGCGTTGAGCGAGTCGTTGCGCCAGGCCACGATGATCAGGTCGGCACAGGCGCTGATCACCCCGGTGACGCCGACCACCAGCGCCCAGGTCAGGGTCACCACGCCGATTAGATTGTGCAGGTCGAGCCAGCGCAGCCGGGTGGATTTGTCCCCGCGCACGGTGCCGAAATCCAGGCGACGCATGAACGGCAGGTACAACACCGTCCCGGACACGATCGCCAGCACGAACAGCACGCCCATGAACGCCAGCAGCAACTTGCCCGGCAGGCCTGCGAACATGTCGACGTGCAGACGCAGGATGAACAGCATCAGCCCGCCGTTGGCCGAGGGCGTTTCCAGCGCTTCACCGGTGCGGGCGTCGAGCATGAAGGTGTGCGAGGAATTCGGCTCGGTGCCGGCGGTTTTCGCCATGATCGTCAACACGGCGTTGGGCTCGTCGTCTTCGAAACCGAAGTACTGCACGACTTCGCCGGGGCGATGGGCCTCTGCGGCTTTAACCAGTTGCGCCAGGTCGAGGTGCGGTGTGTTGGCCGGCATCTCCCGCACTTCGGGGGCGTCACCGAGCAGATGCTCGATCTCATGATGAAAGATCAGCGGCAGGCCGGTCAGGGCCAATAGCAGCAAAAACACGGTGCAGATCAGGCTGGTCCAGGTGTGGACGAACGACCAGCGGCGGATTGTTTTACTTTTCATTTCATGACCTTCAAAAACACCAAAGCCGTCCACGAGGGACGGCCTGGTTGCGGCACCTGTTTCAGCTCAAGCCATTACCATTTGTAGGTGGCACTGGCGACGACGCTGCGCTGGTCGCCGTAGTAGCAGTAGAAGCTGTCGCAGGTGGAAATGTAGTCCTTGTCGAACAGGTTGGTGGCGTTGATTGCCACCGATGCGCCTTTGAGGCTGTTGTCCAGACGACCGAGATCGTAATGCACGCTGGCATCGAACACGGTGTAGGCATCCGCCTTGCCCAGCCAGGTGTTGGCCTTGTCGCCGTAGGTGTTGCCGGTGTAACGCACGCCACCACCGATACCGAAACCATCGAACACGCCACTGTGCCAGGTGTAGTCGGTCCACAGCGAAGCCTGCTGGTTCGGCATCAGTTGCAGGCGATTGCCCTTGTCGACGCCGTTCTGCACTTCGGACTTGGCCAGGGTGTAGGCGGCGATGACTTTCAGGTTATCGGTGACATCGGAGGTGGCTTCCAGCTCCAGACCCTTGACCTTCACTTCGCCGGTCTGGCTGGTGATCGATACGCCGTTGACGAACGAGCTTACCGAAACGTTTTTCTGGGTCAGGTCATACACCGCAGCGCTGAGCAGGGTTTTGCTGCCCGGTGGCTGGTATTTGATCCCCAGTTCCCACTGTTTGCCTTCGGTCGGCTTGAGCGATTCCGTGGAGGACGCGTCGGCGCCACTGGTGGGCTGGAAGGACTCGGCGTAGGAAAGGTACGGCACGAAGCCCGAGTCGAACACGTAGCTCAGTGCGGCGTTGCCGCTGAAAGCCTTGTCACGATCGGTGTTGGTCGCATCGCCCTTGTTGATGAACTTCGTACCGGTGTGCACCCAGTCTTCACGACCGCCGAGGGTCAGGCGCCACTGGTCGAGGGCCATCTGGTCCTGCACATACAGGCCGGTCTGGTTGGTCTTCTGCTCATAGTCGTAGAACGCGGTGGAGCGCGCCGGACGCACGATCGGCTGACCGTAAATCGGGTTGAGCACGTTGGTGGTCAGGCCGTCACCGAAGATCGAGGTGTAGTTGTTGTTGCTGCGCTGGTGATCCAGACCCAGCAACAGCGTGTGGCGGATGTCGCCGGTGGCAAAGTCGGCCTGGAAGTTGTTGTCCACGGCGAACTGGCTGATGTCCTCATTGACACTGGTGCTGGTGCGGCCGACGTTGCCGGCGTTGTCCACCTGAGTGTACGGGTACGAACCCGGGGTCAGGCTCTGGAACGACAGCTCCGACTTGGTGTAGCGCAGGTTCTGCTTGAACTGCCACACATCGTTCAGGCGATGTTCGAAGGCATAGCCCAGCGCGTAGTAAGTGCGGTCGTAGTATTCCCAGTCCGGATCGCCAAGATTCTTGTGATGGGAAACCTTGCCGAACGGCATGTCGATCTTGGTGCCCTGCACCGGCAGGAACTGGCTGGTGATTCCGGTATCGTCGCGGGTGAACTGGGTCAGCAGCGTGAATCTGGTGTCGTCGTCGATGTTCCAGGTCAGGCTCGGCGCGATGTTGTAGCGCTTGTTATCGACATGATCGACCTGCGTGCCGCTGTCGCGCACCACACCGCTGAGGCCGTAGAGAAACTGCCCGGCGTCGTCGATCTTGCCCGTGCTGGCGAAGTTGATCTGACGGTGATTGTCGCTGCCGTACTGCAACTGGATTTCACTGCTCTGCACATCGCTTGGGCGGCGGCTGACCATGTCCAGCAGACCACCCGGCGGGGTCTGGCCGTAAACCGACGAGGCCGGGCCGCGGAGCAGGGCGAGGCGGTCGAGGTTCCAGGTTTCCTGTTTCGGGTTGGCGTACACGCCTTTGGGCAGTGGCAGGCCGTCGAGGAACTGGGTCGGTTCGAAACCGCGCACTCTCAGCCAGTCGGAGCGGGTGTCGCTGCCATAGCTGCTGGCGGTGATGCCCGGCATGTAGCGCACGGCGTCATCGAGGCTGTGGACGCTGCGATCGTCCATCTGCTGGCGGGTGGCGACGGAGATCGAGCGCGGTGCTTCGACCAGCGCGGTATCGGTCTTGGTGCCGGCGGCGGTGCGAGTGGCGGTGTAGCCCTCGACCGGGCCCCAGGCACTTTCCATGTTTTCCACACTGATCACGGAAGTTTCGGGCAACGCCAACACGCCATCCGGCACGGCAACCAGCGAGTAGGTTCCGGCGCTGCTCTGTTGCAGTTGCAGACCGGTTCCCAGCAGGGCTGCGCGCAGGGCCCCCACCGCGTCATATTGGCCGTTGACCGGGGCCGAGGTCTTGCCTGCGGCCAGCGCCGGGCTCAGCGACAGCGCAAGGCCGCCCTGGCTGGCGATCTGATTGAGGGTGGTCGCCAGTGGTGCGGCCGGCAGGTTGTAGGCGCGAACGCTCGATGCCTGTTCAGCGGCGATCGACGGGCTGCTGGCCAGCGGTGTGCAGAGGGCAATGGCGACCGCCAGCAAACTGGGGCGCAACAAGGTGTCTAGCGAACGGGACATACGGCGGCTCCTGAATGGAAATATTTCTCAATTGCCTGTGTGCCGGACGAGATTCGAAAAGTGATAGGGCTGGATGAAAATAATTTCGATTAACGGACAGCATGGCGGCTGAAATCAGCTGAAAGTCCGTTTTCAGGGGGAACGGGATTTTTATCGGGGCTTCGGATCAGCCTTGGCCACGGTGACCCACCATGGCGTGTGCTGCTCGATCTGCACCGGCAGGGTCGGTAACAGGGCGTTCAGAGCCTTGTCGGTATCGTGCAGCGGGAAACTGCCGGTGATGCGCAAATCGGCGACTTCCGGCGCGACACCCAGATGGCCTCGACGATAGCGGCCGAGTTCGTGCACCAGATCGGCCAGGCGCGTGTTGTCCACCACCAGCATGCCGCGAGTCCAGGCATCGGCGCCGGGGCTGAGCGTCGCAACCGTGTCCAGCCCGTTGTCGCGAATCAACACTTGCTGGCCTTCGCGCAGGATCTGCTCCTGCGGATCGGATTGCGCGTGTGCGGCGACGGCCGACTGCAGCACGCTCAGGCGCGTACCCTGTTCTTCGCGCTTGACCAGAAACCGCGTGCCCAGCGCACGCATGCGGCCTTCGCGGGTCTCGACAATGAACGGTCGTGCATCGCCATGGCCGGTTTCGATGAGGATTTCGCCGTCCTGCAACACCACCAGCCGCTGTTTGTCATCAAAGCGCACGTCCACGGCGCTGTGGGTGTTGAGATTGATCACGGTGCCGTCCGCCAGCCGCACGGTGCGTTGTTCGCCGGTGGCGGTGCGCTGGTCGGCGAGCCAGTAATCCAGCGGCAGATAGTGTTCTGCGGCGAACAGCGACAGGCCGATCACCGCGACAACACTGGCCAGACCGCTGCCAAGTTTGCGCACACGCCGCCGGATACCTTCGCGCGATTGCAGCAACGCAGCGCGGGCCGGGCCATTAGCCACCTTGAAACGCTGATCGAGCATGCCCAATTGGCGCCAGGCGCGGGCGTGCTCTTCGTGGGCGGCGTGCCACTTGGCGAACTCTTCGTGCTCCAGCGGGCTGCTGGAATCGAGGGTCAATTGCCACGCGATCGCGGCATCCAGCACATGGGTCGGGACGGGTCTTGAGCTGGCCGGGTTCACGTCGGCTCACCGTACAGGGCGATGTAACACTGACGGATGCCCTGGGCCAGATACTGGCGCACGCGCGGCACCGACACGCCGAGCTTGTCGGCGATCTCGGCATGGGTCAGACCATCGAGACGGTTATAGAGGAACGCAGCGCGGGCCTTGGTCGACAATTGGCCGAGCAGGCGGTCGATGGCTTTGAGGTCTTCGAGAATCAGTTGCTGCTCTTCCACCGACGGCTGTTCACCTTCGGGAATCAGCATCAGTTCGGCGAGATAGGCCTGCTCCAGCGCGGCACGACGGAAGTAGTCGAACAGCAGGCCTTTGGCGATCGCCACCAGAAACGCTCGGGGCTCGCGGGGTGTCAGCAGTTCTTCGCGGCCGAGCAGGCGGACGAAGGTGTCCTGGCTCAGGTCTTCTGCACGTTGCGGGCAGGCCACGTTGCGCCGCAGCCAGGCCAGCAGCCAGCTGCGATGGTCGCGATACAACGCACCGACGAGCTCACTGTGAGGGCTTTGGGCTGACGACACGAAGGCACCGACTGGGAAATATTAACCAACGAGAATTGTTCGCGATTGTGGCAGAGGTGGGAATGGTTAGCAATTGGCCACCGGTCGGGTTGTCGGGTGACAGCCCCGGGGCTCAGAACGAATGCGTCTGTTGGCGGCGCTTCCACTGATTCACGCGGTGCTGCAGATTCAGCGGACTGTGGATCTGTTGCTGACGCGCGCGGCTGAACAGAATCAACGCCAGCTCCGCCGTTGCCAAGGCATCGGCGCTGGCATTGTGGCGTTCGAACACATCGAGCCTGAACCAGTTGATCCACTCGTCCAGCCCGGCTTCACGGATGTGCGCCTGCGGACAAACCAGCGGCGCAATGTCGGCTACATCGAGAAATACCTGCTGCAGCTTGTGGCCCAAGTGTTCTTTCATGGCCCGGCCCAACATGTGCTGATCGAACGGTGCATGAAACGCCAGTACCGGACTGTTTCCCATGAATTCCAGCAGGTCGACCAGCGCCTCGGCCGGTTCGCTGCCGGCGGCAATCGCATTCGGCCCCAACCCATGGATCAATACGCTGGGCCCGAGTTTGAGTTCGCGACATTGCAGGGTCCGTTCGAACTGCTGGCCGAAGTCGATGGCGCCGTCCTCGATCACCACCGCGCCAATCGACAGCACCCGATCTTTGTTCAGGTTGAGCCCGGTGGTTTCCAGATCCAGCACGACCCAGCGCTGTTCGCGCAGGCTGCACTCGCTCAGTTCGCCGATTGCCGGCAGTTGCGCCAGGCGTTGTCGCAGTTCGTCCGGCAGAACGGGGCTGGCCGGACGCAGCCACGAGAACAGGCTCATAGCTGATACCGCAGGGTAAGGCTGCTCTGTAGGCGTTGGGCCTGACGCAGGGATTCGCGCAGGATGCGTCGGTCCAGATGATTGAGGCTGTCGGGATCGACCCGGTTCGAATACGGCAGGTTTGCCCGTGTCTGTAACTGATGCTGTTGCAGGCGGGTCTGCTGGATGAAGTGATAGGCCTCTTCGTATGCCGCGCCATCCAGCCGGTCGATGACTTCTTTGTTCACCAGTTGGCGAAAGCGTTCGAGGGTATTGTTGGCGTCGATGCCGTTGGCCAGCGCCAACAGGCGGGCCCCGTCGACAAACGGGGTCAAGCCCTGGATCTTCAGGTCCAGCGTGGCTTTCTCGCCGTTCTTTTTCGTCAGCACGAACTCACGGAAACGCCCCACTGGAGGACGGTTGCGCAAGGCGTTCTCGGCCATCATCCGCTGGAACAAACGATTGTCGCCGACCTGATCGAGAATGCCCCGGCGCAGTTGCGCACAGCCCTGCTCGTCGCCCCAGACCACCCGTAGATCGAAATAAATGCTGGAGCCCAGCAGGTTTTCCGGCGTCGCTTCGCGGATGAACGCGGCAAAGCGCCGGGCCCATTCGGCGCGGGACAGACACAATTGCGGATTGCCGGCCATGACGTTGCCCTTGCACAGGGTGAAGCCGCATTGCGCCAGGCTGTTATTGATCTGTTGCGCAATGGGCAACAATTTGCCGCGAATCTCCGCGGCATGCGCGGCATCCCGGGCTTCGAACAGAATGCCGTTGTCCTGATCGGTGTGCAGGGTCTGCTCGCGCCGGCCTTCGCTGCCGAAGCACAGCCAACTGAACGGCACACCGGGGTCGCCTTTATCGGCGAGGGTCAGCTCGATCACCCGGCACACGGTGTGATCGTTGAGCAGGGTGATGATGTGGGTGATCTGGGTCGAGGACGCACCGTGAGCCAGCATGCGCTCCACCAGCTGGCCGATCTCGCCACGCAGGTTTACCAGTTGCTCGATCCGTTGGGCGCTGCGGATGGTGCGCGCCAAGTGCACCAGATCGACCCGTTGCAGCGAAAACAGATCCCGTTCGGAAACCACGCCGCACAATCGCTGATCCTTGACCAGGCAAACGTGGGCGATGTGCCGCTCGGTCATCGCAATCGCCGCGTCGAAGGCGCTGTGATCCGGCGACAGATAAAACGGCGAGGGCGTCATGTGGCGTTCGATGGGGTCGCTGAAATCACCAATGCCTTCAGCCACCACATGACGCAGGTCGCGCAGGGTGAAAATCCCCAGCGGCGCCTTGTGCTCATCCACTGCGACGATGCTGCCGACCTGTTGTTCATGCATCAGCTTCACCGCTTCACGCAGGGGAGTCGAAGGGCTGCAGGTCACTGGATGACGCATGGCCAATTCGCCGAGACGGGTATTGAGCGAATACTGCGTGCCGAGGGTTTCCACGGCCTTCTGCTGCACCTGTTGGTTGACCTGATCCAGCAGGCTGCTCACCCCGCGCAGGGCGAAATCGCGGAAAGTATTGGAGAGGGCGAACAGCTTGATGAACGCCGGTTTGTTCAGTTGCAGGCAGAAGGTGTCTTCGCCGGCCAGGTGGGCGGTGCGGGTCGCTCGCTCGCCGAGCAGGGCGGCCAGGGGAAAACATTCGCCGGAAGTGATTTCAAACGTGGTTTCGGTGCCGCCCTTGGCCGTGTGCGGACGCTCACCGACGACCCGGCCCTGCTTGACGATGTAGAAGTGTTCGACCGGCCCGTCGGCGGGTTTGATGATCGTCTCGCCCTGAGCGTAAAAACGCAGTTGGCACTGCTCCACCAGATAGGCGAGGTGGGCGTGTTCCATCTGATTGAAAGGGGGGAAGCGCTGAAGGAATTGCAATGTGCCCTGAATGTTTTGCAACACCGCGGTTTTCCCTGCCTGGGTGAAGGCGTCCGCTTTACTCATAACCATTACCGCAGTCTTTTTCGAATTGTTGTTATTGGATCGTTGCAGCCATGGTCGGCTCCCGGGCGCGGGGTGCCCATTGGACGTAAGTCTAGGTTTTCACGACCGTCGGGCGGTTTCGGACATACCCTACAGAAATACTCGGAATTTCCTCGGTTCGCCTATTGGAAAAGTTTCCGACGAAGTGCACATTGAAGCTCTGCCCTGCGATGTCTGACCACTGTGCCAGAGGATCGATTTCGAGAATGTAGAGAACGCCATGTCCGACCACGATATTTTGAGCGACGCCGAACAGGAGGCGCTGCGGGAGCTGATGTTCGAGCCCGAATTGCCTCCTCAGCGGGTTTTGATCGTCGATGACGACAAGGACGCTCGAGAACTGCTGGCGGATATTCTCGGTCTGGACGGCATTGACTGCGTAACGGCCGCCAGCGGCGAAGAAGCGCTGAGGATGCTGATGCCCGATACGGATAACCGGCGAAGGATCGGGCTGGTGATCACTGACCTGCGCATGGGGAATGTGGGAGGGCTGGAACTGATCCGGCGGGTGCGGGAATCTGAACGCGCCGCACTGCCGATCATCATTGTCTCCGGCGATGCATCGGTGAAGGATGCCATTGCGGCAATGCACCTCAGCGTGGTGGATTTTCTGCTCAAGCCGATTGATACGGCGAAGTTGCTGGGGCTGGTCAAACATGAATTGGGGATCGAGCCCTGGGGATAGCGGCCCAAAAGAAAAAGCCCTGATCGAAGGATCAGGGCTTTTTCATTTCCGGCATCAGCGCAGGTTACAGGCCGTTGGCAGCCTTGAACTCGCGACGACGACGGTGCAGGACCGGCTCGGTGTAGCCGTTCGGCTGTTTGGTGCCTTCGATCACCAATTCGACCGCCGCCTGGAAGGCGATGTTGCTGTCGAAGTTCGGGGCCAGCGGACGGTACAGCGGGTCGTTGGCGTTCTGACGGTCGACCACCGGCGCCATGCGCTTGAGGCTTTCCATCACTTGCGCTTCGGTCACGATGCCGTGGCGCAGCCAATTGGCAATGTGTTGGCTGGAGATACGCAGCGTTGCACGGTCTTCCATCAGGCCGACGTCGTTGATGTCCGGCACTTTCGAGCAACCCACGCCCTGATCGATCCAGCGCACCACGTAACCGAGAATGCCCTGGGCGTTGTTGTCCAGTTCGTTCTTGATCTGCTCCGGCGTCCAGTTCGGGTTGACCGCCAGCGGAATGGTCAGGATGTCATCGACCGAAGCGCGGGCACGTTTGGCCAGCTCGGCCTGACGGGCGAACACGTCGACCTTGTGGTAGTGCAGCGCGTGCAACGCAGCGGCGGTTGGCGACGGAACCCAGGCAGTGTTGGCGCCGGCCAGCGGGTGAGCGATTTTCTGTTCCAGCATCGCTGCCATCAGGTCGGGCATCGCCCACATGCCTTTACCGATTTGTGCACGACCCTGCAGGCCGGTGCTCAGACCGATATCGACGTTCCAGTTCTCGTAGGCGCCGATCCACTTCTCGGCCTTCATGTCGGCCTTGCGCACCATCGGGCCGGCTTCCATGGAGGTGTGGATTTCGTCGCCGGTGCGGTCGAGGAAACCGGTATTGATGAATACCACACGCTCGCTGGCCGCCTGGATACAGGCCTTGAGGTTGACCGTGGTACGGCGTTCCTCGTCCATGATCCCGACTTTCAGGGTGTTGCGCTTGAGGCCCAGCACGTCTTCGATGCGACCGAACAGCTCGTTGGTGAACGCTGCTTCTTCCGGGCCGTGCATCTTCGGTTTGACGATGTAGACCGAACCGGTGCGGGTGTTCTTGCGCGAGGTGTTGCCGCTCAGGTTATGCATCGCCGCCAGGCAAGTCACCAGACCGTCGAGGATGCCTTCCGGCACTTCATTGCCGTGTTTGTCGAGGATCGCGTCGATGGTCATCAGGTGACCGACGTTGCGCACGAACAGCAGCGAGCGACCGTGCAGCGTCAGTTCGCTGCCGTCGACTCTGGTGTAGGTGCGATCCGGGTTCATGGTACGGGTGAAGGTCTGGCCGCCCTTGGTGACGGATTCCGCCAGGTCGCCCTTCATCAGGCCCAGCCAGTTGCGGTAGATCACCACCTTGTCGTCGGCATCGACGGCGGCGACGGAGTCTTCGCAGTCCATGATGGTGGTCAGTGCCGCTTCCATCAGGATGTCTTTGACGCCGGCGGCGTCGGTCTGGCCGACCGGGGTGCTGGCGTCGATCTGAATTTCGAAATGCAGACCGTTGTTCTTCAGCAGGATCGCGATCGGTGCCGATGCGTCGCCCTGGAAACCGATCAGTTGTGCGTCGTTGCGCAGGCCGCTGTTGCTGCCGCCCTTGAGGGTGACGACCAGTTTGCCGTCAGCAATCTTGTAACCGGTGGAATCGACGTGGGAGCCGGCGGCCAGTGGTGCCGCTTCGTCGAGGAAGGCGCGGGCGAAGGCGATGACCTTGTCGCCGCGCACCTTGTTGTAGCCTTTGCCTTTTTCCGCGCCGCCGGCTTCGCTGATGGCGTCGGTGCCATACAGGGCGTCGTACAGCGAGCCCCAGCGGGCGTTCGAGGCGTTGAGGGCGAAGCGGGCGTTCATCACCGGAACCACGAGTTGCGGGCCGGCGGTACGGGCGATTTCGTCATCGACGTTTTGCGTCGTTGCCTGGAAATCAGCCGCTTCTGGCAGCAGATAACCGATCTCTTGCAGGAAGGCTTTGTAGGCCACGGCGTCGTGCGGCTGACCGGCACGGCTCTGGTGCCAGCCATCGATACGGGCCTGGAAGTCGTCGCGTTTGGCGAGTAGGGCTTTGTTCTTCGGCGCCAGGTCGTGAATGACCTTGTCGGCACCTTCCCAGAATTTGTCGGCGGTGAGGCCGGTACCGGGAATGGCTTCGTTGTTCACGAAGTCGAACAGGACTTTGGCGACCTGCAGGCCACCGACTTGAACGTGTTCAGTCATTGCTTGCCTCACTCTGCTCAGCTATTTCGCTTTTCAGCTCTTCAATTTAACAATGAAGCCTCTGGCCATTTAAACCACAAACCCCTCGACCAGTACATGCCATCGCTGGCGGCTGGGCTGGGACCAATCAACGGCTTGGGGGCCTTGCTGACGGGGCTTTCAGGGTTGCGAACGTGCCTTGGGCAGACATCGATCCAACGTTATGTAGTGCGCGCTGCGGCATACTACATGATGAGTTGCGGTTGTGAAAATCAGACTAATTACGTCGTTCTGCGACCCCATGACGCATTGCGGTCACGGCGCGGAACGGGATGTTCTCAAAAAACCAATGGATTGTTCCAGCTAAATATAAAAAGTTGTACACGATTTGTGATTTCGAGCGTCTGAGGCGCCGGTCGAACGCTTGCCTATACTTGGTTTTCCACTACAAGCGTCATGAGAAGAGGGCTGCGCCATGGATCACCTCGTACTCACCGTCTTCGCGCCGGACAAGCCCGGACAGGTCGAGCGCATCGCCCAATGCATCGCCGAGCACGGCGGCAACTGGCTGGAAAGCCGTATGTCGCGGATGGCCGGGCAGTTCGCCGGGATTCTGCGGGTCGGTGTGCCGGCGGAGGCTTACGACGAATTAGTCGATGCCTTACAGGCGCTGTCGGCACAGGGCATTCGTGTCCTGGTGGCCGAAAGCGGAATCGAACAGGCGTGCACCTGGAAACCGATTGCCATGGAACTGGTGGGGAATGATCGGCCGGGCATCGTCCGGGATATCACCCGGTTGCTGAGTGAGCAGGGCGTGAACCTCGAACGGCTGGTGACCGAAGTGCGTCCGGCGCCGATGAGCAGCGAGCCGTTGTTTCATGCCGAGGCGATTCTGGCCTTGCCGCTCACCTTGTCGCTGGACGTGTTGAAATCACGTCTGGAGACCCTGGCTGATGACTTGATGGTGGAATTGAGTTTGCGTGCAGAGGAATGAAACGTCGTGGCAGGTTATCCAGTGATAACGTGCATCCGCTTGTGGATAACCTGTAGAGACTGCCTTCCAGGCCACGTCCGCCGTGGCTTTGCCAAGATTGATCAAAAAACCGCCAGCATTCAGTGACTTGCGCACAAACGGCGGGGATCACGCTGTGGATAACCTTGGGAAGGAACGGTGCAGGCCACGAGAACCGTGGCCTGTGGAGAGTTGTTTGTTTTTTGATCAGCTGCGCCGGCGCAGACTTATCCACGCATCGACGCTGTACACCGCCAGACCGGCCCAGATAAACATGAACGCAATCAGCGTGCTGGACGACAAGTGCTCGCCGAACAGCAGCACGGCTTGCAGCAGCACCAGGGTCGGCGCCAGATACTGGAGGAAACCGAGGGTGGTGTAAGGCAGGTGTCGTGCGGCCGCGTTGAAGCAGACCAGCGGAATGAGCGTCACCGGACCGGCCGCCACCAGCCACCAGGCTTCGGAGGTGGTCCAGAACGCGGCCTGGGCGCTGGTAGCGGTCGGATTCAGCAGCAGCCACGCGAGGGCAATCGGCACCAGCATCCAGGTTTCCACCACCAGCCCCGGCAACGCCTTGACCGGCGCCTGTTTGCGGATCAGCCCGTAGAAACCGAAGGTCAGCGCCAGCACCAGCGACACCCACGGCAGACTGCCGACCTGCCATACCTGCTGTGCTACACCCACGGCGGCCAGGCCGACGGCGATCCACTGCATCCGCCGCAGACGCTCGCCGAGGATCAGCATGCCCAGCAGCACGTTAACCAATGGGTTGATGTAGTAACCCAGACTCGCTTCAAGCATCCGACCGTTGTTCACCGACCACACATAAGTCAGCCAGTTGGCCGCGATCAACGTGCCGCTGAGCGCGAGAATCGCCAGACGTTTCGGATTGTCGCGCAGTTCCTGCCACCAGCCCGGATGTTTCCAGACCAGCAGCAACAGCCCGCCGAACAGCGCAGACCACAGCACGCGGTGAATGATGATCTCCACTGCCGGCACTTCGGCGATGGCTTTGAAGTAAAGCGGGAAAAGGCCCCAGATGATGTAGGCACTCAGGCCCAGAATGTACCCGCGGCGCGGGTTGGCGGCTTGCATGCAGAGTCCTTGCTCAGGCAACTGACAAAGCGGTGATTGTACGGGCAGTTGTATAGACGTGTCGTGTCAGAAAAGCTTCAACGGCTCTTCACTCAATGCCGCCAGCTGTTCGCGCAACGCCAGCACCTGATCACCCCAATAACGCTCGCTGCCGAACCACGGAAAACTGTGGGGGAATGCCGGATCGTCCCAGCGTCGGGCCAGCCAGGCGCTGTAGTGCATCAGGCGCAGAGCGCGCAGCGGTTCGATCAGCGCCAGTTCGCGCGGATCGAAATCATGGAATTCGTTGTAACCGTCCATCAATTCCGACAGCTGTACGAGACATTCCTGACGGTCGCCGGCGAGCATCATCCAGATGTCCTGCACCGCCGGGCCCATGCGGCAGTCGTCGAGGTCGACGATGTGGAACATCTCGTCGCGGCACATCATGTTGCCGGGGTGGCAGTCGCCGTGCATGCGGATGTTCTGGTGCGGCGTGGCGGCGTAGATGTCCTCCACCCGCTTGAGCAGGTCGCGGGCGACGGACTCGTAGGCCGGCAGCAGGCTCTTGGGGATGAAGTTGCCTTCCAGCAAAGTGCGCAGCGAGTCATGGCCGAAGTTCTTCACGGCAAGCGCTTCGCGGTGTTCGAAAGGCCTGTTTTCTCCGACCGCGTGCATGCGCCCGAGCAGCTGGCCGAGACGATACAACTGATCGAGATTGCCCGGCTCCGGCGCCCGGCCACCGCGTCGGGGAAACAGGGTGAAACGAAAACCGGCGTGTTCGTGCAGGGTCTGGCCGTTGTGGACAAGTGGCGCCACCACCGGGATCTCGACGTCCGCCAGTTCGAAGGTGAACCGGTGTTCTTCGAGAATGGCTTCGTTGCTCCAGCGCTGCGGGCGATAGAACTTGGCGATCAGCGGTTCGGCGTCTTCGATGCCGATCTGATAGACGCGGTTTTCGTAACTGTTGAGCGCCAGGATGCGCGCGTCGCTGAGAAAACCGATGCTCTCGACGGCATCGAGCACGAGGTCTGGGGTGAGGGTTTCAAACGGGTGGGCCATGCTGACTCCTGCGCGCGGCAGGCTGCCGCGTCCGGCCCAGCATGGTAGCGCAGACGGGCTGTCTTGAGGGGGATCGTTCCCGTGCAGGGCACGGGAACGATTAAAGCGTCGCAGAATCAGGCGCCGATGATCCCGCCATCCTCGCGGGTAATCGCCATCACCGAAGAGCGCGGCTTGCCGTTCGGCAAATGCTCGGGGAAGGT
This sequence comes from Pseudomonas sp. KCJK9016, assembly GCF_046231795.1. Taxonomy (NCBI): domain Bacteria; kingdom Pseudomonadati; phylum Pseudomonadota; class Gammaproteobacteria; order Pseudomonadales; family Pseudomonadaceae; genus Pseudomonas; species Pseudomonas sp. KCJK9016. The sequence goes on along the minus strand of NZ_JBJJMM010000014.1, from coordinate 89,162 downwards.
CGAACCGCCGTTCTCGCCCGGATGCTGAATCCCGACAAACAGAGTTTTCTGGTCAGGCGAGAAGGCGATCCCGGTGACCTCGCAACCGATCGGCCCGACCATGAAGCGGCGAATCTCGCCGGTCCCGGGGTCGGCGCAGAGCATCTGGTTGTTGCCCATCCCGGCAAAATCCCCGGCGTTGCTCGAATCACCGTCGGTGAGAATCCACAGTCGGCCCGCCTTGTCGAAGCCGAGGCCGTCCGGGCTGTTGAACATGTTCTGCGGGGTGATATTCGACGAGCCGCCTTTCGGTGTACCGGCGTGCACGCTCGGGTTGCCGGCCACCACGAACAGATCCCAGCCGAAAGTCTTCGAACCGTGATCGTCGCGGTCGGTGCGCCAACGCAGGATCTGCCCGTAGACGTTCTTCGCGCGCGGGTTCGGGCCACCCACCGGTTGCCCGTCTTCGCCGCGTTTGGCGTTGTTGGTCAGGGTGCAATAGACCTGGCCGTCTTTCGGGCTGACCACGATCCACTCCGGACGGTCCATGCGTGTGGCGCCGACCACGCTGGCTGCCAGGCGTGCGTGGATCAGCACCTCTGCCTGATCGGCAAAACCGCTGCTGGCGTCGATGCCGTTCTTGCCGTGGGTCAGCTCGATCCACTGGCCCTGGCCTTTTGGATGGTCCGGATTGCCGTCGCCCGCGTCGAACTTCGCCACGTACAGGGTGCCGTGATCGAGGATGTCGCGGTTGGCTTTGGCGTTGCGGTAATTGATGCGGTCGCGACTGACGAATTTGTAGATGAACTCGCCGCGTTCGTCGTCGCCCATGTACACCACGGCGCGACCATCGTCGGTCTCGGCCAGGGCGGCGTTTTCGTGTTTGAAGCGACCCAGCGCGGTGCGTTTGACCGGGATCGACTGCGGGTCGAACGGGTCGATTTCCACCACCCAGCCGTGACGGTTCAGCTCGTTCGGGTTCTTCGCCATGTCGAAGCGCGGATCGAACGGATGCCAGTTGATCTCGCGGCTGGCGGCTGTCACGCCGTAGCGTTTCTGCGCCGGGTCGAACTGTTGCTGGGCGTTGCTGCTGCCGAAGCAGTCGGTGAAGTTTTCTTCACAGGTCAGGTAAGTGCCCCACGGTGTCTTGCCGTTGGCGCAGTTCTGGAAGGTGCCGAGGACTTTCCTGCCATGCTTGTCGGCACTGGTTTTCATCAGTTCATGGCCGGCCGCCGGACCGCTGATGCGCAGCGGCGAGTTGCCGTGAATGCGCCGGTTGTAACGTGAGCCCTGGACGAACTGCCACTGGCCGTTCTTGCGCGCCACTTCGATCACCGACACACCTTCGCAGGCCAGCGCCTTGCGCACGTCTTCCGCCGACTGCGGCAGGCCGCCGTGGGGGTAGAGATAGCGGTAGTTGGTGTATTCATTGTTGATCGCCATCAGGGCGCGATTTTTGTCGTCCGGAAAGGCGAACAGGCTCATGCCGTCGTTGTTGTCACCGAACTGCACTTCCTGTGCAGCCGCGGTGCCGTTGCCGCTCGGGTCGAAGGCCGGGCCGTTCTTGTGCAGGGGCTGGCCCCAACTGATCAGCACCGACGAGTTGTAGCCCTTGGGCAGGTGGATGGTGTCAGTAGTGGCGGCCGGAATGCTGTCGAAGCCGAGCAGGCGGCTGTTGCCGGCGCTGACACCGGTGGCCAGCGCGCTACGGCTCAACAGGCTGCCACCGAGGAACATCGCCGCGCCGCACAGTGCGCCGGCACCGATGAAACCGCGACGGCTCATGCCGACCATTTTTTCCAGGTCAGTGGATTGGTTTTCTTCTAATAGGCTCACATCAGGCTCCCTGCTTGGTTTTGGCAGCCACCTTAATGAGAGGCGATGAAGCTTTTGTTGCAGGGCTTGCGACTAGAGCGGTGTGCCGATCAGCACATTGGACGGCGAGAACTGCACCCGCACCGGTTGTTCGACGCTCAGTTTGCTGGTGCGCAAGTGCAGCGGCTCGGCCAGGGCGCAGAGTGTCTGGCCATTGGGCAGGGCGATGCGCACTTCGCTGGGGCCGTCCTCGGCGTCGAGAATCGCTTCGAGAGTGCCTTCGAGAAGATTGTGACCAGATGTTGCAGCTTGCCCGTTGCCCAACAGTTCGAGCCAGCCAGCCTTGATCAATGCCACCACTTCGGTGCCGGTTTGCAGTTCCAGATGCACGGTGCTGTCATGAGTGATTTGCGCGTCGATGCACAGGCCTTCTGCCAGTTCGAGGCGGATCAGGTCATTGCGGCCCTGAGGCTCGATGCCGAGGACTTTGCCGTGCAGCTGATTGCGAGCGCTGGTCCTGAGCATCAAACGCCCGAGCAGATCCAGATCGCTGGCGTCTTCGGCAGCTTCCAGCACCTGCGCCTGCAAGGCTTGCAGCTTCTGATAAAGACGCAGCACCCGTTCACCTTCGCTGGACAGTTTCGCGCCACCGCCGCCCTTGCCGCCGACAGCCCGTTCAACCAGAGGTTTTTGTGCGAGGTTGTTCAACTCATCGATGGCGTCCCATGCCGCCTTGTAACTCAGGCCTGCGCTTTTGGCGGCGCGTGTGATCGAACCCTGTTCGGCGATGTGTTGCAGCAGGGCGATGCGCTGCGGGCGGCGGACGATGTGCTGGGACAACAGGCTGGGCAGGGACATGTCGGGTGCTTTGTGCTGGGTTGGTGGAGGAGGAAGTTGGCCGCTTGGCGCGTGCGAGTCAAGCCGCGTCGCCAGGTTTCGGTGTGCGGGCCAGGCAGTACACGTCGACCCGCGTGGCGCCGGCGTCCACCAGCAGCCGCGCCAGTGCCTGAGCCGTGGCACCGGTGGTCAGTACATCATCGACCAATGCCAGATGCCGGCCGCGCACATTGGCCTGCGGCAGCAGATTGAAGGCGTTGCGCAGATTGCGCTTGCGCGCCTTGGCATCCAGTGCCTGCTGGGCGTCGGTGTCCTGGATACGTCGCAGGAGATGTTCTTCACAGGGCAGATCCAGTCGCTTGCCGAGCCACCGCGCGAGCATGGCCGCCTGATTGAAGCCGCGTTGCCGCAGACGCTTGTCCGCCAATGGCACCGGCAGCAAGGCATCCGGGCGCGGGAGGTCTTCGTCGAAGCGATGTTGCAGGAATTGCCCGAGAACCTCGCCCATCAGGTTGCCAAAGGGCCATTTGGCGTTATGTTTGAAGCGGGTGATCAGGCTGTCCACCGGAAACCCGTAAGACCAGGGCGCCACCACCTGTTCGAAGGCGGGCGGATTCCTCTGGCAGTCGCCGCAGGTCAGGCCTGCTGCGGGCAGCGGCAATGCGCAAGTCATGCATTGATCGCCCAGCCAGGGCAGGTCGGTTTCGCATGCCGTGCAGAGAGGGGTATCGGTTTCCGCCGGCTCATCGCAAAGCAAGCAGGTTTGGTTATTATTTAACCAGATGTAAACCGATCTATGTTGATGTGGTTGACAGTGCATGGCTCTTCCTTAAATATGCCGAACATCCGTGTCGTGCCTGTGGGTATTGCGTTTCCCCGGGCACAAGCCAAGCATAACCAAGGAATCGCCCATGAGCGCCAGCACCACTGCCACCCTGCGTCACGACTGGACTTTGGCCGAAGTCAAAGCACTCTTCGTTCAGCCGTTCAACGATTTGCTGTTCCAGGCGCAGACGGTGCACCGCGCGCATTTCGACGCCAACCGCGTCCAGGTTTCCACCCTGTTGTCGATCAAGACCGGCGCCTGCCCGGAAGATTGCAAATATTGTCCGCAGTCCGGTCACTACAACACCGGGCTGGAAAAAGAAAAGCTGATGGAAGTGCAGAAAGTCCTCGAAGAGGCTGCCCGCGCCAAGGCCATCGGTTCGACCCGTTTCTGCATGGGCGCCGCGTGGAAGCACCCGTCGGCCAAGGACATGCCGTACGTGTTGAAAATGGTCGAAGGCGTTAAGGCCATGGGCCTTGAAACCTGCATGACCCTCGGTCGTCTCGATCAGGAGCAGACCGAAGCGCTGGCCAAGGCCGGCCTCGATTACTACAACCATAACCTCGACACTTCGCCGGAGTTCTACGGCAGCATCATCACCACCCGCACCTACAGCGAGCGTCTGCAGACCCTGGCCTACGTGCGCGATGCCGGCATGAAAATCTGCTCCGGCGGCATCCTCGGCATGGGCGAGTCCCTCGATGACCGTGCGAACCTGCTGATCCAGCTGGCCAACCTGCCGGAGCATCCAGAGTCGGTGCCGATCAACATGCTGGTGAAAGTGGCCGGCACGCCGCTGGAAAACGCCGACGACGTCGATCCGTTCGACTTCATCCGCATGCTCGCCGTGGCGCGGATCCTGATGCCGCAATCACACGTTCGCCTGTCAGCCGGCCGCGAAGCGATGAACGAGCAGATGCAGGCCCTGGCGTTCTTCGCCGGCGCCAACTCGATTTTCTACGGCGACAAACTGCTGACCACCGCCAACCCGCAGGCCGACAAGGACATGCAGCTGTTTGCACGTCTGGGCATTCAGCCGGAAGCCCGTGAAGAGCACGCCGACGAAGTGCACCAGGCCGCCATCGAACAGGCACTGGTGGAGCAGAAGAGCAGCGAGCAGTTCTATAACGCCGCTGTCTGACCGCCCGTTCTTCTCAGGCGCTGCCTCGGGCGGCGCCTGCTGATTCATTTGCCACCCGTGAGGCTTGCATGTCTTTCGATCTCGCCGCACGCCTTGCTGCCCGTCGTGCCGAAAATCTCTATCGCCGGCGACCGCTGCTTGAAAGCCCGCAAGGGCCACAAGTGGTGGTTGACGGTCAGCCGCTGCTGGCGTTCTGCAACAACGATTACCTGGGCCTGGCCAATCACCCGCAAGTGATCGAAGCCTGGCGTCACGGTGCCTCGAAGTGGGGCGTCGGCGGCGGAGCCTCGCATCTGGTGATCGGCCACAGCGGCCCGCATCACGAACTGGAAGAGGCCCTGGCCGACCTCACCGGCCGCCCGCGTGCGCTATTGTTCACCACCGGTTACATGGCCAACCTCGGCGCGGTCACGGCACTGGTCGGGCAGGGCGATACGGTGCTGCAAGACCGGCTCAATCATGCGTCGCTACTGGATGCCGGACTGTTGTCCGGAGCACGCTTCAATCGTTATCTGCACAACGACGCCGACAGCCTGGCCAAGCGTCTGGAGAAAGCCACCGGAAATACGCTGGTGGTTACTGACGGCGTGTTCAGCATGGACGGCGACCTTGCCGATCTGCCAGCGCTGGCCCGGGAAACCAGGGCCAAGGGCGCGTGGTTGATGGTCGATGACGCTCACGGCTTCGGTCCTCTGGGCGCGAACGGTGGCGGGATCGTCGAGCATTTCGGTCTGAGCCAGGAGGACGTGCCGGTTCTGGTCGGTACGCTCGGCAAAGCGTTCGGTACGGCGGGCGCATTCGTGGCCGGCAGTGAAGAATTGATCGAAAGCCTGATCCAGTTCGCCCGCCCTTACATTTACACCACCAGCCAGCCGCCGGCGCTGGCCTGCGCGACGCTTAAAAGCCTGGAACTGCTACGCAGCGAGCATTGGCGCCGCGAGCATCTGCAAACGCTGATCCGCCAGTTCCGCCACGGCGCCGAACAGATCGGACTGGAACTGATGGACAGCTTCACGCCGATCCAGCCGATCCTGATCGGTGATGCCGGTCGTGCCGTGCGTTTGTCGCAGATGCTGCGCGAGCGTGGACTGATGGTCACCGCGATCCGACCGCCGACTGTGCCTGCCGGCAGTGCGCGGCTGCGGGTCACCCTGACCGCCGCCCACAGTGAGGCGCAGGTGCAACTATTGTTGGAAGGACTGGCCGATTGCTTTGCCCAACTGAAGTCGGAGCCAAGCCATGCGTGATCGATTGATTCTGCTCCCCGGCTGGGGCCTTGGTGTTTCCCCGCTGGAGCCGTTGGCGGCGGCGCTGCGTGGGCTCGATGAACACCTGACGGTGGAGATCGAACCGTTGCCGGAGCTGGAATCCAGTGATCCTGCAGACTGGCTCGACGAACTCGATGAGCGCATTCCCCAGGATGCATGGCTCGGTGGCTGGTCGCTGGGCGGCATGCTGGCTTCTGAACTGGCGGCGCGGCGTGGCGAACATTGCTGTGGCCTGCTGACGTTGGCGAGTAATCCTTCTTTCGTTGTTCATGAACAATGGCCGAGCGCGATGCCGGCGGAAACCTTCGATGCGTTTTTGGCCGGTTGCAGTGCTGACCCGCGCCAGACCCTCAAGCGTTTTTCTCTGTTATGTGCTCAAGGTGCGCAAGACCCGCGTGGCTTGTCGCGGCTGTTGCTCGGCGGAGCGCCGAACACTTCGCCGGCGGCACTGGTGGCAGGTCTGGAGTTGTTGGCACAGATCGATACGCGTAATGCCTTGCAGGTGTTTCGAGGTCCGCAATTGCATCTGTTTGGCGGGTTGGACGGGTTGGTGCCGGCGGAGGCTGCAGGCGAGTTGTTCGCGTTGCTGGCGGATGTCGAAGTCGGGCTGATCGAGCAGGCCAGCCATGCGTTTCTTCTGGAGGATCCCCACGGTGTGGCCGGTGCTATCCAGGCGTTTTTAAGTGAGTGCGGTGATGACTGATTTGTCTGTTGCGGCGTTGCCTGGCGGCTTGCCAGACAAGCGCCAGGTGGCGGCTTCCTTTTCCCGTGCAGCGGCCAGCTACGACAGCGTCGCCGAGTTGCAGCGTGATGTCGGCACGCAATTGTTGAATCGCTTGCCGGTGGGTTTTCTTCCCTCACGCTGGCTGGATCTGGGCTGTGGCACCGGCTATTTCACCCGGGCGCTGGCCGAATGTTTTGTTGATAACGAAGGGCTGGCGCTGGACATCGCCGAGGGCATGCTCAATCACGCCCGGCCTTTGGGCGGTGCCACACACTTTATTGCTGGCGATGCCGAACGCTTGCCGTTGCAGGATTCGACCTGCGATCTGATTTTCTCCAGCCTCGCCGTGCAGTGGTGTGCGGACTTCGAATCGGTGCTCGGCGAAGCCTTCCGGGTGCTGAAACCGGGGGGGATTTTCGCGTTTGCTAGTCTTTGTGTAGGGACGCTGTATGAATTGCGCAACAGCTGGCGTCAGGTCGATGGCCTGGTGCACGTCAACCGCTTCCGCGAGTTCGCCCGCTACGAACAATTGTGCGTGGCCAGTGGTTTGCGCACGGTCAGTCTGGAGAATCGGCCACATGTGCTGCATTACCCGGATGTGCGCAGCCTGACGCATGAACTCAAGGCGCTGGGCGCGCATAACCTGAATCCCGGTCGGCCGGGCGGATTGACCGGGCGGGCGCGGATTCTGGGGCTGATCGAAGCCTACGAGCATTTCCGTCAACCTGCGGGACTGCCGGCGACTTATCAGGTGGTTTACGCCGTGTTGGAGAAACCCTTATGAGCGCAGCCTATTTCATCACCGGAACCGACACCGACGTCGGCAAGACTACCGTGGCCGCCGGGTTGCTGCATGCTGCCAAATCAGCAGGGTTGAGCACGGCGGCGGGCAAGCCGGTGGCGTCCGGTTGTGTCGTGACGCCCAAAGGCCTGCGCAACTCAGATGCTCTGGCATTGCAGGCCGAGTGCTCTTTGCCGCTGACTTATCAACAGGTCAATCCGGTAGCGTTCGAGCCGGCGATCGCGCCGCATCTGGCGGCACGAGAGGCAGGTGTGGCGCTGACCGTGCAATCGCTGCTGGCACCGATGCGCGAGATTCTGGCCATGAACGCCGACTTCACTTTGATTGAAGGCGCGGGTGGCTGGCGGGTGCCTTTGGCGGATCAGGACAATCTGTCGGACCTGGCGATAGCGTTGCAGTTGCCGGTGATTCTGGTGGTGGGTGTGCGTCTTGGGTGCATCAGCCATGCTTTGCTGACGGCCGAAGCGATTGCCCGAGACGGACTGCAACTGGCGGGATGGGTGGCGAACATCATTGATCCGAAGACGTCGCGGCTTGAAGAAAACCTCGCGACACTGGCCGAGCGCATTCCGGCGCCGTGCCTGGGGCGAGTGCCGAAACTCAAGGCCGTGAGCGCCGAGGCGGTCGCCGACCATTTGCAACTGGATCTGCTCGACTGATTTTGGCTATGACAAGGCACTGTGCCATTAGTGTTTTTGACGGGTATTTTTCTGACGCCTCTGGTTCAATGGCAGCCATTGATCCTTCCCAAGGATGAGAGCTCCCATGGAAATCTCCGGAAACACAGCTTTTTATGCAGGTCTGAGCACCATTCAGACCGGGCAGAATCGCGTCGATCAGGCTGCCAGCCAGATCGCCAACAACACCATCGAGCGCTCGGTCACCAGCCAGTCTTCCGAGGCCCAGATCGATCGCCTGCGCGGTGTGGATCGCAGTCAGCAAATGGATCCGGGCAGCGCCATGGCCGAGATGGCCCAGGGCAAGTTTCAAGTGGAGCTGGGCACGAAAGTCGCCAAGGCATCCGATGAAATGCTCGGTACGATCATTGATACGTTTGCCTGAGTTCCGCGCGTACGCGTTTCAAGACTTTCATGAAAAAGAGCGCTCAAGACACTGTTGAGCGCTCTTTTTCATTGTGTGGTCATGATGTCGCCGGGGTCGTGAGCACGCCCAAAACGAGGGGGTTATCGCTCGGTTCAGGTACTAACGAGGATCTGACGGCGACAATCAGCCTTGTGGATGTCTGCATCACGGCGTCTGCTGTGCCACCGGGTAGTGGTAGCCATTGACGTTCAGTATTTGGTGTACCGTCCTCGTTAAAGCGTCGAATGATAATAGAGGCCGGATTTTCCACGCTCCCCACTGTAATGATTCCGCCGTTTTTTTGAATAATGGCTGAATTCCATTGGAGATCTGTGAAGGGTGCATTCGTCAGTACTGGCTCACCGCCATTGAAGGTTTGGTCAAAATTGCCTTCAGCCGTCAATCGCATTAGCAGAGCACTTCGTATGGGACCCGTAACATTGCCTGCAATCCACAACTTCTCACCCATCACGCCAAGCCAGTTCGGAACGGTATTGTGCTGCGGTGAATGTCTGAATTTGAAATAGCCATTTTCACCAAAGGACTTATCGATTTGCCCGTGGCTATCGTATCGAGCTATGACGAGAGTTTCGAAAGCGTTTGTTCCCGTGCTGCCCAGCGCTACGATGTTCCCACTATCCTGGATTTGAACATCTGACACAAAAGTACGCGCCCCTCCAAAGTTCAGATCGATACGACCCGATGTGCCGAAGGTGAGATCATCTGACCCGTCGATATTTAAACGTATCAGCTGGCTGATGAAGTCCGAAGAGTTTGGACTGCCCGTTTGATAAGCGCACGCTATCAGGATTTTGCCGTCGGCTTGAACGCATCCATCAACGAGCTTTTTTTCGAATCTTGGGGTTGTCGTTCCCTGGGGAATGGGCGACAGCAATTTGCGCCCGAACACCAGATCCGGTGTTCCATTGCTATTGAACCTCGTTACACCCGCCAGGCTTGCGTCATCGGAGTATCGTCTGAAAGCGCCCAGCATGAGGATCTTGCCGTCGCTCTGACGCAAAAGCCGGTATGGAGTAAATGAGCCATCGGGACCAAACGGCGCGATGGTCGGGGTAAAGCCCGGGATTTGACGGCCGTCCGCCGTCGCCCTGTCGAATTGAAACTTTCCATCGCTCAATCTGATGGCCAGATTGATGGACTCATCGACATTCAATCCGACGGCGCGGACGTCGCCGAACTGATTTGAAACTGGATGATAGAGTCCGTCTTGGCCAAAGGTGGAATCGAGATCCGGGTTCTTTGCCTGCGCACCAATATGAGATGGGTTAATCATGTCGATCTCCTGATACTGCTCAAGGCTGGGCTGCCTCTTCGCCTGCTCATGAAATCCGCAAATCAGAAGCGTGCCAACTGGCAAAAATGACAGGTTTTATTGGCTTTGGAAGCCATTTCTATATCTTCGAAAGCCAATGGCGGTTTTTGTGTGAAATTCGCTATTCCGAAGGAATGCGTCTCCACTCAGGCATCTTTGGTTAACAAACAAACTGAGAGACGAACGGCAAAAGATCGGCGCTTGACAAGATTTCGGCGTAAACGTATGTTTCAAACAACTGTTTGACCGTCACAACAAATCAATGCGGTCGTTCATTCCCGGTTACATCAGCAGAGGTTTATCGCTATGCCTGACTACAAGGCCCCCTTGCGTGATATTCGCTTCGTACGTGACGAACTGCTCGGCTATGAAGCGCACTATCAGAGCCTTCCAGCCTGCGCAGACGCAACGCCGGACATGGTTGACGCCATTCTCGAAGAGGGCGCCAAGTTCTGTGAGCAGGTGCTGGCGCCGCTGAACCGCGTGGGTGACATCGAAGGTTGTACCTGGAGCGAGTCTGGCGTGAAAACCCCGACTGGCTTCAAAGAAGCCTACAAGCAATTCGTTGAAGGCGGCTGGCCAAGCCTGGCCCATGACGTCGAGCACGGCGGTCAAGGCCTGCCTGAGTCGCTGGGCCTGGCTGTCAGCGAGATGGTCGGCGAAGCCAACTGGTCGTGGGGCATGTACCCGGGCCTGTCGCACGGCGCGATGAACACCATCTCCGAGCACGGCACTCCAGAGCAGCAAGAAGCCTATCTGACCAAGTTGGTGTCGGGCGAATGGACAGGCACCATGTGCCTGACCGAACCTCACTGCGGCACCGACCTGGGCATGCTGCGCACCAAGGCCGAACCTCAGGCCGACGGCTCCTACAAAGTCTCCGGCACCAAGATCTTCATCTCGGCCGGTGAACACGACATGGCCGACAACATCGTCCACATCGTACTGGCCCGTCTGCCGGATGCACCGGCCGGCACCAAAGGCATTTCCCTGTTCATCGTTCCGAAGTTCCTGCCGAACGCCGACGGCACCATCGGTGCTCGCAATGCAGTGAGCTGTGGCTCCATCGAACACAAGATGGGCATCCACGGCAACGCCACCTGCGTCATGAACTTCGACGGCGCGACCGGTTTCCTGATCGGCCCGGCGAACAAAGGCCTGAACTGCATGTTCACTTTCATGAACACCGCACGTCTGGGTACCGCGCTGCAAGGTCTGGCCCATGCCGAAATCGCCTTCCAGGGTGGTCTGAAATACGCCCGCGACCGTCTGCAAATGCGTTCCCTGACTGGCCCGAAAGCGCCGGAAAAGGCCGCTGACCCGATCATCGTGCACCCAGACGTACGCCGCATGCTGTTGACCATGAAGGCATTCGCCGAAGGCAACCGTGCGATGGTGTACTTCACTGCCAAGCAGGTCGACATCGTCAAATACGGCGTGGACGAAGAAGAGAAAAAGAAAGCCGACGCACTGCTGGCCTTCATGACTCCGATCGCCAAGGCGTTCATGACTGAAGTCGGTTTCGAATCCGCCAACCACGGCGTGCAGATTTACGGCGGCCATGGCTTCATCGCCGAGTGGGGCATGGAGCAGAACGTTCGCGACAGCCGTATCTCGATGCTGTATGAAGGCACCACCGGCATCCAGGCACTCGACCTGTTGGGCCGTAAAGTGTTGATGACCCAGGGCGAGGCTCTCAAAGGCTTCACCAAGATCGTCCACAAGTTCTGCCAGAACAACGAAGGCAACGAAGCCGTCAAGGAATTCGTCGCACCGCTGGCTGCACTGAACAAGGAATGGGGCGAACTGACCATGAAGGTCGGTATGGCCGCCATGAAAGATCGTGAAGAAGTCGGCGCGGCCTCCGTGGACTACCTGATGTACTCCGGTTACGCCTGCCTGGCTTACTTCTGGGCCGACATGGCACGTCTGGCTGCCGAGAAACTGGCCGCCGGCACCACCGACGAGGCGTTTTACACCGCCAAGCTGCAAACCGCGCGCTTCTACTTCCAGCGCATCCTGCCGCGTACCCGTACGCACGTGGCGGCCATGCTGTCGGGCGCCAACAACCTGATGGACATGAAGGAAGAGAACTTCTCGCTGGGCTACTAAGCCTCGGTGCGGGTTCCATGAAACCGTCGCTCCTCGGGAGCGGCGGTTTTTTTTTGTCCTGGATTTTCTCGATCGTATCGAACGGAGGATGATTGGGCGCCGCACCCACCAGCGACGATCTCTCAGAGGAAATGGCCGTGGTGTCCATCATGTAGGGCGGTCATCGCGCAAGTTTCATGTTTATCAGGGAAAAAACCTTGATTGAAGGCTCAGAAACCGAGGGATTCAGCCGTTAAAGAGACAACCTGTGATCTGGATCACATTGTGTGTGCCTAACTGGTCACATTGCAGGCACAATGCCATCTCTTTGCCAAGACGGTCGGAGCTTTACCCTTGCCGCGTTCTTCCGCTGTACGTTTCAGTCACTTTTTACCTTCACTGCTGTTGTTGCTTGCGGGGTTGGCGGCTGCGTACGTCAAAGACCTCAACGTGTTCTTCACCTCACTGTTCAACGTGCTGCCAACCCTGGTGCTGTTACTGGGCGGTTCGTATTGCGCGGTCTATCGACGCCAGCGTGAACTGTTTCTGATGGTCACGGTGTACATCGCCTACTTTCTGCTCGACACCCAGACCGACTATTACCGTGACAACGGCAAGGTGCGCGAAGACGCCGCTGTGGTGTTCCATCTGGTCTGTCTGCTGCTGCCGTTGCTGTTCGGTTTGTTCGCGGCGTGGCAGGAACGCACGCATCTGTTCCAGGACATGGTGGCGCGTTTCGCCGTGCTGCTGGCTTTTGGCAGCGTGGCGCTGGGACTCGAGCAAAGTTATCCCCAGGCTCTGTTGATGTGGCTTTCGGAGATCCGCTGGCCGGCTTTGCACGGGGCCTGGATGAGTCTGATCCAGATGTGCTACCCGGTATTTCTTTCGGCGTTCCTGCTGCTGGCCTGGCAATATTGGCGACATCCGCGTCCGCTGCACGCGGCGCAACTGGTGGGGTTGCTCGGGGTGTTCTGGATGCTGCCGAAAACCTTCATTCTGCCGTTCACGCTGAACATCATGTGCAGCCAGGTGATGCTGATGATTGCCGCTGCGGTGGCGCATGAAGCCTATCAAATGGCTTTTCGCGACGAGCTCACCGGTCTTCCGGGGCGTCGCGCACTCAACGAACGCATGCAGCGTCTGGGACGCAACTATGTGCTGGCGATGAGCGATGTCGATCACTTCAAGAAATTCAACGACACCCATGGCCACGACGTGGGTGACCAGGTTTTGCGGCTGGTTGCCAGCAAACTGTCGAAAGTCAGTGGCGGCGGTCGGGCGTATCGCTACGGCGGTGAAGAGTTTGCCCTGGTGTTCGCGGGCAAGACACTCGAGGAATGCATGCCGCACCTGGAAGTCATCCGGGAATCGATTGCGTCCTACAACATCCAGCTGCGCAACCAGGAAAGCCGTCCGCAGGACGATCAACAGGGGCGCCAGCGTCGTGGCGGCTCCGGTGCGTCCAGCGTATCGGTCACGGTCAGTATCGGTGTCGCCGAAAGAGTGGAGCAGCGCACGCCGGAAGACGTGCTCAAGTCCGCCGACCAGGCGCTCTACGCCGCCAAGGGCGCGGGCCGGAACTGTGTGATGGCGTTCGGTCAGAACCGCCGTGGCGCGGTACGTATGGACAGCGCAGCGGGTTGAGCGATGAGGCGCGTTCAACGCCCGGCACTGATAAACAAAAGAGCCCGCTGACTGCGGGCTTTTTTACGGCTAATCTGGTGACCAAAAATAACAAACAAGTCATGGCTTGACCCTATGTGTCGCAAAAGTTGTTGGGTTACACTCGGGCTCAACGAAAACTTCCTTCCACGAATCACCTGTTTTGATCTTTGCGAGGTTTGCCATGGCTGACTATAAAGCGCCGCTGCGCGATATGCGCTTTGTCCTCAATGAAGTGTTCGAAGTCGCCAAGCTCTGGGCCGAACTACCGGCACTGGCCGAGACTGTCGACGCCGAAACCGTCGAAGCCATTCTTGAAGAGGCCGGCAAGGTCACCAGCAAAAGCATCGCGCCCCTGAGCCGCGCGGCCGACGAAGAAGGCTGTCACTGGGCCGAGGGTGCCGTCACCACACCGGCCGGTTTCCCGCAGGCCTATCAGACTTATGCCGAAGGCGGCTGGGTCGGCGTCGGCGGTGATCCGGCCTACGGTGGCATGGGCATGCCCAAGGCCGTGTCGGCCCAGGTCGAAGAGATGGTCAACTCCGCCAGCCTGTCCTTTGGTCTGTACCCGATGCTGACCGCCGGCGCGTGCCTGTCGATCAACGCCCACGCCAGCGAAGAACTTAAAGCCGCTTACCTGCCGAACATGTACGCCGGCATCTGGGCCGGTTCCATGTGCCTGACCGAGCCGCATGCGGGCACCGATCTGGGCATCATCCGCACCAAGGCCGAGCCTCAGGCCGACGGTTCCTACAAGGTCAGCGGCACGAAAATCTTCATCACCGGCGGTGAACATGATCTGACCGAAAACATCATCCACCTGGTGCTGGCCAAGCTGCCGGATGCACCGGCGGGGCCGAAAGGCATTTCGCTGTTTCTGGTGCCGAAGTTCCTGGTCAATGCCGATGGCAGCCTGGGTGCGCGCAACCCGGCCAACTGTGGTTCGATCGAACACAAGATGGGCATCCAGGCCTCGGCTACATGCGTGATGAATTTCGACGAAGCCGTGGGTTATCTCGTCGGCGAGCCGAACAAAGGCCTGGCCGCGATGTTCACCATGATGAATTACGAGCGCCTGGGCGTCGGCATTCAGGGTCTGGCTTCCGGTGAGCGCTCTTACCAGAACGCCATTGAATACGCTCGCGATCGCTTGCAGAGCCGCGCGCCGACCGGCGCGCAGAACAAGGACAAGGTCGCCGACCCGATCATCGTCCATCCGGACGTGCGTCGCATGCTGCTGACCATGAAAGCCTCGAACGAGGGCGGTCGCGCGTTCTCCACTTACGTGGCGATGCAGCTTGATACCGCCAAGTTCAGCGAGGACGCAGCCACCCGTAAACGCGCCGAGGATCTGGTGGCGCTGCTGACGCCGGTGGCCAAGGCGTTCCTGACCGACCTGGGTCTGGAAACCACCGTGCACGGCCAGCAAATCTTCGGTGGTCACGGCTACATTCGTGAGTGGGGTCAGGAGCAACTGGTGCGTGATGTGCGCATCACCCAGATCTACGAAGGCACCAACGGCATTCAGGCGCTGGATCTGGTCGGTCGCAAGATCGTTGGCAGCGGTGGGGCGTTCTACAAACTGTTCGCCGACGAGATCCGTCATTTCACCGCGACCGCGAGTGCCGACCTCGGCGAATTCACCAAACCGCTGAGCGATGCCGTCGATACTCTCGACGAACTGACCTCGTGGCTGCTGGACCGGGCGAAAACCAACCCGAACGAAATCGGCGCAGCGTCGGTCGAATACTTGCAAGCCTTCGGTTATACCGCTTATGCGTACATGTGGGCGCTGATGGCCAAGGCGTCGTTGGGCAAGGAAGCGCAGGACGATTTTTATGCGAGCAAACTCGGCACAGCGCGGTTCTACTTTGCCCGTCTGCTGCCGCGGATTCACTCGTTGAGCGCATCGGTGAAAGCGGGCAGCGAATCCCTGTTCCTGCTGGATGCCTCACAGTTTTGAGGATGTGACGTCATGTAAGCGATCTCTTACATGACGTGCTGCTGTTCTCCCATAGGCGCAGATTGGATCCAGAGCTAATCTACTTTCCATGGACGTAGCGCAGGAAGCGCAAAGCAATAACACGGACACGTAAGGATTCTGCCAGGGTGGCGGAGTGAAATGGATGTCAGGGAAACAGTCTGCAAAACCCCGCTTCGGCGGGGTTTTCTTATGCCCGCAAAAAAGTTTTCAGCCCAACGAATCCAGGGCCGGCGTGCCTTTGAGAGGTTTGTCCTCGCGTTGCATCACTTCTTCCAGCAAGGTCCTGAGCAAGGCCAATGACGCCTGTTGGCGTTGCACATCACGGCACACCAGACCCACCTTCAGCGGTACTCGTGGCTCGCTGATCGGTTTCCACAGCAAATCCTGATCGTCGTATTCCTTTTGTGAGCGCCCGGGCAGCACCGTCGCCAGCCGTGTATGGGGCAGACTGTCGAGAATCCCCACCATGTTGTTCAGCTCTGCCTGCACCTGCGGGCGTCGCCCGAGGCTGGCCAGTTGCGCCTGCCAGATCTGGCGAATCTGGAATTCTTCGCCCAGCAACAACATCGGCAATTCTGCAGCCTGACTCATCGAGACCTTCTTGAACTCCCGCAACGGATGATCTGCCGGGATGACCAGTGTCAGTTCATCTTCATACAACATCACGCCATGCAGCCCCGGCTGGCGCGGCGGCAGATAGCTGATGCCGATATCCAGCGAGCCATTGAGCAGGCGTCGCTCGATCTCCAGTCCCGTTAGTTCATAAATCTGCACCACCAGATGCGGCTGGGCCTTGCGTACCCGTTCGAGCATTTGCGGCACCAGGCTGGTGTGCACGGTTTGCAGCACGCCGATCGCCAGCGTGCGCAGTGCCTGTCCCTTGAAGTTGCCCAATGCCTCGCGAGCCCGCTGCATACCGTCGAGCAATGGCAGTGCATGGTTGTACAACGTGTGAGCGGCCAGAGTCGGCAGCAGGCGTTTACTGCTGCGCTCGAACAGGGTGACGTCGAGATTCTGTTCCAGATGACGGATCTGCTGGGACAACGCCGGTTGAGAGATCGACAGGCGTTCGGCGGCGCGACCCACATGGCCCTCCTCGTAGACCGCGACGAAATAACGCAGTTGTTTGAAATCCATAAGTGTTACTTATCGAAAATACTGGGAAAACGAAATGGCCGTCAGCCGTGAGTGAGCCTAGTCTAACCGCTTCCTCAGGGCTTCAGGGCCGGACAAGGGCGATGATCAGCGTTGTTTTCGATAACGTTTACTTAGGCAGTTCAAAAAGCCTTTCGCGAGGTTTTATTCAATGAGTCTGTTCAGCTTGCGGCGTCAGGCGCCAAGCCTCGATGACCTGGCTTTCGAACCCCACGAGTCGGTGGGCGCTGATAGCCTTAATGCCGAACACCTGATGCCTAGCGTGGAACGCCCGCAGCAGGTTTTCGTTCGTGGTCAAGGCTCCTGGCTTTGGGACAGCAACGACCGCGCCTACCTGGATTTCGCCCAGGCCGGCGGTGCCAACAGCCTCGGCCACAGCCCTTCGGCGCTGGTAAAAGCCATTGCCGGTCAGGCCCAGGCCCTGATCAACCCCGGATTCCATCTGCACAACCGCGGCATGCTCAATCTTGCCGAGCGCCTGTGCGCTGGCACTTCCAGCGATCAGGCGTACCTGCTCAACAGTGGCAGCGAGGCCTGTGAAGCCGCGATCAAACTGGCGCGCAAATGGGGTCAGCTGCATCGCGGCGGCGCGTCGCGGATCATTGTCGCCAGACAAGGCTGCCACGGGCATAGTCTGGCGACGATCTCGGCGTCGGACAGTTGCAACCTGCACAACCGCTTCGCGCCGCTGTTGCCGGGCTTCGATCCGGTGCCGTTCAATGATCTGCCGGCACTGCATGCGGCCGTCGATGCGCAGACCGTGGCGATCATGCTCGAGCCGATCCAGAGCGATGCCGGTGTGATTCCAGCGACCGAGCATTACCTCAAGGGTGTCGAGCGCCTGTGCCGTGAACTGGGGATTCTGCTGATTTTCGACGAGGTGCAGACCGGTATCGGCCGCTGTGGCACGTTGCTCGCCGAACAGTCCTATGGTGTGCGTGCCGATATTGTCGTGTTGGGCAAGGGTCTGGGCGGTGGTGTCCCGCTGGCTGCGCTCCTGGCGCGCGGCAAAGCGTGTTGTTTCAACCCCGGTGAACTGGGCGGAACCCATCACGGCAATGCGCTGATGACCGCCGCCGGCCTGGTGGTACTCGACACTGTGCAGGACCGTACATTCCTCGAGCAGGTCAGGGATAACGGCCAGCATCTGCGCGAAGGTCTCGCCCGTCTGGCGCACCGTTACGAGCATGGAGAGTTGCGTGGACAAGGGCTGTTCTGGGGGCTGACGCTGTCGGAAGACTCTGCCGAAGCCGTCGTCAAAGCTGCGCTCCACGAAGGCTTGCTGCTCAATGCGCCACAAGCCGACTGCCTGCGCTTCACGCCTGCGCTCACGGTCAGCAAGGCCAACATCGACGAAATGCTCCTGCGCCTGGCCCGCGCTTTCTCCCGGGTACGCACTGCGCAACTGCAATGCCGCAAAGGGATTGCCGTTTGAGCTGCAGTTTCCTACCCGAATTAAAGAACCGTCTCGCGGTATAACGCACGCCCCACGCCTGATTCTTTTGGCGTGGGGCGTTTTTTTGTGGGTGGGTGATAAACAAATGGCGAGATCGCGGGTTGCACTGAACCCTGACAAACGGCACAGGTCGATTAGCTTGTATGGCTCAGTCGAGCCAGCCCCCAATCAGGAGCTGCCCCATGGACTTCATCCGCATCATCATCGCCATTATCTTGCCGCCGCTGGGCGTGTTTCTGCAGGTCGGGTTCGGCGGCGCGTTCTGGCTGAATATCCTGCTGACGCTGTGTGGCTATATCCCCGGGATCGTGCATGCGGTGTACATCATCGCCAAGCGCTGAGTTTCAATCCGACAGGCCCATCACTCGCCGATAGAAACGCCACTCCTGCTCCAGCGCGTGGGCCTGGTTCGCGGCCCGGCGAAAGCCGTGGCGTTCGTCGGCGTAGTAATGCGCTTCGACCTCAATGCCGTTGTGCTCCAGGGCCGCGACCATGTCGCGGGTCTGTTGCGGCACGACGACCGCGTCCAGTTCTCCCTGAAAGAAAATCACCGGCACGCGAATGTTGTTTGCATGCAGTAACGGCGTGCGTGCGGCGTAGCAGTCGGCATCTTTCTCCGGATCACCAATCAGCCAGTCCAGATAGTCGCCTTCGAACTTGTGAGTCGCCCGGCCCAGAGCCACCGGATCGCTGACGCCATACAGGCTGGCGCCGGCACGAAACACCCGATGGAACGCCAAGGCGCACAGCGTCGTGTAGCCACCGGCACTGCCGCCTCGAATGAATGCACGCTCGCCGTCGATCATGCCGCGATCGTTCAGGTAAGCCACCACCGCGCACGCATCCTCGACATCCACCGCGCCCCAGCTCAGATGCAGCGCTTGCCGATACTCCCGACCATAACCGCTGCTGCCCCGGTAGTTGAGATCCGCAACAGCGAAGCCGCGCTGCGTCCAGTACTGGATACGCGGGTCGAGCATCGGGTAGCAGGCCGATGTCGGGCCACCGTGGATGAACACCACCAGCGGCGGTTTCGCATCGCTGCTCGTGGCTGGATAAAAGAAACCGTGCGCCTCGCCCGAGCCGCTGGGATAACGCAGGGTTTGCGGTCGGCTGATGCGTTCGGCGGGCAGCGGCGCGACACCGCCGGCCAGCACTGTTGCTTCACGGGATTGGCGATCGATGGCGAGCACCGCTGAAGGGCTGACCGGTGAGGCGGCGATGCAGTAAACGAACCGATCATCGACTGCCAGATGACGAAAGCGACTGTAGTCCCCGGTGAAGTCATCACCGTTGAAAGCCAGACGACCGAAACCGCCTTCGCTCCAACTCGCCAAAAAGCCTTCGTCGACGGGCAGCCAGGTGCAGCCACCGAGTTGCCAAGGGGCTGGCGCGTGATCGGCTGCGGCACAGGGCAACGGTTGCAACCCGTCTGCAGACTCAATCCACGGCTGCCAATAGCCGCCACGGTCGGTCAGGCAGCCCAGTCGGCTATTGGCATCGAAGCGAGGTTGTTGGATCGATTCTTCAAGCGTTTCTCCGGCCACGCAACGTGGGGCAGACAATCCATTATCTGTGCGCTCGGCGAGCATCAAACGGGTGGACGTCCACGGCTGGTGCGGGCGGCTCCACTCGATCCACGCCAGGCGCTGACCGTCCGGGCTGATGATCGGCGATGCGTAAAAATCCGCGCCTTCAACCAGCATATGGCGGATACCGGTCGCCAGATCGATGGCCACCAGCCGATGGCGATCACCGTTCTCTTCAACGGCCAGCACATGACCGTTGAAAAAATTCAGATCGCCATATCGGCACTCGCCCGACGTCAGAATCTCGGGCTCTCCATCCAAAGTCTGGCGATACAGCTGTTGATCCGCCTCGTTGACGAAAACCACTCCGCCGGGCGTCAGACAAAATGCCCCTCCACCATATTCGTACACTCGGCTGCGCACGCTGAAACCCGCAGGCGTCAGACATTTCGCCTCGCCGTCGCGCCACTGCCAGATCCGGCACGCGGCATCGGCGGGACGGTATTCATTCCAGAACAAACCGTTGGCGCCGAGCTGCAATTCGGCGAAATCCACACCGGCAGCAACGGCGGCAGTGGCGCTGAAAGGTTCAGCCTTTGGCGATGAGGCGCGAGTTTCGTTCATTGCGAAAGGCCAGTTGTTCGATGGTCTGGGTGGCGTGCTCGGCTTCTTCGCGGGCCTTGAGGATCACGCCGTGATGTTCGGATTTGCTGCACACCGGGTCGGCATTGCTGGCATCGCCGGTGAGCATGAACGCCTGGCAGCGGCAGCCGCCGAAGTCCTGTTCTTTCTCGTCGCAGGAACGGCACGGCTCGGGCATCCAGTCATAACCGCGAAAGCGGTTGAAGCCGAACGAGTCGTACCAGATGTGCTGCATGCTGTGGTCGCGCACATTGGGAAATTGTACCGGCAGCTGTCGGGCGCCATGACAAGGCAGGGCTGTGCCGTCCGGCGTGACCGTCAGAAACAGACTGCCCCAGCCGTTCATGCAGGCTTTCGGTCGCTCTTCGTAATAGTCCGGGGTAACGAAAATCAGCTTGCATGGATGCCCCTCGGCTTCCAGTTTGGCGCGGTATTCGTTGGTGATGCGTTCGGCGCGGACCAGTTGCTCCTTGGTCGGCAACAGACCGACACGATTGAGCTGCGCCCAGCCATAGAACTGGCAGGTAGCAAGTTCGACGAAATCCGCTTCCAGAGCGATGCACAGTTCGATGATGCGGTCGATCCTGTCGATGTTGTGCCGATGGGTGACGAAGTTCAGCACCATCGGATAGCCGTGGGCCTTCACGGCGCGAGCCATTTCCAGTTTCTGCGCGAAGGCTTTTTTCGAGCCGGCGAGCAGGTTGTTCACTTGCTCGTCGCTGGCCTGGAAACTGATCTGGATGTGGTCGAGACCGGCCTTCTTGAAGTCGCTGATCTTCTGCTCGGTCAGGCCGATGCCGGAGGTAATCAGGTTGGTGTAAAAGCCCAGCTGACGCGCTTCACGGATCAGTTCGGCGAGATCCTGACGCACCAGCGGTTCACCCCCGGAAAAGCCCAGTTGTGCCGCACCCATCTCCCGGGCTTCGCGGAACACCTTGATCCACTGCTCGGTGCTCAGTTCTTTGCCCTGCTCGGCGAAATCCAGTGGATTGGAACAATACGGGCATTGCAGCGGGCAGCGGTAGGTCAGCTCGGCGAGCAGCCACAGCGGCAGGCCGATTTCCGGTTTGGCCGGGACTTGCACCGATGACTCAGGCAAGTTCGATCCAGTGCTGCGCACGGGCAACCTCCATGAATTGCTCGATGTCGTCACCGAGCTCGGGGACGCCGGGGAACTGTCTGTCGAGTTCGGCGATGATCGCCGCGACATCCCGCTCACCGTCGATCAGGCCGCCGATCAGCGCGGCACTTTCGTTGAGCTTGATCATGCCTTCCGGGTACAGCAGCACATGGCCTTTCTGGGCCGGTTCGTACTGGAAGCGGTAGCCGGGACGCCAGCGCGGGGTCTTGCTGCGGTCGAAACTCATAAGGCGATTCCTTTATGCCAGACCCGTTGATCGGTGACGCTGTGATACGGCGGGCGGTTCAGTTCGTAGGCCATGCTCATGGCGTCGAGCATGCTCCAAAGAATGTCCAGTTTGAACTGGAGAATTTCCAGCATGCGCTCCTGGCCTTCGCGGGTTTTGTAGTGTTCGAGCGTGATCGCCAGACCGTGCTCGACATCACGCCGCGCCTGACCCAGGCGAGTGCGGAAGTACTCGTAACCGGTCGGGTCGATCCACGGGTAATGCTGCGGCCAGCTGTCGAGGCGCGACTGGTGGATCTGTGGCGCGAACAGCTCGGTCAGCGAGCTGCTGGCGGCTTCCTGCCAATTGGCGCGGCGGGCGAAGTTGACGTAGGCGTCCACGGCGAAACGCACGCCGGGCAATACCAGTTCCTGGGAGCGCAGTTGATCCGGATCGAGGCCGACGGCCTGGCCAAGACGCAGCCAGGCCTCGATGCCGCCGTCTTCGCCGGGGGCGCCGTCGTGGTCGAGCAGGCGCTGGATCCACTCGCGGCGGATCTCGCGATCCGGGCAATTGGCGAGGATCGCCGCGTCTTTCAGAGGAATGTTCACCTGGTAGTAGAAGCGGTTGGCAACCCAGCCCTGAATCTGCTCGCGGGTGGCCCGGCCTTCATACATCGCCACGTGGTACGGGTGATGTATGTGGTAATAGGCGCCCTTGGCGCGCAGGGCCGCTTCGAATTCGGCGGGGGACAGCGGGGTGTCGGTCATTGCGGTTCTCCGGGCCATTCGTTACAGGACGATGCTCATGCCGTCATACGCCACTTCTACATTGCGCCGAACCAGTTCTGCGCGCTCAGGCGAGTCTTCGTCGAGAATCGGGTTGGTGTTGTTGATGTGGATAAGCACCTTGCGCTGCTCGGGAAGCTGTTCCAGCACTTCGAGCATGCCACCGGGGCCATTTTGCGCGAGGTGGCCCATTTCACGACCGGTGCGGGTGCCGACGCCACGGCGCTGCATTTCATCATCGTCCCACAGCGTGCCGTCCACCAGCACGCAGTCGCTGCCGGCCATGATGTCCAGCAGCGGTGCGTCGACCTTGCCCAGGCCTGGGGCATAGAACAGTTTGCCGCCAGTGCCGAGGTCTTCGACGATCAGACCGATGTTGTCGCCCGGATGCGGATCGAAGCGGTGCGGCGAGTAGGGTGGAGCGGCGCTGCGCAACGGCAGCGGGGTGAAGCGCAGGTTCGGGCAGGCGGCGACGGTGAAGCTCTGATCGAGTTCGATGCGGTTCCAGTCCAGCCCGCCGTTCCAGTGCTTGAGCATGGTGAACAGCGGGAAACCGGTGCTCAGGTCCTCATGAACCATGTCCGTGCACCAGACCTGATGCGGGCAGCCTTCGCGCAGGCTGAGCAGGCCGGTGGTGTGGTCAATCTGGCTGTCCATCAGGATGATCGCGCTGATGCCGGTATCACGCAGGGCCCGGCCCGGCTGCATCGGGGCGAAGCTCTGGAGTTGCGCACGGATGTCCGGCGAGGCATTGCACAGCACCCAGTTCACGCCGTCATCGGAAAGGGCGATGGACGATTGGGTACGGGCCCGGGCATTCAGGCTGCCGTCGCGAAAACCGGCGCAATTGACGCAGTTGCAGTTCCACTGCGGAAAACCGCCACCGGCGGCCGAACCCAGAATCTGGACGAACATGAACGCTCCATCATTTCAACGCGGAAAATAAAACGCCCCGGCGAGCCGAGGCGTTGCACTGCAATGTTCTGCTTGAGGCAGAACTCAGCGGCTGGCGAAGTACATGGTGACTTCGAAGCCGATGCGCAGGTCGGTGTAAGCAGGTTTGGTCCAGGCCATCGGGTGACTCCTTCTTCAGGTGGGTGAGATAGCGCTATCCATAGGTATAGTCCACGGCAGCGCCGAGATGTTCCAAATAGTTAGGTTGCTATGTTACTCAAAATTTCAAAGGGATTGCCCGTGAATCTTTGAGAAAGCTCCTTGCAGCCCCGGTAATGATCATTGTGTCGCTTGCCATGGCGCGCCCGGCGCAGGGTCACTGGACAGGCCGTGCCAGCCACCCTCGGCGCGGATCAGGCGTTGTGCAGCGGCCAGTAATGCCGGGCGATCCAGTTGAGCGATGGCCTTGACCAATCGCGGCAGATAATCCGACGAGTGGCCGGCAAGCCGGGCCTGCCACAGGTATTCGGCTGCCTCTTTGCCGGACAGGACGCTTTCATCGAATTGATCGGCAAGCGTCTGGCGTTGCATGGCAAGGGCGGCATCATCGAGTCGTTCGATAATGGCCGGCAAGCCGTAGAAGAACTGCTCGATGTGCTGGAGCAATTGTGCGGCGGTGACAGTGGGTGATTGCACGCCGAACAACAGCCCGGTCTGTCCATGAATCTGACGCAAGCCGCTGAAAACGGCATACCCCAGTTGCAGTTCGACTCGCAGGCGTTGGTAGAACGGAGTCTGGCAAAAGTGGGCGAGCAGGCGCCACGCGGCTTCGTCGTCTATTTCGTGGCTGGCGGCCGGGCAGAACAGCAGCAAGGCATGTTCGCTGGAATCGCTGGCGATCCGGGTCCATCGGTATCCGGTGCCGATGGCCGATGGAACAGCGCTTTGATCGCTCGCAGTCCCGGGGATGCGACTCAGCGCCAGGCCCATGGCAGACTGGATCTGCGGGGTGAGGCCCAGCGCCAGACCGTCCCATCGGGAAGTTGTCCACAGGTGTGCCGCATCGTCGGACGTTTCGGTGGTAACCAGTAAATGTACCGCAAGTGCCTTGAGCAGTTGCCGAATCGGCATCAATGGCACTTGCGGCTCACATGGCGCGCCATTGTCGTCAGGTTGTTTCAGATGTTTCAGCGCGTGCTCCAGAACGCCGGGCAGTATTTCCTGCAGGCCGTTCAACTTGAGTTGCCACTGGTTACCTGTAGTGCTGAGCGACAACTCGACCCCGGCCTGACGTGCGTCTTCAGAGACGTCCCGCAGACTGCGCTGCAATTTCGCTTGCAGGTCGACCGTGGCCGCCGCTTCAGTCTGCCAGCGCACATACACTGCGCCTTCGCCATTGTTGTCCGACAGCGCCTGGCTGAATTGCATCGGCGAGCGTTCACGGCGACTGCGCGAGCGGTCTTGAGCAAATGTGCGCAAACCGCGGTGAGCGCTGGTCTGGCCACGGATCAGGCCGGCATTGGCCAGCGGTTCGGCCGTGCGCAGGAATGGATTGGCGGCAGGCAGATGCCAGTGGCGGCTGAAGTTATCCACAGTGCCGATTTTGCCAAGAATCTCTTTGAGCGCCGCAACGGCGGAATCGGACAGGCCGCTTTCGAGTTGCTCACTGTCGAGCCGCGCCAGTTGCAGTGCGCCGCTGACTTGCTGTCGGCGTAGATGCAGTGCCGAATATTCCTCACGCAATGTCGACCAGTCCTGTTGCGCGGCGAAGAAACTCAGCCAGTCCAGGCATTGCGCGCGAATGAGGTCGAAGGAACCGGCAACTGCGGTGAGCTGAAGATGCAGCAATGCTTGCCCTGCGAACTGGTACTGCACGCAGGCGTGCAAGTTGTCTGCAAGCCCTTGCTGCCGCAAATGAGCGAGCAATCCGCCGGGCTTGGCGCTGTTCAGCCAGTGGCAGAGGAACCCCAGCGCCTCGGCGGACGACGCCGGCAAGCCTTCCAATGCAAACAGCAGATTGCCGCGCCGCTCGCCGACCTGTTGATAACTTGCCTGGGGGGTGTCCATCAAACGAACGGGGGTTGTCTGTTCGGTTTTATCCCCAGGTGTCAACGTGGCGGCGAACTGCTCGGCCAGGGCTCTCAGTTCTTCGATGCTCTGCGGTCCGGCCAGGCTCAGGATCATCTGTCCGGTGCGGTAAAACCGGTGATGGAAATCTTTCAGTGCCCGCTGAAATTCCGCCTGGTCTACCGGCAGGCTGTCGCGGTTCCCGGCATGAAAGCCACGCAACGGATGCGCTGCTGACAATCCTTCGAACAGAGCTTCTTTCTGTTGTGCGGCAGCGTCCTGGGACCATGCGACGAACTCCGCCTGCAACACTTCCCGTTCCCGCAACTGTTCCTCCGTGTTCATGCGAGGACGAGTGAGCATGTCTGACAGACGCTCCAGCCCACCGCTGAAGGTTGCCGGCGGCAACTCAAAAAAGAAGTCGGTTGTGCGCTCGCGAGTGCTGGCATTCACCTGGCCGCCATGCGATTGCACGTAAGCCATCAATCCTTGGCCGGCAGGAAAACGCTCGGTGCCGAGAAACAGCAAATGCTCAAGGAAATGCGCCAGCCCCGGCCACGCCAATGGCACGTCATGGCTGCCAGCAGCCACCCGCAGCGCCGCGGCGCTGCGTTTCAGGCCGGGCACATGACGCAGGTTCACGCGCAAGCCGTTGGCCAGGGTTTCAGTGTGAGGGCGAGGGTGAGTCGGCGCAGGCATGGGCACTTCCAGAACGGTGAGGTGCCCATGCTAGCGGATTAGCGCTTTATGAGCGCGTCGTAAAGTTCGGGACGGCGGTCGTTGAAGTAGCGGTTGGCATTGCGCGAATCGACCATCAACTGGCGATCCAACTCACCGACGATCAAGGCTTCGTCCAGTCCGGCCTGAGCGATACGACTGCCATCCGGCGCGGCTATGCTGCTTTGCCCGCAATAATGGATGTCGCCCTCCTGGCCGCAATAGTTGGCGTAAGCCACGTAGCACTGGTTTTCGAAGGCGCGGGATCGCACCGAGACGTCGGCAATGAAATCGAAAGGAATCATGTTCGCCGTCGGCACCAGAATCAGCTCGGCGCCTTCGAGGGCCAGGCGCCGCGCGTTTTCCGGGAACTCCAGGTCGTAGCAAATCAGGAAGCCGAGCTTCCAGCCGTTGAGCTCGACGATGGGAAACTCGCCATCGCCGGGGCTGAACATCGAGCGGTCGAGATCGCCGAACAGATGCGTCTTTCGGTAATTGCACAAGCGCTCACCGTTCGAATCGATCAACTGCACGGCGTTGTAGATCTGCCCTTCAGCGGTGCGCTCGGGGTAGCCGTAAAGGATCGCCAGCCCGGCCGCCTTGGCGATCCGTCCGACTTGCTGAGCCCACTCTCCGTTGTAGACCTCGGCCAATGTCGCGACCGCTTCTTTGCCGATGTTGTAGCCGGTCAGAAACATCTCCGGTACCACCAGCAGGTCGGCACCTTTGGCCTCCATCGCCAGTTGATGCAGGCGCTGGAGATTGTTGGCCGGTTCCAGTGGCAGCGGTGGGCATTGGTAAAGGGCTACGCGCATCGGGGATTCCTCTTATTCAGGCAGGGCGATCGGGCCGATGTCGTTGAACACATCACCCGGGCCGGGGTTCTCTTTATGAGTGGACCCGCCGAAGTGCTTCATGATTCCCCACACCGCGTTGAGCGAGGTCTGTACCGCGCCTTCGACCCAGGCGGGCGTCCACGACACGTCGTCGCCGGCGATGAAAATCCCGCGCTGCTCCGGCGGCATGTCGTCCTGCATGAAGTGTGCGTACATGCGCTGGTTGTAGCGGTAATGGCCGGGCAGGGCACCTTTGAATGCACCGAGGAAATGCGGATCCGCTTCCCAGGATACGGTGATCGGATCGCCGATGATTCGCGCGGCGATGTCGACTTTCGGGTAGATCTTCTTCAATGCATCCAGCGCCAGTTTCACGCGTTTTTCCACCGGGTGCGGGAGCATTTTCAGTGCATCGCTCATCCACGAATACGACAGGCAGATCACGCCCGGCTTGTCGTCGCCGTTGTCGAACAGGTAGGTGCCGCGGGTCAGGCGATCGGTGAGGGTCATGCTCATCAGGTCGCGACCGGTTTCCGGGTCCTTGTCCTTCCAGAACGGGCGGTCGACCATCACGAAAGTCTTCGACGATTGCATGTAGCGCGTGCGGTCCAGCGCCATCCACATCTTCTGCGAGAACAGGGTCTCGTCGCATTCGATCTGGGTGGTCAGCAGCCAGCTCTGGCAAGTGGTCAGTACGGCAGCGTATTCGCGGGTGTCGCCATTGTTGTCGGTGACTGCGAAACGTCCGCCAGGCGCGTGGGCGATTTTCTTCACCCCGGAGCGCGGCGCACCGTGGTGCAAGGATTTCAGGCTGGTGCCCTGCGGCCAGTGAACGCAGCGTTCCGGCGCATGACGCCAGATGCCCTGCGGCACTTGCTCCACACCGCCGACCACCAAGTGCTGGTGATCGTCGCAGTTGGTCATCACCACGCGGAAGATTTCCAGCATCGAGTTGGGGAAGTCCGAGTCCCAGCCGCCGGTGCCGAAACCGACCTGACCGAACACTTCGCGGTGATGGAACGACAGTTTGGCGAAGGCTTTCGACGTGGCGACGAAGTCGTAGAAGGTGCGGTCGTCCCATAGCGGCACCAGAGTGTTCCACAGTTCCTTGAGTCGTGGCACATCGCGGTCGCGGATGGCTTGCTGGATATCGGCGAACTGCGAGCCCGCCTCCAGAGCATCGGCCCAGGCGTCAGCCACTTCCTGGAACAGTGCAGGAAGATCCTTCAGGCTCTGTGCGTAATGGGTTTTGCCTTCCAGGTCGATCACGGTGCTGCCGGAAGCCGGGGTCAGCGGGTTGGGGAAGGGCCTGGTTTCCAGACCGAGTTTGTCGACGTAATGATAAAACGCGGTGGAAGACACCGGGAAACGCATGCCGCCGAGTTCTGCGACGATGCCGTCGGTGCCGTTGAAGGCCTGCGAGCGCAAGCGGCCTCCGAGCTTCGAAGCCTCATAAACGACCGGCTTCAAACCGAGTTTCATCAACTCGTAAGCCGCCACCAGACCGGCGATGCCGGCACCGACGATCGCCACTTCGGCGCCGTGGTTGTGCTCGGGAATGCTGCCCAGGCCGGCTGGATGTTCGATCCAGTCGTCGAAGGCGAACGGAAAGTCCGGGCCGAAAATGGTGATCGGTTTTTTACCGTCTGCAGGATGGCGATTGTTCTTGTTCATGGCTGACCTTGCTGGCGACCCGACGCTGGAGGCGCGTCTGAGTATAGGAAAAGATGCCAGCCATTCTAGGGAGCGTGGAACACGTTAATAAGACGCAAAGTGTCGTCGTTTTGAGCGTTGGCGCATCAATTTGACGACCCTCTTGGTCAGACTGGATGCCCGCGATCGATTTTGCTGCTGAGGATGATCGAGGTCGTGGTCTTGTCCACACCGTCTACGCTGCCGATCTGATCCAGCAATTGATCCAACTGTTCCGGCGAGTCGGTTCGCAGCCACGCCACATAATCGAATTCGCCGCTTACCGCACACAGTTGCTGCACTTGGGCCATCGCACTCAAGCGTCGCAATACTTCTTTGCCGGAGCGCGGTTGTACCTTGATCCCGACGTAGGCCTGCAACCCGCCATCCACGACACGTTGACCCAGACGAACGCCGTAGCCGGTGATGACTTTGGTTTTCTCCAGGCGCGCCAGCCGTGAGGTCACCGTGGTGCGGGCAATCCCCAATTGCCTGGCCAGCATTGCCACGCTTTCGCGAGCGTTGATTTGCAGGGCTGCGATCAGCTGGCGGTCGATTTCATCGAGCACGGGTGGGCGGATGTCGGGCAAGAGACTTCTCCACGCAGATACGAAAAAGCCGCACACAGGTGCGGCTTTTTTCATGTTTGGTGGGCCCACACGGACTCGAACCGTGGACCAAAGGATTATGAGTCCTCTGCTCTAACCAACTGAGCTATAGGCCCTCAGTAGGTCGCGGATTATAACGACGGTTTCTCGGCTGTGCTATCCGAAAAATCTGATACGGCTATGCGAAGAAACGTTGCGGCGAATTCCTCTGGCGGCAACGGCAGACTGACGATGTAGCCCTGGATCTGTTCGCAGCCTTCGGCGGCGAGGAATTGCTGCTGGGCCCGGGTTTCCACGCCTTCGGCAATCACGGTGAATTGCATGCTGCGGCCCAGGGCGATGATGGCGCGCACAATCGCTGCGTCGTGGGGGTCGTCGGGCAGACCCCGGACAAAGGACTGGTCGATCTTGAGGATGTCCAGCGGCAGGCGTTTGAGGTAACTCAGCGAGGAATAGCCGGTGCCGAAGTCGTCGATGGCCAGCTGTACGCCGAGGTGTTTGAGTTGGTGCAGCACCGCCAGCGCCTCTTCGGCCTGGCTCATGATGAAGTTTTCGGTAATTTCCAGTTGCAGCAAGTCCGGTTTCAGGCGGTTGTCCTTGAGTAACTGTTCGATGCGCCCCAACAAGTTCGGCTGGCGCAGTTGTGCGCCGGCGAGGTTCACCGACAGCGGTCCCAGGGATTCGTAAATCTGGTTCCACTCGAACATCTGCCGGCAGGCGGTTTCCAGCACCCAGTCGCCGATCTGCAGAATCATGCCGTTTTCTTCGGCCAGCGGGATGAAATGTTCCGGCGGAACTTCGCCGAAGTTCGGATGACGCCAGCGGATCAGGGCTTCGGCACCGACCAGGCGGTGATCGTCGAGGCTGATTTTCGGCTGGTAGTAGAGGTACAACTCTTCGCGCTCGATGGCACGGCGCAGCTCATGTTCCAGCGCCACCCGTTCGCTGGCCTGGGCGGTGAGGTCGCGGGTGTAGCTCTCGACGCGGTTGCGGCCCTTGGCCTTGGAGCGATACATGGCCGCGTCGGCGTTCTTGATCAGTGTGGCGACGTCGCAGCCGTCGCGGGGATAGAGGCTGGTGCCGATGCTGGCGCTGATAAAAAACTCGTGCTCGCCGGCCTGGAACGGTGCGCCAAAGCAGTTCAGCAACTTGGAGGCGATATTGTCGGCATCACCGGCCTGTTGCAGGCCTGGCAGGAGGATGATGAATTCATCGCCTCCCAGCCGCGCCACCGTGTCGATATCGCGAAGCTGCTCCTTCAAGCGCACGGCAATGCCCTTAAGCAACAGGTCGCCGACCGGATGGCCGAGACTGTCGTTGATGTGTTTGAAACGGTCGAGATCGAGGAACAGCACGGCACCCAGACCACCATTTTCCTGCTGACTGTTCAATGCTGTCAGCAGGCGGCTTTCGAACAGCGTGCGGTTGGGCAGGCCGGTCAGCGGGTCGTGGTGGGCCTGGTAGTCGAGTTTCGCCTGGGCGTGCTTGAGGCTGGAAATATCGGCAAACACCGCGACAAAGTGAGTGATGAGCCTGTCGCGATTGCGCACGGCGCTGATGGTCAGCCAGCTGGGGTACAACTCGCCATTCTTGCGCCGGTTGGAAATTTCGCCTTGCCAGTGGCCTTCGTCGGTCAATTGATGCCACATCGCCGCATAGAACGCGCTGTCATGCAGTCCGGAGGCGAGCAGGCGCGGGGTATGGCCGAGCGCCTCACTTTCGCTGTAGCCGGTGATTTCAGTGAATGCGCGATTCACGGCGCTGATGTGCTGTTGAGTATCGGTGATCAATACGCCTTCGGCGGTACTTTCGAACACCGTTGCGGCCTGTTGCAGTTTTTCCTGCATCAGGTGGCGTTCGGTGATGTCCCGGGCGATGGTCAGCATGCAATCGTCATCACCGATCGGCAGCGGACGGCTGGAGACTTCACAGAGACGGATCTGCCCGTCGCTGCGGCGAATATGACAGGTGAAGTCACGAACGAAACCGTCACGGTGCAACAGATCGAGCATCTGCTTGCGCTCGTTGAGGTTGACCCAGATTCCCAGGTCCAGTGCCGAGCGGTCCACCGACATCGCACTGTTGAAGCCGGTGATACGGCTGAAACCTTCATTGACTTCCAGTAACAGGCCATCGCTCTGACGCGAGAGCAACAGGCCGTCCGGCGATGCGTGGAAGGCTTTGGCGAACTTTTCTTCGGAGGTTTGCAGCAGCTGTTGGGTTTCCTTGAGCTGGGTGATGTCGCGAACCACAACGACCAGTGCAGGTGTGGTGTCGAGCTCGAAGGGCTCGGCGGAAATCAATCCGGTGAACACTTGCCCGTTGCTGCGGCGAAAGGGCATCTCCAGATTGCGAATGCTGCCCGCCTGCAGCCGTTGCAGCAGGCCGGGGCCAACGCCGGGGATGCCCCAGATGTTGAGTTCGGTGGCGGTCTGACCGATGACGTCTGCCGCCTTGAGCCCGATCTGCTCTTCAAATGCTTCGTTGACCTCCAGCAGGCAGCCATCGGACAGGCGCGCGATGACCAGAATGTCCGGACACTGCTGGAAAACCGAGGCGAATTTCTGTTCGGACAGGCGCAGGGCTTCTTCGGTGCGCTTGGTTTCGCTGATATCGATCATCAGGCCGCGCATGACCGGTTCGTGACCGTGCTCGATCAGGCTGACAATGTCCCGCACCCACAGGCAGCGACCGTCGGCGGTGATCACCCGATAATCCAGGCTGTGGTCCCGCCCGGCAAGTACCTCGTGATCGCAGAAACTCTGCGCACGGGTGAGGTCTGCCGGGTGAATGATGTTGCGCCAGAACCCAGGAATCAGCCAGTGAGACAGCGGATAGCCGAGCAAGTCCTCGGCATGGGGCGACACGTAGCTGTAGGTGAAATCACTGATCCGCGCTTCCCAGGCAATCGCCGACAGACTCTCCACCAGGCCACGATAGTGATATTCGCTGCTGCGCAGTTCCTGTTCGAGGTCGATGCGCCGGGCGATTTCCGAGCTCAGACGGCGGTTGATACGGATGACCATCGCCAGAACGATGATCAGAAACAGCAGGCCAGGCAGCCCGTAGATCAAAAGATCGGACCAGAATGTCCGATGATCGAGAACGTTGCCTACCCAATGCTCCTGAATGCTGCTGATTTGCTCCGGGGGCATGTCGGCCAGGACTTTATCCAGAATGCCCACCAGCATTTTGCTTTCCCGAGGCACCCCCATCGCCAGTTGATAGCGATAAGGGGTTTCGCCGCTGACATACAGACCATCGAGCTTGAGCTGGCGCAGGCTCCAGACACTGGAGGCCAGATCGCCGACCACCGCGTCCACTTCGTCGGTGGCCAAGGCCTGCAGCGCCGAACTCACATTGGGCATGGCGACCAGATTCAGATCGGGATGATGGGTGCGCAGCAATTCATGGGGTGCATAGTTTTCGACAACGGCGATCTTCAGCCCGTAGAGGTCATCGATCTTGCGGGGTTGCGGGCCGCCGACGTGGGCGAGGATGACGATCGGAAAATCCAGGTAAGGACGGGTGAAGGCCAGATAACTCTGGCGCTCCGGGGTCGACATGATGCCGGGCAACAGATCGATCGTGCCGTTTTTGGCCTGCTCGAGCACGGCTGTCCAGCTCGAGGGTTCGATTGGCGTAAGTTTGATGGCCAGGCGCTGGCGGATCACATCGATATAGTCTGCGGCCAGGCCCTGATAGCGGTTCTGGTCATCGCGAAACTCGAAAGGTGGCCACGATGCATCTACACCGAGGCGCAAGTCCGGGTGAGCCGCCAGCCAGCTACGTTCTTCGTCGGTCAGAGTCAGCGCGTCAGCCGTTGCGGTCCAGATCATCAGTGACAGCAAAAAAAGCACGGACGCCAGTCTGGGCATAACGGTCTCGTTATGGCACGGGGGAATGCTTCGAGTGTAGACGGGCTGTGCGCAAGGGAAGGCAGTGCGAGGTATTTAATCTGCCCTTGAAAACAAAACCCCCGGCCTGGGCCGGGGGTTCTGGGATCACTCGTCGAGGAACGAACGCAGGTGTTCGCTTCGCGTCGGGTGGCGCAGCTTGCGCAGCGCCTTGGCTTCGATCTGACGGATCCGCTCACGGGTCACGTCAAACTGTTTGCCGACTTCTTCGAGCGTATGGTCGGTGTTCATGTCGATACCGAAACGCATGCGCAGTACCTTGGCTTCACGGGCTGTGAGGCCGGACAGTACTTCGCGGGTCGCTTCCTTCAGGCTCTCGACAGTGGCGACATCGATTGGCGACTGCATGGTCGAGTCTTCGATGAAGTCACCCAGATGAGAGTCTTCGTCATCACCGATCGGGGTTTCCATGGAGATCGGCTCTTTGGCGATCTTCAATACCTTGCGGATCTTGTCCTCAGGCATTTCCATGCGCTCACCCAGCTCTTCCGGGGTCGGTTCACGACCCATTTCCTGCAACATCTGCCGGGAAATGCGGTTGAGCTTGTTGATTGTCTCGATCATGTGCACCGGAATACGGATGGTGCGAGCCTGGTCGGCGATCGAGCGAGTGATCGCCTGACGGATCCACCAGGTGGCGTAAGTCGAGAACTTGTAACCACGACGGTATTCGAACTTGTCCACTGCCTTCATCAGACCGATGTTGCCTTCCTGGATCAGGTCGAGGAATTGCAGGCCACGGTTGGTGTACTTCTTGGCGATGGAGATCACCAGGCGCAGGTTCGCTTCAACCATCTCTTTCTTCGCGCGGCGGGCTTTTGCCTCACCGATCGACATGCGACGGTTGATGTCCTTGATCTCGGCGATGGTCAGACCGGTTTCGGTTTCCAGCGCGATCAGCTTCTGCTGGCAACGGATGATGTCCGGCTGTACGCGGCCAATGGCCTCGGCGTACTTGCTCTTGCCTTTGGCCAGGGCGTCGGACCAGCTTTCGTCGACTTCATTGCCCGGGAACTGGCGCAGGAAATCGGCCCGCGGCATGCGTGCATCACGTACGCACAGCTGCATGATCGCACGCTCTTGCTGACGCAGACGATCCAGGGCGCTGCGAACGCGCTCGACCAGGGCTTCGAATTGCTTGGGCACCAGCTTGATCGGCATGAACAGATCAGCCAGAACCAACAGCTCGGCAATCGCCGCCTTGTTGTGACGACCGTGCTTTTTCAGGGCCTTGCGAGTGATTTCCATCTGCTCGGCCACGGCGCCGAAACGCTGCGCGGCAATAACAGGATCCGGACCGCTTTCGGCTTCTTCTTCGTCATCCGACGATTCGGCGTCATCGTCCTCGGAATCGTCGTCCGCTTTTTCGGTTTTCGCATCGATAGGCGGAGGGACTTCGGCAGCGGGTGGCGTAGTACCGTCGTCCGGGTCAATGTAACCGCTCAGAACGTCGGACAGGCGACCGCCTTCGCTGGTGACCCGATCGTATTCGGAGAGAATATGGTCAACCGTGCCGGGAAAGTGCGCGATTGCACTCATCACTTCGCGGATGCCCTCTTCGATACGCTTGGCGATTTCGATTTCGCCTTCACGAGTCAGAAGCTCGACCGTACCCATTTCACGCATGTACATGCGCACCGGGTCTGTGGTGCGACCGATATCGGTCTCCACCGCGGCCAACGCAGCGGCGGCTTCTTCCGCAGCGGCCTCGTCGGTATCGGCGTCGGCCAACATAAGGGCGTCCGCATCCGGAGCACTCTCGTGTACGGGGATCCCCATGTCGTTAATCATGCGGATGATGTCTTCCACCTGCTCCGGATCTGAAATATCCTCGGGCAGGTGGTCGTTGACCTCGGCGTAAGTCAGATACTTCTGCTCACGACCCAGTTTGATCAACTCAATAATACGAGACTGCTGTTGCGCTTTTCCGGACATAACACCCTATCCACTGAAGGTCTTGGCGGGCAAAAAACAAGCCGAGGATTATACCTGAGCTATGACCTCACGCGCCAGTTGAGGTCGGGTTTGATGCAGGAGCATCACGTTTGAGCAGGTCGAGCAGCAAATATTTTTCTTCGGTGCTCAGATCGCTTTGACGTGATTTCCTGAGAAGTTGTTCCAGCTTTCGCTCACGCTGGCGGGCTGACAAGCTGGTTATGGTGTCGAAAAACTGTTGTTCAAGGTTTTCTCCGTTGATCAACCACTCCTTTTCTGCCAGGCGGGTCAGCAATCGGCCTTGTTCGGTACCATGCCATCGCGAGATCAACTGAAAAGAGTTTAGCTGAGGATTCTTTTGTACGGCTTCCAGTGAGGCTACCAGCAGCTGGGTATTGGTATTGTCTTCGTCCGCGAAATGACTGGCGGTCTCGACTTTCAGGGCCAGTTGCGGGTGATGGATCACCGTCCGCAGGGCGGCCATGATCGGTGGCTCGACGGGAGCCGGCACTCTTGGGGCATGCGATTGATCGCGATCTGTGCCGCGCTTGCCGTTCTTGTCCCAGGGTTTCTTGTCCCATTTCTTGCCGCCGGCCCCCGGCTTCTTCGGCGTCCATTCCTGCTGCGGCACGTACATCTCCTGTGCCTGCGGCTGATGGTAGTCGCTGTAGTCCGGCATGGCGTCGTAATCGATGCCCGGGTCGTAGGCAGGTGGCGCTTCCTGTGGTGCGCTCTGGGCCAGTTGACTGACGGTCTCGCTGCTCAGACCGGTAATTTCGGTCAGACGCTGGCGCATCAGGATCCGCAGATTGGCTCCTGGCACCTTGTCGATCAGCGGTGCGGCGAGGGTGGCCATGTGTGCCTTGCCTTCGAGCGAGCGCGGATCGGCTTCTTCGGTCAGTTGCTGGAAGAAGTAGTCTGCCAGTGGTTGCGCGTGCTGATTGATCCGGGCGAGAAAGGCGTCGGTGCCTTCGGCGCGGATCAGGGTGTCCGGGTCTTCGCCTTCGGGCAGGAACAGAAAGCGTGCCCGACGGCCGTCCTGCAGACTGCTCAGCGTCGCCTCGAGCGCGCGCCATGCGGCGTTACGACCGGCCTGGTCGCCGTCGAAGCAGAACAGCACGTTCGGTACGACGCGAAAAAGACGCTTGAGGTGTTCCTCGCTGGTGGCTGTACCCAGTGTCGCAACGGCGTTGCGCAAGCCTTGCTGGGCCAGGGCAATGACGTCCATGTAGCCCTCGACGACGATGATTTCGTCGAGGTTGCGGTTGTTCTTGCGGGCCTCATAAAGACCGTAGAGCTCCTGGCCTTTATGAAATACCGGGGTTTCCGGCGAGTTCAGGTATTTCGGCTTGTCATCGCCGAGAACTCGGCCGCCGAACGCAATGATGCGTCCCCGGGTGTCGCGGATAGGGAACATCACGCGATCGCGGAAGCGGTCATAGCGCTTGCCGGTTTCTGCGTTCTCGATCAGCAGACCGGCATCGATCATGGCTTTCTGCTGCAGGGTGTCGCTGCTCAGGTGCTTGAACAGATTGTCCCAGCCCGGTGGGGCGAAGCCGAGGCCAAAGTCCCGGGCAATCTCACCGGTCAGACCGCGGCTCTTGAGGTAATCCACAGCTGCCTTGCGTGCCGGATGGCTTTTGAGTGCCTGACGGTAAAAATCGGCGGCAGCGGACAGCAGAGGATAGAGTGGCGAATCGGTCGGCTGTCGTGGTTTGTGCGAGCGGCTGCCTTCTTCGCGGGGGACTTCCATGCCGGCGGCTTTGGCCAGGTCCTCGACGGCCTGGGGGAAGTCCAGGTTGTCGTGGTCCATGAGAAAGCCGAGCGCGTTGCCACCGGCGCCGCATCCGAAGCAGTAATAGAACTGCTTGTCGGGGCTCACGCTGAATGACGGGGTTTTCTCTTTGTGGAACGGGCAGCAGGCGGTGTAGTTCTTGCCGGCCTTCTTCAGTTGCACGCGCGAGCTG
This sequence comes from Pseudomonas sp. KCJK9016, assembly GCF_046231795.1. Taxonomy (NCBI): domain Bacteria; kingdom Pseudomonadati; phylum Pseudomonadota; class Gammaproteobacteria; order Pseudomonadales; family Pseudomonadaceae; genus Pseudomonas; species Pseudomonas sp. KCJK9016. The sequence goes on along the minus strand of NZ_JBJJMM010000014.1, from coordinate 52,068 downwards.
ACCACGTCGACGATGTCGGTGCGGTTCAGCAGGTCGTCAATGAAGCTCTGGGGAATCAGCCCGGCCATAGCGTTCTCGTCGTCTGCGCGGTAAAGGGTTCGATGCGAAGGGCGACCTGACGCGGGTCATGCCTGAAAGCGCACAATGGGTGCGGCTCGACCGGTGTCGTCTGCGCATTTGCTATCGGGAAGTGTATCTGCCGAAAAGCCACTGACGTTAGTACCTATCAGTCTTCGACCATTTGAAAGTGTTGCGCTGAATCCGCATGCGGCTGGTTGAGGGCCTCGGATAGCTCATGAAACGGGCACGCAAGCAGGTGCCTTGGGCTGATCGTCGTAAGAGGAATCAGTGGGTGTGCTCGTCAGTAGCCTTGAAAGGCTCGTCAGAAAAGACGTGCACCGCTGGCAAAAGAGCCAGGTCTGACGCGGTGAAGCGGATTTGTCTCGGTCGCGTCTGCGGCTTCGACGGTGAAGCATCAAGCGTTTTCCGCAAATGCCATAAGCCCGGCTGAGGGCCGGGCTTGGCAGAAGCTTGCTACGAACGTCTGTGTATTAGTACAGACGAACGGCGCGGCGCTGTTCGCGCTGAACTTTCTTGGCGTGACGCTTGACAGCGGCTGCTGCCTTGCGCTTACGCTCGGAAGTTGGCTTCTCGTAAAATTCGCGGCTACGAACTTCAGCCAGTACACCGGCTTTTTCGCAGGAGCGCTTGAAACGACGCAGAGCTACGTCGAAGGGTTCGTTCTCTTTAACTTTGACGGCTGGCATCCAGAGCTACCTTCATTCATTACCGGGGTCAACATCCTCGCGGCAAAAGAGCACTTGAAGACGTCGGTTTTTAAGGGTTGCGGATGTTAACCCCTCAACGCTCGGAATGCAAAGCCTCTGATCGAAAACCGCTGGTCGGGGCATCCAGTGACGACTATTATGCGCGCCTTCGAATTCAGCCTAAACAAGGCGCAAACCCATGCTAGTACTGGGATTAGAAACTTCCTGCGACGAAACCGGCGTCGCATTGTACGACAGTGAGCGCGGTCTGCTGGCCGACGCCCTGTTCAGTCAGATCGACCTGCACCGCGTCTATGGCGGCGTGGTGCCGGAGCTGGCTTCGCGCGATCACGTCAAGCGCATGCTGCCCTTGATTCGTCAGGTGCTGACCGAGGCCGACTGCGTGCCGACCGAGATCGACGCCATCGCCTATACCGCGGGTCCCGGTCTCGTCGGGGCATTGCTGGTAGGCGCTTCCTGTGCTCAGGCGCTGGCTTTCGCCTGGGGCATTCCGGCGCTAGGCGTGCACCATATGGAAGGCCACTTGCTGGCGCCGATGCTGGAGTCAAAACCACCGGAGTTTCCGTTCGTCGCCTTGTTGGTGTCCGGTGGTCATACTCAGCTTGTTCAGGTCGATGGCATCGGTCGGTACAGCTTGCTCGGCGAGACCCTTGATGATGCTGCGGGCGAAGCCTTCGACAAGACCGCAAAGATGATGGGCCTCAATTATCCGGGTGGTCCGGAAATCGCCAGATCGGCGGAGAAGGGCGTTGCAGGACGTTTCACCTTCCCGCGTCCGATGTGTGATCGCCCGGGGCTGGATTTCAGTTTCAGTGGCCTGAAGACCTTTGCCCTCAATACCTGGCAGCAGTGCGTCAGCGCCGGGGACGACAGCGAGCAAGCCCGTTGCGACATCGCGCTGGCGTTCCAGCAGGCCGTGGTGGAGACTTTGACCATCAAGTGCAAGCGCGCGCTGAAGCAGGCCGGCATGAAGCGTCTGGTCATCGCCGGTGGTGTCAGCGCCAACAAGGCGTTGCGAATTTCTCTGGAAAAAATGCTCGGTGACATGAAGGGCGACGTGTTCTATGCCCGCCCGCAATTCTGCACCGACAATGGCGCGATGATTGCCTTTGCCGGATGTCAGCGTTTGCAGGCCGGCCAGCAGGAAAGCCTGGCAATCAGCGTACAGGCCCGCTGGCCGATGGAGCAGTTGTCGGCGCTGTGATAGTGGCGCTCACGTGCGGTATTTAAAAATGCCGTTCGCGCCCGGCAAACAGGTCGCGTAGATTGCCCCGGTGACGCCAGACGATCAGCAGCGTGAGCGTGCTCATCGGCAACAGCGCCGCCGGTTCCTGCCAGGCCAGTAATGGCAGGGTCAGTGGCGTGGCGATCAGTGCTGCCAGCGAGCTGGTGCGGGTCAGGTAGAACGTCAACAGCCAGGCACATACGGCCAGCAATGCGGCGGGCGGATACAGGCCCAGCAGCATGCCGGCCGCCGTGGCAACGCCTTTGCCGCCGCGAAAACGGAAGTACAGCGGGAACAGGTGACCGATCACGGCACAGACGCCGATCCATGCCTGATCCTGCAGCACAAGGCCCGCCGCGGAAGCGATCAGCACCGGCAGCAGGCCCTTGCAGAGATCACCCAGCAGGGTCAGGATCGCGAGTTTGCGACCGGCCAGGCGCAGCATGTTGGTGGCGCCGGCATTACCCGAGCCACTCATTCGCGGATCCGGATTTCCGGTCAGGCGGCTGAGCAAAATGGCGAAGGACAGCGAGCCGAGCAGGTAGGCGAGGATCGCCAGTGACCAAAACATGCTAACTATTCCGGGCGAGGACGCCCTGATTCTAACGGCGCAATGCGCCCTTGTCGTGCAGCGGAGAGAAGTGCTTGGACAGAGTGTTTATCGAGGGCCTGGAAGTCGACACCGTGATCGGTGCCTACGACTGGGAGCGCGGCATCCGACAGTGCCTGCGTCTTGATCTGAGCTTCGCCTGGGACAATCGCCCGGCTGCTGCCGGTGACGACCTGACCCTGGCACTCGATTACGCCAGTGTTTCCGCGCGGATCCAGGCCTTTGCCGAGCAGGCACAGTTCCAGCTGGTCGAGACCTTCGCCGAGCGTCTGGTCGAAGTACTGATGGCCGAATTCAAGATCACCTGGGTGCGCCTGAAGCTGACCAAGCCTGGCGCGGTTCCGGCCGCCAAGGGTGGTGTCGGTGTGGAGATCGAGCGCGGATGTCGCTGACTCAGGTCTACCTCGGGCTCGGTAGCAATATCGAGCGCGAAACTCATTTGCGAACCGGTCTGGATGCCTTGGCAGGTTTCCTGGTGGATATCCGCTGCTCGGCGGTGTTCGAAAGCCAGCCGGTGGGGATCAAGAGCGGCCCGTTCTTCAATTTCGTGGTGTCGGCCTACACCGATCTGCCGCTGATGGAGCTGGATCGACGGCTGAAATTCATCGAGGCGGATAACGGCCGTTATGCCCCGGATCGCAAGGGATTGCCGCTGGATATCGACGTCTTGCTGTATGGCGACCTGGCAGGCAATTTCGACGGACTGATCCTGCCCCGCGCTGAAATTCTGAAAAATGCTTTTGTGTTGTGGCCGCTGTCACTGATCGCACCGGATCGGGTGCATCCAGGCGTGGGAAAAAGCTTTGCCACTCTGTGGGCCGAGGCGCAGATCGATCAGGTGCTGGCGCCGGTCGGATTTGAATGGCGTGGCATTCAGCTCACGCCTTCGGACTTGCTGAACTGATTGACGCCGTCGCGATCGGCTCGCGATGGCGTCAGGTGTTCTCAAGAAGGCGCTGATTCCTTGTAAGCCTTCAACGCCTTGAGCCGTTCACGCTTGAGTGCCTCGCCCAGTTCCGGGCCCTTGAACCCTTTTTCCAGCAAGGGCTGAACCGCAACGCCGCGCGCCACACTGGCCGCGCCTCGCAGATAATCCGCCTGTGGATAACTTCGCTGTTCAAGCCCTTTGCGTCCGCGAGCATCCATCTCGCAGGCCATAATGAACTCCTCGAAACGCTGCGGTCGGCGATAAACGTCAAAGCTCTGCAGCAACTCCAGCAAGGTCGAAGCCTTCAGTTCCAGCGCACGATGGCCATGGGTGTGGTACTGCCCGACCAGCAAGGCCAGTTCCTGACAGTCCTTCGGTGCCTTGAAGCGCTCGTTGACGGCTTTTATCAGTTTCAGGCCTTTGTGCTCATGGGCGATGTGTCGTGGCCATTCTTCCTGCGGGGTCAGGCCTTTGCCGAGGTCGTGCAGCAGGCAGGCCCAGCGCACTGTCAGCGGTTGTTTGTGCAGGGCGGCTTGCTCAAGCACGCTCAAGGTATGAACGCCGCTGTCGATTTCCGGGTGGTGGATTTCCGGCTGGGGCACGCCGAACAGGGCGTCAACCTCCGGCATCAGCACTTTGAGTGCGCCACAGTCGCGCAACACCTGAATGAATACCTGAGGTTGATTTTCCATGAGTGCACGAGAAATCTCTTTCCAGCTGCGCTCAGGCGTCAGGGCTTCCAGCTCGCCGGAATCGCTGAGCTGGCGCATCAAGTCCAGGGTCTCGGGGGCAACCTTGAAACCAAGCTCTGCGTAGCGAGCCGCAAAGCGGGCAACGCGCAGGACTCGCAACGGATCTTCGGCGAACGCGGGTGAAACGTGGCGCAGTATGCGGTCTTCGAGATCACGCTGGCCGTGATAGGGATCCGTCAGGTTTTGCTGATTGTCCTCGGCCATCGCGTTGATCGTGAGGTCGCGGCGAATCAGGTCTTCTTCAAGCGTGACCTCGGGGCTGGCGTGGAAGGTGAACCCACCGTAACCGCGACCGCTTTTGCGTTCGGTGCGGGCGAGGGCGTATTCCTCGCCGCTTTTCGGGTGAAGAAAGACAGGAAAGTCCGCGCCTACCGGGCGAAAGCCGTTGGCGAGCATTTCTTCGGTAGTGGCACCGACTACCACCCAATCGATATCGGTGACCGGTTTGCCCAGCAGGCGATCACGTACTGCGCCGCCGACCTTGTAAATCTGCATAAAAAACCTCCGTTGGCCCGACAGGATAACCCCTGCGCCGGACTTTCGGAGGTCGGAACGGGATCAAAGATGAATGACCGCCAGATCGAGTCGACCGTAATCCCCCTCGCCATGTTCGCTGCGGGGGGGGACATGATGGGTTTTCATGATCTGGTCGCCCTGCAGGGTTTCCAGGTGGATATCGAAACCCCAAAGCCGATGCAGATGCTTGAGGACCTCTTCGGTAGAGTCGCCCAACGGTTTGCGATCGTGCTGCTGATGACGCAGGGTCAGTGAACGATCGCCGCGCCGGTCGATGCTGTAGATCTGCACGTTCGGCTCGCGGTTGCCCAGGTTGTATTGTGCCGCGAGCGTTTCGCGGATGATCCGATAGCCGCTCTCGTCATGGATGGCGGGTACCAGCAGATCGTCTCTCTGGTCGTCATCGAGAATGCTGAACAGCTTGAGGTCGCGAATCACCTTCGGCGACAGGTACTGCAGGATGAAACTCTCATCCTTGAAGCTGCTCATGGCGAACTTGATGGTCGACAGCCAGTCGCTGCCGGCGATTTCCGGGAACCAGCGGCGGTCTTCTTCCGTCGGTTCTTCGCACATGCGCCGGATGTCGCGATACATGGCAAAGCCAAGCGCATAGGGGTTGATGCCGTTGTAGTAAGGACTGTCGAAACCTGGCTGGAACACCACGCTGGTGTGGGACGCCAGGAATTCCATCATGAAACCGTCGGTGACCAGCCCTTCGTCGTACAGGTCGTTCATCAGCGTGTAGTGCCAGAAAGTCGCCCAGCCTTCGTTCATCACCTGGGTCTGACGCTGTGGATAAAAATACTGGGCGATCTTGCGCACGATGCGCACGATTTCCCGTTGCCATGGCTCCAGCAGCGGCGCGTGTTTTTCGATGAAGTACAGGATGTTCTCCTGCGGCTCGGCCGGAAAACGGGCATTGTCCTTGTCGCTGAATTTGTCCGCACCTTTGGGAATGGTGCGCCACAGGTCGTTGATCTGTTTCTGCAGGTGCTCTTCGCGGTCCTTTTGCCGGCGCCGTTCCTCCTCGGCGGAAATCGGGTACGGACGCTTGTAGCGGTCGACACCGTAGTTCATCAGGGCATGGCAGGAATCCAGCAGGTCCTCCACCGCGTCGATGCCGTGACGCTCTTCACACTGCATGATGTACTGCTTGGCGAACACCAGGTAGTCGATGATCGAGCTGGCATCGGTCCAGGTGCGGAACAGGTAATTGCCCTTGAAGAAACTGTTGTGGCCGTAACAGGCGTGGGCCACCACCAGTGCCTGCATGCAGATGGTGTTCTCTTCCATCAGGTAGGCGATGCACGGATCCGAGTTGATCACGATCTCGTAGGCCAGTCCCATCTGCCCGCGACTGTAGGATTTCTCGGTGCTGAGGAAGTGCTTGCCGTAGGACCAGTGGTGATAGCCCAGTGGCATGCCGACCGAAGCGTAGGCGTCCATCATCTGCTCGGCGGTGATCACTTCGATCTGGTTGGGATAGGTATCCAAAGCGTAGCGGGCCGCGATCCGGGCGATTTCGCGGTCGTAGGCCTGGATCAGCTCGAACGTCCATTCAGAGCCGGTGGAAATGGGTTGGCGCTTCTGCTCTTTGGCGGTCATGTCACTAACCTGCGCTGGAAGAGTTCACGGAAGACCGGGTAGATATCTCCGGCCGAGACCAGCTGCTGCTGGGCAAAAGTGTCGGAAAAGGCTTCGGCGATGCGTTCGTATTCGTACCACAGGGCCTGATGTTCGCGCGGTGTGATCTCCACATAAGTGTAGTACTGCACGAACGGCATGATCTGGTTGATCAGTATGTCGCGGCAGATCGGCGAGTCATCGTTCCAGTTGTCGCCGTCGGAAGCCTGGGCCGCGTAGATGTTCCATTCATTGCTCGGGTAGCGCTCGGACATGATCTCCTGCATCAGCTTCAGGGCGCTGGAGACGATGGTGCCACCGGTTTCCCTGGAATAGAAAAACTCTTCCTCGTCCACTTCCCGGGCGCTGGTGTGATGGCGGATGAACACCACATCGATCTTGTCGTAGTTCCGCTTCAGGAACAGATACAACAGGATGAAAAAGCGTTTGGCGATGTCCTTGGTCGCCTGGGTCATGGATCCGGAGACGTCCATCAGACAGAACATGACTGCTTTGGAACTGGGGTTCGGTTGCTTGATCAGCAGGTTGTACTTGAGGTCGAAGGTGTCGAGAAACGGAACACGATGGATACGTGCGCTGAGTTTCTCTATTTCCGCCTCAAGGTCCTGAATGTCGCCGAAGTTGTCCGGTTCTTCGCGTTTCAGGCGCTCCAGTTCTTCCTTGACCTCACGCAGCTTGGCGCGGCTGCTGCCGGACAGTGCGATTCGGCGGGCGTGGGCCGAGCGCAGAGTACGGATGATGTTGATCCGGGATGGGTTGCCCTCGTTGCTGATCCCGGCGCGAACCGTTTTGAAGGTATCGGTGCCGGTCAGGTTGCGTTTGACGAGGTTGGGCAGTTCGAGATCCTCGAACATGAACTCGAGAAACTCTTCCTGGGTGATCTGGAAGACGAACTCGTCCATGCCCTCCCCGGAGTTGCCGGCCTTGCCCGGTCCGCGGCCTCCGCCACCTCCCGGCGGGCGGGCGATGTGCTCACCTGCGGTGAATTCCTTGTTGCCGGGATGGACCACGGTCTGTTTGCCGCCGCGACCATGGTGAAGCACCGGTTCGTCGATGTCGCGACCGGGAATGCTGATTTGTTCGCCGTGCTCCATGTCGGTAATGGAGCGCCGGCTGACCGCCTCTTCGACAGCCTTCTTGATGTGGTCACGGTAACGCCGCAAGAAGCGCTGGCGGTTTACCGTGCTCTTGTTCTTGCCATTGAGGCGTCGGTCGATCACATAGCTCATGAGAGGCCCTCCGGGCAGCTTCAAGTAGTGAGCTGCGAGCCGCAAGTACAAGCATATGCCCTGGTATCAGGGCTCATGCGTTTTTAACTTGCAGCTCGAAGCCTGTAGCTTGCAGCTGCTTTACTGCGATTTCCGGACCCGCAGATACCACTCGGACAGCAGTCGTACCTGTTTGTCGGTGTAGCCGCGCTCGACCATTCGTGTAACGAAGTCGTTGTGTTTCTGTTGATCCTCTTTGCTGGCCTTGGCATTGAAGCTGATGACCGGCAGCAGGTCCTCGGTGTTCGAGAACATTTTCTTCTCGATGACCACCCGCAATTTTTCGTAACTGAGCCAGGTCGGGTTCTTGCCGTTGTTGTTGGCTCGGGCGCGCAATACGAAGTTGACGATTTCGTTGCGGAAATCCTTCGGATTGCTGATACCGGCCGGTTTCTCGATCTTTTCCAGTTCCTCGTTGAGGGCTACGCGGTTGAGGATCTCGCCGGTTTCCGGATCGCGGTATTCCTGATCCTGAATCCAGAAGTCCGCATACAGTACGTAGCGGTCGAAGATGTTCTGGCCGTATTCGCTGTAAGACTCGAGATAGGCCGTCTGGATCTCCTTGCCGATGAACTCGATATAACGCGGTGCCAGATACTCCTTCAGATAGCGTAGATAGCGCTCACGGACTTCCGCCGGGAACTGTTCCTGTTCGATCTGCTGTTCCAGCACATAGAGCAGGTGTACCGGGTTGGCGGCGGTTTCATGCGGGTCGAAGTTGAAGACCTTGGACAGGATCTTGAATGCGAACCGGGTCGACAGACCGTTCATGCCCTCGTCGACACCTGCTGCGTCGCGGTATTCCTGGATCGATTTGGCCTTTGGATCGGTATCCTTGAGGTTTTCGCCGTCGTAAACCCGCATCTTGGAATAGATGTTGGAGTTTTCCGGCTCTTTCAGGCGCGACAGTACAGTGAACTGCGCCAGCATCTTCAACGTGTCCGGCGCGCAATGGGCCTTGGCCAGGGAGCTGTTGAACAACAGTTTGTCGTAGATCTTCACTTCGTCGCTGACCCGCAGGCAGTACGGCACTTTGACGATATAGATCCGGTCGATGAACGCTTCGTTGTTCTTGTTGTTGCGGAAGGTATGCCACTCCGATTCATTCGAGTGGGCCAGCAGGATCCCGGTAAACGGAATCGCGCCGAGACCTTCGGTACTGTTGTAGTTGCCTTCCTGGGTTGCAGTCAGCAGAGGGTGGAGCACCTTGATCGGTGCCTTGAACATTTCGACGAATTCCATCAGGCCCTGGTTGGCCCGGCACAGCGCACCGGAGTAGCTGTAGGCGTCAGCGTCGTTCTGCGGGAACTCTTCCAGCTTGCGGATATCGACCTTGCCCACCAGCGCGGAGATGTCCTGGTTGTTCTCGTCACCCGGTTCGGTCTTGGCCACGGCGATCTGGTTGAGGATCGACGGGTACAGCTTGACCACGCGGAACTGGCTGATGTCACCGCCGAATTCGGCCAGGCGTTTGGTGGCCCAAGGCGACATGATGGTGTTCAGGTAGCGCCGGGGAATACCGAAGTCTTCTTCGAGGATCGCGCCATCTTCGGTGGCGTTGAACAGACCCAGGGGCGATTCGAATACCGGCGAGCCCTTGATGGCATAGAAGGGTACCTTTTCCATGAGCTGTTTCAGCTTCTCGGCCAGGGACGATTTACCGCCACCGACGGGACCGAGCAGGTAGAGGATCTGTTTCTTCTCCTCGAGGCCTTGGGCAGCGTGACGGAAATACGACACGATCTGGTCGATGCATTCTTCCATCCCGTGGAAGTCTTCAAAGGCCGGATAGCGGCGAATCACCTTGTTGGAGAAGATTCGCGACAGCCTCGAATTGGTCGAGGTGTCGAGCAGCTCCGGTTCGCCGATAGCCATTAACAGACGCTCGGCGGCGGAAACGTAGGCGCTGCGATCCTTTTTGCACAGTTCCAGGTACTCCTGCAGCGAGAATTCTTCCTGGCGTGTGGACTCGAAGCGTTGTTGGAAGTGGCTAAAGATACTCATGACGTCACCTCGCTCGATACGTGGAGCCGACGCCGGATCACTCAGTCGATGCTGGCAAGCAGCTGCGATGACAGCTGTTGTTTACCCCCCAGAACCCTTTCGCGATCGACAATCGCGAAAGTCACTCCCGATGACCCGTGCGCCGGTGTACCGGCTCTCCCCTGTTTTGGATGGCCTGGGCTTAAGGATAGTTGGGAATTCGGGAGGTAAAGGCGAGATACGTAATTAGTTGTGGCAGACCGTTCGTCTGCCACCGCGCGAGCCCACGGGAGCCGGGGCCTGCACGTGACAAAAAAATTATTCGGAAATGCCTTGCGCGGTTTCTGAAGGAAAGGTCGTACGCCAAAGCTCGAAGCCGCCGTCCATGCTGTAGACGTCGGAGAAGCCCTGACTGACGAGATATGCAGCCGCGCTCTGGCTGGAATTGCCGTGATAGCAGACCACCACCAACGGGGCGTCGAGGTCGGCGTTGCGGATGAAATCGGCGATGGAGTGGTTATCCACATGCCTGGAGCCTGCGATGTGCAGCGCGGCGTAGGTCTGCGGGTCGCGGATATCGACCACCACGGCACCTTGCTCGCGCAGGGCCTGGGCCTGTTCCGGGGGGATACGTTTGAATTCGCTCATGGCGGGTTCCTGTGGCTCGGCTGAAAACGCAGTCTAACGCGGGGCGCTGACTGGCGAAGTTTCGGTGATCGGTGGGGCGACGGGAGGCAGGGCACCGCCATGTTCGTCGCATTTGCACGACAGCCGTTCAAAGCTGTCGACGTTCATCAGGGTCAGGCTTCCGCCCCATACGCAACCGGTGTCGAGGGCCGAAATGCCGGGCTCGTGGACATCGCCTTCGAGTGCCGCCCAGTGGCCGAAAATGATCCGCAGGCCGCGTGTCTTGCGCTCCCTGTGCTGGAACCACGGCTTGTAGCCCGGTGGTGCCGTGTCCAGGCCTTCCTTGCTCTTGAGGTCGAGCTTGCCTTCGGCGGTGCAGAAGCGCATGCGCGTGAAGTAGTTGGTGATGACCCGAAGACGAGTCACGCCCGTCAGTTCGCTGTCCCATTTTGTCGGCTCATTGCCATACATACCGTCGAGGTACGGCTGCAACAGGTTGTCGTCACGCAGTGCGGCTTCGACCTCCGCTGCATATTTCAATGCCTTGCGCAGCGACCATTGCGGGGGGATGCCGGCGTGGACCATGGCCACATCGCGGTGCTCGTCGTAGTGCATCAGCCTCTGCTGGCGCAGCCATTCAAGCAGGTCTGCGGCATCCGGAGCCTCAAGGATCTCGCGCAGGGTGTCAGACTTTTTCAAGCGTTCGATGTTGTTTGCCGCTGCCAGCAAATGCAGATCGTGGTTGCCCAATACACACACCAGCGAATCACGAATGCTGTACAGAAAACGCAGGGTTTCCAGCGATTGCGGCCCACGGTTGACCAGATCGCCCACCAGCCACAACCGGTCAACTGTCGGGTCGAACGCGACTTGCGTGAGCAGGCACTTGAGCGGTTCGAGGCAGCCCTGCAGGTCGCCGACGGCATACGTCGCCATCAGTGCAGGGCTCCGGGTACGGCGAGGCGAAAGGGTTTGATGATCGCATCGAAATGCTTGCCGTCGCTGGCCACCATTGCATAGCTGCCCTGCATGGTGCCGACCTTGGTGGTCATGACTGTACCGCTGCTGTAAGTGTGGCTTTTCCCTGCGTCGATCAAGGGCTGCTGCCCGACGACACCGGCGCCGCGCACTTCCTCGACATGCCCGTCACCGTCGGTGATCACCCAATGTCGGGACATCAGGCGGGCCGGCTGTTCGCCATTGTTCTGCACGGTGATGGTGTAGGCGAAGGCGAAGCGGTCATTCTCGGGTTGCGATTGGTCTGCCAGATAGTGAGTAACGACGCTGACATCGACCTGATAACGGGGATCGGACATGCAAGAGGCCTTGAGGACTTGGCGAAAAGCGGGTATCGCCGATGGGTTGAGTCTAGGCAAGTATCGGGCAGGAGACCAGAGTGGCGCTCCTGTCCGGGAGCGATGCCTGCCCGTCAGTCGGCTGTCGGGGGCGGCGAAGGTTTGTCGGCAAGCTGGTCGGCCAGGCGCACGAAGGCAGCCAGATCGAGTTGTTCGGGCCGCAGACTGCCATCGACGCCGGCGGCCTCGATTTCGGCGCTGCTCAGCAACTGTTTGAGGGTGTTGCGCAGGGTCTTGCGACGCTGATTGAAGGCTTCGCGCACGACGCGCTCCAGCAGGCGGTGATCCTTGGCCGGATGCGGCAGTACCGCGTGGGGGACGAGGCGCACGATGGCCGAGTCGACCTTTGGCGGCGGGTTGAATGCACCTGGACCGACGTTGAACAGATGTTCGACCCGGCAATGGTACTGAACCATGATCGACAGACGACCCCAGTCACCACCACCTGGACCGGCAGCCAGACGCTCAACGACTTCCTTCTGCAGCATGAAGTGCATGTCACGAATGATCGCGGCATTGTTCAGCAGGTGGAAAATCAGCGGTGTGGAAATGTTGTACGGCAGGTTGCCGACCACACGCAGGCTGTTCGGTGCTGCGTTGAGGCTGTTGAAGTCGAACTTCAGGGCATCGCCCTGATGCAGGTTGAAATTGCTCTTGCCGGCAAACTGCTGGTTGAGGATCGGGATCAGGTCCTTGTCCAGTTCCACGACGTCCAGCTGCGCGCCGGAATTGAGGATGCCGGCGGTCAGTGCGCCCTGGCCCGGTCCGATTTCCAGCATGCGGTCACCGGATTTGGCATTGATGGAGCGCAGGATGCGGTCGATGACGCCGGCATCGTGCAGAAAGTTCTGGCCAAAGCGTTTGCGCGCCTTGTGTTGGTATTGCTCGGTCATAAACGGGTCTCGGCCATCTGGTAGGCGGTTTCCAGGGCGACTTGCAGACTGCCGGTGTCGATCTTGCCGCTGCCGGCCAGATCCAGGGCGGTGCCATGGTCGACGGAGGTGCGGATGATCGGCAGGCCCAGGGTCACGTTGACCGCTGCGCCGAAGCCTTTGTACTTGAGCACGGGCAGGCCCTGGTCGTGGTACATCGCCAGCACCGCATCGCAGTGCTCCAGATATTTGGGGGTAAACAGAGTGTCGGCAGGCAGCGGGCCACGAAGGTCCATGCCCTCGCCGCGCAGGCGCTCCAATGTCGGTTCGATGATGTCGATTTCTTCATGGCCCAGGTGTCCGCCTTCACCGGCGTGCGGGTTGAGCCCGCAGACCAGGATGCGCGGCCGGGCGATGCCGAATTTGTCTTGCAGATCGGCGTGCAGAATCCGTGTGACCCGCTCCAGTCGCTCCGGTGTGATTGCATCGGCGATGTCGCGCAGGGGCAGGTGAGTGGTCACCAGTGCCACGCGCAAACCGCGGGTAGCGAGCATCATCACCACTTGGGCGGTATGGGTCAGGTCGGCGAGGAATTCCGTGTGGCCGGAAAAGGCGATGCCGGACTCATTGATCACGCCCTTGTGCACCGGGGCGGTAATCATCCCGGCGAAGTCGCCGTTCAGGCAGCCGTTGCCGGCGCGAGTCAGGGTTTCGAGGACGAAAGCGGCATTGGCCTTGTCCAGTTGTCCCGCGACCACCGGAGCGCTGAGTGGGGTATCCCAGACATAAAGGCTGTTGGCCGGCGCCGGTACGTCCGGCCAGTGATCGGGCGAGACGGGCACCAGACTGACGGCCAGCCCCAGCTGCGTGGCCCGCTTCTGGAGCAGGTCACGGCTGGTGATGGCGATCAGAGGGTGTGGCTGGGCTTGCGAGGCGAGCAGCAGGCACAGGTCGGGACCGATGCCGGCCGGCTCGCCGGGTGTCAGCGCAAAACGCTTGGGTTTCACTGCGCTGCCTGGTCTGCGCCAGGGAGTTTGATTTCTACGTACGCTTCGTCACGGATCTGACGCAGCCAGGTCTGCAGCTCCTCGTCGTACTTGCGGTTACGCAATACGGTCATCGCTTGCTGCTCGCGAGCCTGTTCGGTGCTGTCGGTGGCGCGACGGCCAAGGACTTCCAGAACGTGCCAGCCGTACGGGGTCTTGAACGGCTTGGACAGCTCACCCTGCGGGGACTTGGCCATCACGGCGCGGAATTCCGGTACCAGTGCGTTCGGGTCGATCCAGTTCAGGTCGCCGCCGTTGAGCGCGGAGCCCGGGTCTTCCGAGTATTTTTTCGCCAGTTCAGCGAAATCTTCACCGGCTTCGATGCGGTTATACAGCGACTGGGCCAGTTCCCGGGTCTTGGCTTCGTCGCGGACCGGACTTGGCTTGACCAGGATGTGACGCACATGCACTTCGTCGCGCATCTGGCTTTCGCCGCCGCGTTTTTCCAGCAGTTTCAGGATGATGAAACCACCCGGAGTGCGTGCCGGTTGAGTAATGTCGCCCGGCGACATTCTGCTCAGCTCGCGATCGAACGGTGGTGGCAGTTGAGCGGCTTTACGCCAGCCCATGTCGCCGCCCTCGAGGGCGTTGTCGCTGCCGGACCTGGCAACGGCCAACTGACCGAAGTCGGCGCCCTGCTTGAGTTGCTGATAAACCTCCATCGCCTGACGAGCGGCGCTCTGAATCGCTTCGGAGCTGGCGCTTTCCGGGGTAGGAATCAGGATGTTGGCCAGGTGCAGTTCTTCGGACAGCTGCATCTTGCCCAGGTCGGAAGCGAGGAAGTTTTTCACTTCCTGTTCCGATACCTGAATGCGCTCGGCAACACGACGCTGACGCACACGGCTGATGATCATTTCACGACGAATCTGTTCGCGGGCATCCTCGTAGGAGAGACCGTCGCGGGACAGGGCAGCGCGGAACTGGTCCACCGTCATGTTGTTGCGCTGGGCAATGGTGCCGACAGCCTGATTCAGCTCTTCATCGGTGATGCGGATACCGGAGCGCTCGCCGATCTGCAGTTGCAGGTTTTCGACGATCAGGCGCTCGAGCACCTGTTGATCCAGCACGCCCGGAGGCGGCAAACCGCCGCCACGCTTGGCGATGGTCTGCTGAACTTCGTGGACGCGTTGATCCAGCTGGCTCTGCATGACCACGTCGTTGTCGACGATGGCCACCACTTTATCGATGGACTGTACCGCGGCGTTGGCCGCGGTACCCAGGAACAGCGCGCCCAGCATCAGCGGGCGCAGACAATCAGAAAGCTTGGTCTTCACGTTGACGATAACCTTGGATGCCTTTGTCGAGGAAGCTCTCTACCTTGGCGCCGGTGAGGCCGCCGAGTCCCTTCAGAACAATTTGGAGGAAGACGCCGTGGTCGCCTTTTTCGTTTTCCGGGGCGTTCTGACTGAATTCGTCATAGCTGACCCAGTAACGGTTGATCAGGCGCAGTTTCCAGCAGCAGTTGTCGTATTCGAAACCACCGAAGGCTTCCAGCGTGCGATTGCGGTTGTAGTCATATTGCCAGCGGCTGATGGCGCTCCACTGCGGAACGATCGGCCAGATGACCGAGAAATCATGCTGCTGGATTTTGTAGTAGTCCTTCACGTAGCCAGGCTGGCCCGGGGTGCCGTAATCACCGCCACCCACCGCCCACTTACCGGTGTTCTGGTCGTAACGGACCTGGTCGTTGCGATAGCGATAGCCGACGTTGACCACCTTGTTCGGGTTGTCTTCAGGCTGGTAGTGGAACATCGCGCTGCCGGAACGCGGGCTGCGGCTGTCCGGATCCCAGTTGTAGTCGGCAGTGGTGCGCCAGTCGCGGTTCCAGCGGTACTCGTATTCCAGAGCATAGGGCGATACGTCGGACTGGGCGTCCTTGCGATCCTTGAACGCGATACCCGGCAGTTGTACTTCACGATCCTTGAAGTAATAAGCCTGACCGATGCTGATGCGTTGACGCTCGAAACCGTCGTCTTCGATCCAGCGACTGGTCACGCCCAGCGACAGCTTGTTCTCGTCGCCGACGCGGTCGGAGCCGGAGAAACGGTTGTCGCGGAACAGCGAGGCATAGTTGAAGGTGTATTCACTGGTATCGAATACCGGAATGTCCTCCTGGTCCACCTTCGGAACATAGAGGTAGAACAGACGCGGCTCCAGGGTCTGGCGGTAATTCTTGCCAAAGTAGGAGGTGTTGCGGTCGAAGTACAGGCCACCGTCAACGCTGGCGATGGGGACGCCGCGATTCTGGTTGCTGTCGAACTTGCCGAAGAGTTTCTGGTTCTCCGGCGACAACGCCGCGATATCCGACTTGCCTTTGCCGTCCAGATCTAGTTGATACTGGGTGTACTGGTACTTCAGCGACGGCTTCAGGAAGCCATAGGTCCAGTTCATCGGCAGGCTGACGCCTGGTTTCAGATTCAGACGGTCGCCATTGGCACGAGCGAGGCCGAACACGTTGTTGTCGAGGCGACGCTCGATAGTGCCGTCTTCATTTACGAAGTCACCGCTTTTCAGATCACGATCAAACCGCACAATCTCGGTCTCGTAATCGAAGTTCAGGCCTTCCGGGTGATACGGCAGCTGACCGTTGAAGGTGATCTGCGGCAGACGGTCATACGGCGTGATGTTCGACACAGTCGCCAGCTGGTACGCCTGGGCGTTCAAGCGGGCGGTGTAGCTGTCGCCACGATAGGTGACCGAGCCTTGCTGGTTCACGTAGTCGGCGCTCTTCACACCGATCTGGTCGGTGGTCAGGTCCTGGAAGTAGTACGGATCGCTGATCTTGGTGTAGTCAACCTGGGTGAACACGCGGGAGTCCAGGCCACCCTTGTGTTGCCAGTTGTACATGTAGCGATTCTTTTCGTAATCGGTCTGCTTGCTGCGATCGGTGTCTTCGTCGTTGAGGTACGCGGCGCCGAACTGACCTTCGCTGGACTTGGTCAGGTAGCGGAATTCGCCTTCCATCAACAGGCCGCGCTTGCTCATGTAGCGTGGATACAACGTGGCGTCGTAGTTCGGTGCCAGGTTGAAGTAGTACGGGGTCACCAGCATGAAGCCGGTGTCGCTGCCGGTGCCGATGGTCGGCGGCAGGAAACCCGACTGACGACGGTCGTCGATCGGGAAGTAGATGTACGGGGTGTACAGGATCGGAATGTCCTTGACCCGCAGCGTCACGTTGGTCGCGGTACCGAAGCCGGTGGCAGGGTTCAGGGTGATGTTGTTGCCCTTGAGCTGCCAGGCGTTGCTGTTCGGTTCGCACGTGGTGTACGTGCCGTCCTTCAGGCGGATGATCGCGTTTTCGGCACGCTTGGCGTACAGCGCGTTACCGCGGATGCGCGATTTGTGCATCACGTATTCGGCGTTGTCGACTTTCGCTTCACCGGTGTCGAGCTGCACATCGGCATGGTCGCCGACGATCAGCGCACCGTTGTCGCGGATGCGCACGTCGCCCTTGAGTTCGGCGCGGCTCTCGGCCTGATAGAGGCTCGCTTCCTGGGACTCGACCTGCATGCTGCCCTGACGCAGAACCACGTCACCGGCCAGCGTACCGACCTGATCTTCGGTGTTGTAGCGCGAGGCTTTCGCGCCGATAAAGGTCGGGGCGTCACTTTTATTCGTCTTGTCATTCATGCCAGGACGAATCGGTTCGATATAGGAACCAGAGCAGTAAGGACCGGTTTCGGCCAACTGGGCGGCAGTGAGCTTCTCGCGCGGAACCCAGTCGAGGTGACTGTAGTCTTCGCTACGGGATTTCAGGCCTCGGCCCTTGGCTTCGGTAACCAGCACGGGCTTGGGCCCGGAGTCCGAAACCGTACCGTTCTCGGCCGGCGCTGCACCGGTGGCGCTGACGGCGCTGCCGTCATGCACCGGACGCGGGGGCAATGCCGCCGTCGGGGTTTTCGGCGAGCAGGCCCAGCCGCCCGTAGGCGAGACGGCGCAGTCATACTGCTCGGCGGCCACAACGAACGAACTGGCCAGAGGTTGCATAGCCAGCAGACTGCCGGTTACCAACAACGGAAATTTTTTACGAAACGCGGGGGATTTCAATGCCATCTTATTAGTCCGGGCTTCCTGCGTGCCATCTGCCCGCGGTGTGGGCCGCACGCCTCTCGATGGTCTGAAAAAGATGCTGGATAATAAAGCATGACCCGCTTGACGGCTAGCGCCGTCGGAGACCCTTGCAATGCCTGACCAAGATGTACGCTTGCAACACCTGAAAGTTTGGCTCGACGAGCAGTTGGCGATCCTTTTCGCCACTCAGGGCTGGGGTGCAGTTCCCCCGGCCACATTGACTGCAGCCAGCAGCGACGCGAGTTTCCGCCGTTATTTCCGTTGGGAAGGTGACGGTCGCAGTTTCATCGTGATGGACGCGCCACCCCCCCAGGAAAACTGCAAACCGTTCGTGGATATCGCCTTTTTGCTGGCGAAATCCGGTATCAACGTGCCGAAAATTTATGCAGAAGATCTCGATCGCGGGTTTCTTTTGCTCAATGACCTGGGCAACAAGACCTACCTCGACGTGATCGACAGCGAAAATGCCGACGCATTGTTCAGCGATGCCCTGCAGGCGTTGCTGGCGTTTCAGCAGTTGCCGATGGTGGCGCCGTTGCCGAGCTATGACGTCGCATTGCTGCGTCGCGAGCTGGAATTGTTCCCCGAGTGGTACGTGAAGCGCGAGCTGGGCATCGAGTTCGATGCCAGCCAGCAGCAACAATGGCAACAAGTCAGCGATCTGCTGATCGACAGCGCACTGGCCCAGCCGAAGGTGCTGGTTCACCGCGACTATATGCCGCGCAATTTGATGATCAGCGAGCCGAACCCCGGCGTGCTGGACTTCCAGGACGCGGTGTATGGCCCGGTGACTTACGACGTGACGTGTCTGTTCAAGGATGCGTTCCTCAGCTGGCCTGAAGAGCGTGTGCACGGCTGGCTCGAAAGCTACTGGCAGCAGGCGACGGCGCTGAATATTCCGGTCCAGCCGGATTTCGAAGACTTCCTGCGCGCCAGCGACCTGATGGGCGTGCAGCGCCATTTGAAGGTCATCGGTATTTTCGCCCGCATCTGCCATCGTGATGGCAAACCACGTTACCTCGGTGATGTACCCCGTTTCTTCTCCTATATGGAAACCGTGATCGCCCGCCGTCCGGAGCTGGCGCCACTGCAGTCGCTGCTGGTCAGCCTGCGCGCCGGAGTGACGGCATGAAGGCAATGATTCTGGCGGCGGGCAAGGGCGAGCGCATGCGTCCGCTGACCCTCACCACTCCCAAACCGCTGGTGCGTGCCGCGGGCGTGCCGTTGATCGAATATCACCTGCGCGCCCTCGCGGCGGCAGGTTTCAGCGAAATCGTGATCAACCATGCCTGGCTCGGCCAGCAGATCGAAGATTACCTGGGTGACGGCTCGCAATTTGGTCTGAGTATCCGTTACTCCCCCGAAGGCGAACCGCTGGAAACCGGTGGCGGTATCTTTCGCGCGCTGCCGCTGCTCGGTGATGAAGCCTTCCTGGTGGTCAACGGTGATATCTGGACCGATTACGACTTCAGCGTCTTGCACCAGCCAATCAACGGGCTGGCGCATCTGGTGCTGGCGGACAACCCGGCCCATCACCCGGCCGGCGACTTCAGACTGGTCGGCGACCAGGTACAGGACGGCCAACCGGACTCGGCGACCCTGACCTACAGCGGCATCGCCGTGCTGCACCCGCAACTGTTCGACGGCTGCACGGACGGCGCCTTCAAACTGGCGCCGTTGCTGCGCAAGGCCATGGCGGACGGGCAGGTCAGCGGTGAGCGACTGAAAGGTCGGTGGGTCGATGTCGGCACGCACGAGCGTCTGGCTGAAGCCGAATCCTTGATAGAAGCGAGTCGCTGACATGTTGTGGCCAGGGACTCTGATTGGAGCCGGAGCGGGATTTGCAATCGCCAGCATTCCGGGGGCCATGCTTGGGGCTTTGTTGGGACAGGCGCTGGATCGGCGCCTTCATCTGCAGAGCTGGGGGCATTTGCGGGAAAAACTCGGCGGCCAGCCGATGCTGCGCAACGACGAGTTGTTGTTCGTCTTGCTCGGGCGTCTGGCCAAGAGCGACGGGCGGGTCACCGACGGGCATATCCAGCAGGCGCGTCAGGAGATGCGCGCGCTGGACATGAGCGAGCCGGCGCAGCGCCGGGCCATTGCCGCATTCAATCGTGGCAAGTCCGGCGGTGATCGCCTGCGTGGTTATCTGCGACGTCTGAGTGCTCAACCCCATGCCGCCGAAGGGGTGTTGCGTGCCTGCTGGCGGATGGTCTGGGCCGATGGTCGGGCCGGTAGCAGCGAGCGCGAACTGTTGGCGCAGTGGGGCAAATGGCTGGGCTGGACGACTCATCAGATTCAGGCGCTGGCGGCGGATTACGAACCGCACAAGCGTCCGATCGTCAGCGCAGCGGTCAGTTATCAGGAAGCGATGCGTCTGCTTGGCGTGTCGGCAACCAGCGAACCGGCGCAGATCAAGCGCGCCTATCGCCGCCTGCTCAGTCGTCATCATCCGGACAAGATCGCCGGCACCGGGGCGACACCGGCGCAAGTGCTTGAGGCGACCGAAAAGACCCGCGAATTGCACAATGCCTACACATTGATTCGCGAACGGCGGGATTTCCGCTAGATGAAAAAAAGATCGCAGCCCGGGCTGCGATCTTTTTTTATGCTGATTCAGTCAGGATTCTGCGGATTCAACCAGCCGCGCACGCGACGGAACAGTTGCTCCTGCTCGGCCTTGTTGTCGGGCAAGGCCTTGAGCGCCACCTGGCTGAACGCCGAGGTCTTCAAGCGCTTGCTAGCCTGCAGGCGCTCCAGCGCGGCGTTGCGGTCCAGCGGCTTGTCCATATAGAAGATGTCGGCGGTCGGCAGCTTCAGCAATGGCGTCAGTTCCGCCAGTTCAGGCTTGGCCTTGGGTGGCATCTGCGCGGCAACCATCAGCAGTTTTTCCACTTGTGCGGTCTGTTTTTCGTTCAGGAAACGCGCTGCCCAGTAGGCGCCGGTACCGTGCCCGAGGACCACGATACTGCGCGCACCCTGCTGTTCGGCGTAGCCGATCGCGGCGTCGATGCGGGCGAAGATTCGTTCGGCGTCGGCCTTGGACTGTTCTTCGGCGGTTTCGGCAACGACCTTGTCGGCCACCTCCGCTTCACCGCCGGCGGCCTGCTCGATCGGTTCGGCGGTGGTCGAGTCCTTGCTGCCCGCATCGGCGCTTTTTGCAGCCACGGGGGCCTCGACTGCGCGAGGTGCAATGGTATCGCTTTGCACATCAGGCAAGGTGATACTCAGGGTGTTCCAGTGTGCGTCCGGCAGCTTGCGACGCAGCGGACCGACAGCCTGAGGCCAGTCAGCGGTTTCGCCGACACCGGGGACGATGATCACGGCGCCTTTTGGGTCGGCGGTGTTGGCCGGTTTCCACAGCGCGAGAAAGGTGTCGCTGCCGGCCTGCAACTGTTGCTGTTCCTGGGTCGGGACTTTGCGTTCGAGTGCCGAGGCCTCTTCCTGACTACGCTCAAGCAGCGGCTGGCGTTCGACCGGTTTCTCTTCAGCTGGCTTTTCAGCGGCGGGGGCGGGCGCCGGATCGGCGGCTTCGACGGAAAACGCACAAGGCAGGATCAGCGACAGGCACAATGCCGGCATTGCCAGGCGGGAGACAGGGAGCATCGGTTATTCCAGGCCAGAAAGTATCCCGGCAGCCTAAAGGGTTGATCAGAATTTGTCAGGTGATGAGATTTCAATGATGCGTTTTTGCTGCCTGTGGGTTATCGGCTGTCTGGCGTTTCCCTTGATGGGGTGGGCGGCGCCAGCGCCTGCGAGCCATGTTGCACAGTTGTCTGCGAGCGAACGGCAATGGCTGGCGCAACATGCTGAATTGCGCGTCGGAGTGATTCTGCAGGCACCGTACGCGCAATACGACCGGCGTCTGCAGCGGCTGTCCGGGGCCAATGTCGAGTTGATGAAATGGATGGCCAAGGCCCTCGACATCGAACTGAGCTGGCGCAATTTTCCCGATCTGGAGCAGCTTGAAGCCGCGGCCCGGGAGGGTGAAATCGATATCGCCCCGGGCCTGACCCAGACGCCGGGCGGGCTGCGCCTCTGGCAGTTTTCCGACCCTTATATGCGTGTGCCGCAACTGGTGGTCAGCGACCAGAAAGCCAGCAGCTCGGTAGAACTGGAAAAGCTCGACAGCCAGGCTCGGGTTGCGGTGCGCATGCCCAGTGCCACCGCCGATTACTTGCGCGGAAACTATCCCCATCTCAATCTGCAAGGCGTGCCGCTGGAGCGCCAGGCCTTGCAGCTGTTGCTGAGCCAGCAGGCGTCCTATGCAGTGGTGGATGAGGCGCAACTGGGGCGTCTGTCGACAGAGCCTGAGTTTGCCGGGTTGGTGGTGGTGGGCGATATCGGGTTGCCGCAACTGCTGCGGGTCGCCACCCGTCGCGACTGGCCGCAGCTGGCCGGTATTGTCGAAAGTGCCTTGCGGGCGATCCCGGCGAAAGATCTTGAACGTCTGCACACGCAATGGCTGCAACCCAAGTACCCGCGGCTTTCGGAGTCGCCGGGGTTCTGGCAGAACCTGAGCCTGTTGTTCGCTGTGTTGCTGCTCAGTTGTGCGGCGATTGTTTTCTGGCAGCGGCGTCAGCAACGCAGCCTCGAACAACGCCTGCTCGCTGCCCGGGACGACATCGCCCTGCGCGCTGCGAGTGAAGAAGCTCTGCGTCTGACCCAGTTTTCCATCGATCAGAGCACCGTCGGCATTCTCTGGGTCAACTGGGACAGCCACGTGCGTTACGCCAACCGCGCAGCGGAACAGATGCTAGGTTATCCACAAGGCGCACTGATCGAGCGGCCGCTGATCGACTTCGAACCCGGCCTGCACATGGATCGCTGGCTCAATTTGTGGAAGCGCGCCCGGGCCAGCGAGGAAGGTCCGCTGAGCTTTGAAACCAGTTGTGTGCGGGCCGATGGCAGTGTTTTGCCAGCGGATGTGTCCCTGAGTTTCCTGCGCTTTCGCGAAAGCGAATATCTGGTGGTTTACCTCACCGACGTGACCGAACGCCGACGCGCCCTGGCGGCGTTGCAGGAAAGCGAGGCGCGCCTGCAAGGCATCGCCGCCAACGTGCCGGGGCTGGTGTTCCGTCTGGAACGGGCGCCGGTGACCGGACAGATCGACTTTGCCTACATCAGCGAGGGCAGCGAGAGTCTGGTCGGCTACGCGCCGGCGGTCATTGCCCATCGAGACATGGGGCTGCGCAGCCTGGTGCATCCGGACGACAAGGCCGGTTATCACCAGACTCAGGATCACGCGCTGGATACCGACAGCGACTGGTCGTGGCAGGGACGAATCCTGACGCGCCAGGGCGAGCAGCGCTGGGCCGAGATCAAGGCCATCACCCGGCGACTGGAGGACGGCGCTTGCGTCTGGGACGGTATCGTCTGGGACATCACCGAAAGCAAACGCATCGAACTGGAACTGGCGGCATCGCGCGAACAGTTGCGCGAACTGTCGGCGCACCTCGAAAGCGTGCGGGAAGAGGAGAAGGCGCGCATCGCCCGCGAGGTTCACGATGAGTTGGGGCAGATGCTGACGGTGCTGAAACTGGAGACATCGATGTGCGAACTGGCCTACGCACAACTCGATCCAGGTCTGAACGAACGCCTGAGCAGCATGAAGCGCCTGATCGCCCAGTTGTTTCAGCTGGTGCGCGATGTGGCGACGGCGTTGCGCCCGCCGATCCTCGATGCCGGCATCGCCTCGGCGATCGAGTGGCAGGCCCGGCGTTTCGAGGCGCGCACGCAGATTCCGTGTCTGGTGCAGGTGCCGGAGACTTTGCCGCCCCTAAGCGACGCCAAAGCCATCGGCCTGTTCCGCATCCTCCAGGAGGCGCTGACCAACGTCATGCGCCATGCCCGGGCGCATACTGTGGAACTGACGCTGACGCTCGAAGGCGCCGATTTGTGTCTGACAGTCAGCGATGATGGCGTAGGATTTGTCGCCGCTGCGGGCAGGCCGACATCCTTTGGACTGGTGGGCATGCGCGAGCGGGTGTTGATCATGGGCGGGCAGTTGTCACTCGACAGCGCGCCGGGCGAGGGCACCACACTGAGCGTGCGGGTGCCACTGGATGAGGAGAAGTAAGTGATCCGTGTACTGGTAGCCGAAGACCACACCATCGTTCGCGAAGGCATCAAGCAATTGATCGGCCTGGCCAGGGATCTGCAAGTGGCGGGGGAGGCGAGCAACGGCGAGCAATTGCTCGAAACCCTGCGCAACATGCCGTGCGAAGTGGTGCTGCTGGATATTTCCATGCCGGGGGTCAACGGGCTGGAAGCCATCCCGCGCATTCGTGCGCTGAACAATCCGCCGGCGATTCTGGTGCTGTCGATGCATGACGAAGCTCAGATGGCCGCCCGAGCCCTGAAGGTCGGCGCCGCCGGTTATGCGACCAAGGACAGCGATCCGGCATTGCTGCTGACAGCAATCCGCAAGGTGGCAGCAGGCGGGCGCTATATCGACCCGGAACTGGCCGATCGCATGGTCTTCGAAGTCGGCCTGACCGATACGCGACCGCTGCATTCGTTGTTGTCGGAGCGCGAATTCTCGGTGTTCGAACGCCTGGCCCAGGGCGCCAACGTCAACGACATCGCCCAGCAACTCGCCCTGAGCAGCAAGACCATCAGCACGCACAAGGCGCGGCTGATGCAGAAACTCAACATCACCTCACTCGCCGAACTGGTGAAGTACGCAATGGAACACAAGCTCCTCTGAACCACACCTCTATCCACTGTGGGAGCGAGCTTGCTCGCGAAGAGGCCGTGTCAGACAGAAAAGATGGCGACTGACACACCGCTTTCGCGAGCAAGCTCGCTCCCTCAGGTTTCTTCATCGAACCTGCGATATTGGGCATATCCATAAGCGACAGGCGCTTTTGCTTGTTCTTGCGGCTTGCAGCTCAACACTCGCAACTGCTCTATCTATTAGCGCCATCCTTGTAGGGCAATCCCTACCCCCGAGCTTCCATCCGGCTGAGGCGATTCTCTCCTGCGCCCCGATTTGCGTGACTGCAAGCAGCCACTAGGCTTATTCCCACAGCAGTCATCAATAACAAGGGTGTGGGTATGAGCCAGGTCGATTCAAACGCAGGGGCCAGCGATGTGCTGGTCAGCTTTCGTGGAGTGCAGAAGAGCTACGACGGCGAGAACCTGATTGTCAAAGACCTCAACCTGGACATCCGCAAGGGCGAATTCCTCACCTTGCTCGGGCCGTCCGGCTCCGGCAAGACCACCAGCCTGATGATGCTCGCCGGTTTCGAAACGCCAACCGCCGGTGAAATCCTCCTGGCCGGACGGGCGATCAATAACGTGCCGCCGCACAAGCGCGACATTGGCATGGTGTTCCAGAACTACGCGCTTTTTCCGCACATGACCGTGGCCGAGAACCTGGCGTTCCCGCTGACCGTGCGTGGCCTGAACAAGAGCGACGTCAGCGACAAGGTCAAGAAAGTCCTGAGCATGGTCCAGCTCGACGCCTTTGCTTCGCGCTACCCGGCGCAACTGTCCGGCGGCCAGCAACAGCGTGTGGCACTGGCCCGCGCGCTGGTGTTCGAACCGCAACTGGTGCTGATGGATGAACCGCTCGGCGCTCTCGACAAGCAACTGCGCGAACACATGCAGATGGAAATCAAACACCTGCACCAGCGCCTCGGCGTGACCGTGGTCTACGTGACCCACGACCAGGGCGAGGCCCTGACCATGTCCGACCGCGTCGCCGTGTTCCACCAGGGCGAAATCCAGCAGATCGCCCCACCGCGCACTCTTTACGAAGAACCGAAAAACACTTTCGTCGCCAACTTCATCGGCGAGAACAACCGCCTCAACGGTCGCCTGCTCAGCCAGAACGGCGAGCGCTGCGTGGTCGAGCTGGGGCGCGGGGAAAAGGTAGAGGCGCTGGCGGTCAACATCGGCCGGACCGGAGAGCCGGTCACCCTGTCGATCCGTCCCGAGCGCGTCAGCCTCAACGGTTCGAGCGATCAATGCGTCAACCGCTTTTCCGGGCGGGTGGCCGAATTCATCTATCTGGGCGACCACGTCCGGGTACGCCTGGAAGTCTGCGGCAAGACCGACTTCTTCGTGAAACAACCGATTGCCGAGCTCGATCCAGCGCTCGCGGTCGGCGACGTGGTTCCGCTTGGCTGGCAGGTCGAGCACGTTCGCGCGCTCGATCCACTTCTAGAGGCGCACTAAAACGCCCCGCAATACCAACACCAATCCTGCACGTGGAGAGAACAATAAATGTTGAGATCCCTGAAGTTCACAGCCCTGACCCTGGGCCTGATGGGTGCGGCAAGCGCAATGGCCGCCGGCCCGGATCTGACCGTGGTGTCGTTTGGCGGGGCGAACAAGGCGGCGCAAGTCAAAGCCTTCTACGCACCGTGGGAAGCGGCGGGCAACGGCAAGATCGTCGCCGGCGAGTACAACGGTGAGATGGCCAAGGTCAAAGCCATGGTCGATACCAAGAGCGTGTCCTGGGATCTGGTGGAGGTTGAATCGCCGGAACTCTCCCGTGGTTGCGACGAAGACATGTTCGAACAGCTCGATCCTGCGCTGTTCGGCAAGACCGAAGACTACGTCAAGGGCGCGATCCAGCCGTGCGGCGTGGGCTTCTTCGTGTGGTCGACCGTGTTGGCCTACAACGCCGACAAGCTGAAAACCGCACCGACCAGCTGGGCGGATTTCTGGGACACCAAAAAATTCCCGGGCAAGCGCGGCCTGCGCAAAGGCGCCAAGTACACCCTCGAATTCGCCCTGATGGCCGACGGCGTTGCGCCGAAGGACGTCTACAAGGAATTGGCCAGCAAGAACGGTCAGGACCGCGCCTTCAAGAAACTGGATGAACTGAAACCGAACATCCAGTGGTGGGAAGCCGGCGCCCAGCCGCCGCAGTACCTCGCGTCGGGTGACGTGGTCATGAGCTCGGCCTACAACGGCCGTATCGCTGCGGTGCAGAAAGAATCCAACCTGAAAGTGGTGTGGAACGGCGGCATCTATGACTTCGACGCCTGGGCCATCCCGAAAGGCCTGGACAAGGCGCGTGCCGAAGCAGCGAAAAAGTTCATCGCGTTTTCGGTGCAGCCACAGCAACAGAAGACCTACTCGGAAAACATCGCCTACGGCCCGGCCAATTCCCAGGCTGTGCCATTGCTGGACAAGGCGATTCTCAAAGACATGCCGACCACTCCGGAAAACATCGCCAACCAGGTGCAGATCGACGTCAGCTTCTGGGCTGACAACGGTGAGCAACTGGAGCAGCGTTTCAACGCCTGGGCTGCGAAGTAACCCAAAACTCCAACTTCGGGAGTGGACTGTTGTGGCGAGGGAGCTTGCTCCCGCCAGGGTGCGAAGCACTCACGAGTATCCCAGGGCTGCTGTGCAGCCCAGCGGGAGCAAGCTCCCTCGCCACACAAGCCAATTCCCACAGGTTGCATGAATCAGAAAGTACGATTTGCGGAGTACGTCATGGCTATCGCCGTTCCCCTGAACGAGGGCAACAGCCCCACCTTGAAGCAGCGGCTCAAGCACGCCGAGCGGGTCAACCGCTGGAAAGCCCAGGCGCTGATCGCGCCACTGGTGCTGTTTCTGTTGCTGGTGTTCCTGGTGCCGATCGTGGCGCTGCTCTACAAAAGCGTCGGCAACCCGGAAGTAGTGGGCGGCATGCCACGCACCGTGGCGGCCATTGCCAGTTGGGATGGTCGCGGATTGCCCGCTGAGCCGGTCTACAAGGCCGCCGGCGAAGACCTCGCCGAAGCCCGCAAAAACCAGACTCTGGGCGATCTGTCCAAACGCCTGAACATGGAGTTGGCCGGCTATCGCAGCCTGCTGACCAAAACCGCCCGTTCGCTGCCATTCGCCAGTGAACCGGCCTCTTATAAAGAAGCGCTGGAAGGTCTCGACGAACGCTGGGGCGATCCGGCCTATTGGCAGGCCGTTAAGCGCAACACCAGCAGCATCACCCCTTTTTATCTGCTGGCGGCGGTGGATCATCGCATCGACGACCTCGGCGAACTGGCCCCGGCCACACCGGATCAGGCGATCTACCTCGACATCTTCGCCCGGACCTTCTGGATGGGCCTGATCATCACCGTGATCTGCCTGGTGCTTGCCTATCCGCTGGCGTACCTGCTGGCCAATCTGCCGTCGCGTCAAAGCAACCTGTTGATGATTCTGGTGCTGCTGCCGTTCTGGACTTCGATCCTGGTGCGAGTTGCCGCGTGGATCGTGTTGCTGCAATCCGGCGGCTTGATCAACAGCGCGCTGATGGCGATGGGCATCATCGATAAGCCGCTGGAGCTGGTGTTCAACCGCACCGGGGTCTACATCTCGATGGTGCACATCCTGCTGCCGTTCATGATCCTGCCGATCTACAGCGTGATGAAAGGCATCTCGCCGACCTACATGCGCGCCGCGATTTCCCTGGGGTGCCATCCGTTCGCCAGTTTCTGGCGGGTGTATTTCCCGCAGACCTATGCCGGTGTCGGTGCCGGTTGCCTGTTGGTGTTCATCCTCGCCATCGGCTACTACATCACCCCGGCGCTGCTGGGCAGCCCGAACGATCAGATGGTCAGTTATTTCGTCGCGTTCTACACCAATACCAGCATCAACTGGGGCATGGCCACAGCACTCGGCGGCTTGTTGCTGCTGGCGACCGTGGTGCTTTATCTGATCTACAGCTGGCTGGTGGGCGCCAGTCGCCTGCGCCTGGGTTAAGGGGAATTTGAAATGCTGAGTCCTTATATGTCGCCCGTCGAGCGGGCGTGGTTCTACAGCCTGCGGATCCTCTGCGGCCTGATCCTGTTGTTCCTGATTCTGCCGGTGCTGGTGATCGTGCCGCTGTCGTTCAACTCGGGCAGTTTCCTGGTGTACCCGTTGCAGGGCTTTTCGCTGCACTGGTATCAGGACTTCTTCGCCTCGGCGGAATGGATGCGCTCGCTGAAGAACAGCATCATCGTCGCTCCGGCGGCGACCGTGCTGGCGATGCTGTTCGGCACACTGGCGGCCATCGGTCTGACCCGTGGCGATTTTCCCGGCAAGGCACTGGTGATGGCGCTGGTGATTTCCCCGATGGTAGTGCCAGTGGTGATCATCGGTGTGGCCAGCTACCTGTTTTTCGCGCCGCTGGGGCTGGGCAACAGTTTCTTTTCGTTGATCGTGGTGCACGCGGTGCTCGGTGTGCCCTTCGTGATCATCACGGTGTCGGCGACCTTGCAGGGCTTCAATCACAACCTGGTGCGGGCGGCGGCCAGCCTCGGCGCTTCGCCATTGGTGACGTTCCGTCGGGTGACCTTGCCGCTGATTGCGCCGGGGGTGATTTCCGGTGCGCTGTTTGCCTTTGCGACCTCGTTCGATGAAGTGGTGGTGACGCTGTTCCTTGCCGGCCCCGAGCAGGCAACGTTGCCACGGCAGATGTTCAGCGGGATTCGCGAGAACCTGAGTCCGACAATTGCAGCGGCGGCGACGCTGTTGATCGCGTTCTCGGTGATTCTGTTGCTGACGCTGGAGTGGTTGCGTGGGCGGAGTGAAAAACTGCGCACTGCCCAGGTTTGAACCCGGCTCGATAACCTGTGGGAGCGAGCCTGCTCGCGATGACGGACTGACATGCACTGATGATGTCGACTGAACCTCCGCTTTCGCGAGCAGGCTCGCTCCCACAAAGGTGAGTCATTCATGCGCTGAATGCCAGACAACCCCGATTCCCCAGCTACGCTTGTGCTCAGCTCCCACATCTATAAGAGGCTGCGCACGATGAGTCTTTCCTCCTTCAAGATCGCTCACAAACTGATCACCGGCGCCGGGGCCATCGAGCAACTGGCGGCCGAGCTCACGCGGCTGGACATCGATAACCCGCTGATCGTCACCGATGCCGCGCTGGTCAAGTCCGGCACGGTGGCGCTGGCGCTGGCACAGATCGGCGAGCGCGAATACGAAATCTTCGACCGGGTGCTGCCGGATCCGGAAATCGCCATCGTCGAAGATTGCATGCGCGTCTATCGCGAAGGCGGGCATGACGGGCTGATCGGCCTCGGCGGCGGCAGTGCCATCGACATTGCCAAAAGTGTTACCGCCTATGCCGGTTATCACGGCGCGCTGGAAGATCTGTTCGGCGTCGATCAGGTGCCGCGCAAAGGCCCACCGCTGATTGCCATTCCGACCACGGCCGGCACCGGTTCCGAGGTAACCAACGTGGCGATTCTTTCGGACAAGGTCGCCCAGTTGAAGAAAGGCATCGTCAGCGACTATCTGTTACCTGACGTGGCGCTGGTCAGTCCGCAAATGACCCTGACCTGCCCGCGCAGCGTCACCGCTGCCAGTGGCGTCGATGCGCTGGTGCATGCCATCGAGTCCTACCTGTCGCTGAACGCCTCGCCGATCACCGATTCGCTGGCCATCGGCGCAATCAGATTGATCGCCCGATCCTTGCCCAAGGCCTACGCCAATCCATCCAACCTGCAGGCCCGGGAAGATATGGCCACCGCCAGCCTGATGGCCGGCATGGCGTTCGGCAATGCCGGGGTCGGCGCGGTGCATGCACTGGCGTATCCGCTGGGCGGGCGTTTCAACATTGCCCATGGCGTGAGCAATGCGCTGTTGCTGCCGTATGTCATGACCTGGAACAAGATGGCCTGCGTCGAACGGATGCAGGATATCGCCGAAGCCATGGGGGTGAAGACCGCTCATCTGAGTCTCAATGAAGCGGCAGACAGTGCCGTCGCGGCGATGGCCGAGCTGTGTGCAGCGGTGGAAATCCCGCAGGGTCTGCGCAGTTTCGGCGTACCCGAAGACGCGATCCCGGCCATGGCGGTAGAAGCCGCGGGAATCGAGCGCCTGATGCGCAACAACCCGCGCAAGCTCAGCGCTGCCGATATCGAGAAGATCTACCGGGCGGCGTACTGAGAACCCGCCGGTCATCGGTCATGGCACAACCCAATCATCGCGGTCACGGTGCGCGCGCGGAAACTTGAGGTATACAATGCGCGCCATCGTGATTTAGCTCAGAAAAGGTGCGTCATGCAGCCCTTCCTTATTGCCCCGTCGATTCTTTCCGCCGACTTCGCCCGCCTGGGCGAGGAAGTGGACAACGTTCTGGCCGCCGGTGCCGACATCGTTCACTTCGATGTCATGGACAACCACTACGTACCGAACCTCACCATCGGCCCGATGGTCTGTGCCGCGCTGCGCAAGTACGGCATCACCGCGCCGATCGACGCGCACCTGATGGTCAGCCCGGTGGATCGCATCGTCGGTGACTTCATCGAGGCCGGCGCCACCTATATCACCTTCCACCCGGAAGCCACGCTGCACGTCGATCGTTCGCTGCAACTGATCCGTGAAGGTGGCTGCAAATCCGGCCTGGTGTTCAACCCGGCGACCCCTCTGGACGTGCTCAAGTACGTGATCGACAAGGTCGACATGGTCTTGCTGATGAGCGTCAACCCGGGCTTCGGCGGGCAGAAGTTCATCCCCGGTACCCTCGACAAGCTGCGCGAAGCCCGCGCGATCATCGATGCCTCGGGCCGTGACATCCGCCTGGAAATCGACGGCGGCGTCAACGTCAACAATATCCGTGAAATCGCTGCTGCCGGCGCCGACACCTTTGTGGCCGGCTCGGCGATCTTCAATGCGCCGAACTATCAGGAAGTCATCGACAAGATGCGTTCCGAACTGGCGCTGGCCCGCCCATGAGTGGATTCGAGCAGCTGTTCCCGGGGCAACTGCCAAGGCTGGTGATGTTCGATCTGGATGGCACGCTGATCGATTCGGTACCCGACCTGGCGGCGGCGGTGGATAACATGCTGCTCTCCCTCGGGCGCAAGCCTGCCGGTATCGAATCCGTACGCGAATGGGTCGGCAACGGCGCGCCGGTGCTGGTGCGCCGCGCCTTGGCCGGCGGCATCGACCATTCCGCCGTGGATGACGTCGAAGCCGAGCATGCACTGGAGGTGTTCATGCAAGCCTACGGCGCCAGCCATGAGCTGACCGTGGTCTATCCCGGCGTGCGCGATACCCTGAAATGGCTGCACAAGCAGGGTGTGGCCATGGCGCTGATTACCAACAAACCGGAGCGTTTCGTCGCGCCGTTGCTGGATCAGATGAAGATCGGCCGCTACTTCAAGTGGATCATCGGCGGCGATACCCTGCCGCAGAAGAAACCCGATCCGGCGGCGCTGTTCTTTGTCATGAAGATGTCCGGCATTCCGGCCTCGCAATCGCTGTTCGTCGGCGACTCGCGCAGCGACGTGCTGGCGGCGAAAGCGGCGGGGGTCAAATGTGTCGCGCTCAGTTATGGCTACAACCATGGCCGGCCGATTGCCGAGGAATCCCCGGCGCTGGTGATCGACGATCTGCGCAAGCTAATTCCCGGTTGCCTGGATACGGCCGCTGAGATAACGTTGCCCGACGCTTCTCAATCCCCTTCTGGAAACGCCATCGTGGTGGTTACCCGCAAACTCTGGATGAAAGTCATCAAGGCCCTGGCCCGCTGGCGTTGGCGCGCCTGACTTGTTCCTGGCCGGCCTGCCGGCGCGTTTGCATACCTGACTGATTTGCACCTCACACCACGAGGCAATTTATGATCCGCGAAGAATTCCTGCGACTGGCCGCTGACGGCTACAACCGCATTCCGCTGGCCTGTGAAACCCTGGCCGACTTCGACACGCCGCTGTCGATCTACCTGAAACTGGCCGACCAGTCCAATTCCTACCTGCTCGAATCGGTGCAGGGCGGCGAGAAATGGGGCCGTTACTCGATCATCGGCCTGCCGTGCCGCACCGTACTGCGGGTTCATGATCATCACGTCAGCATCACCGTCGATGGCATCGAAACCGAAAGCCATGACGTCGAAGACCCGCTGGCCTTCGTCGAAACCTTCAAGGCCCGCTACAACGTGCCGACCATCGCCGGCCTGCCGCGTTTTAACGGCGGTCTGGTGGGTTACTTCGGTTACGACTGCGTGCGTTATGTAGAAAAGCGTCTGGGCAAATGCCCGAACCCGGATCCACTGGGCGTGCCGGACATCCTGCTGATGGTTTCCGATGCGGTGGTGGTGTTCGACAACCTCGCCGGCAAGATGCACGCCATCGTGCTGGCCGACCCGGCGCAGGCCGATGCCTACGAGCAGGGCCAGGCGCAATTGCAGGCGCTGCTGGAAAAGCTGCGTCAGCCGATCACCCCGCGTCGTGGCCTGGATTTCAGCAGGCCACAGGCAGCCGAGCCGGTGTTCCGTTCCAGTTTCACCCAGGCCGACTACGAAAAAGCCGTCGACACCATCAAGGAATACATCCTCGCCGGTGACTGCATGCAGGTCGTGCCGTCCCAGCGCATGTCGATCGACTTCAAGGCGGCGCCGATCGATCTGTACCGCGCGTTGCGTTGCTTCAACCCGACGCCGTACATGTACTTCTTCAATTTCGGCGATTTCCACGTCGTCGGCAGTTCGCCGGAAGTGCTGGTGCGGGTGGAAGACAACCTGATCACCGTGCGCCCGATTGCCGGCACTCGCCCGCGCGGGGCTACCGAAGAAGCAGACGTGGCGCTGGAAGAAGACCTGCTGTCCGACGACAAGGAAATCGCCGAGCACTTGATGCTGATCGACCTCGGTCGCAACGACACCGGCCGTGTTTCGGAAATCGGCTCGGTAAAACTCACCGAGAAGATGGTCATCGAGCGTTACTCCAACGTGATGCACATTGTGTCCAATGTGACCGGCCAGTTGAAGGAAGGCCTGACCGCCATGGATGCCCTTCGGGCGATCCTGCCGGCGGGCACCTTGTCCGGGGCGCCGAAGATCCGTGCGATGGAAATCATCGACGAACTGGAACCGGTCAAGCGTGGTGTGTATGGCGGGGCGGTTGGTTACTTCGCCTGGAACGGCAACATGGATACCGCGATTGCGATCCGCACCGCAGTGATCAAGAACGGCGAGCTGCATGTGCAGGCCGGTGGCGGCATCGTTGCCGACTCGGTGCCGGCGCTGGAATGGGAAGAGACCATCAACAAGCGCCGGGCGATGTTCCGGGCGGTTGCGCTGGCGGAGCAAACCCCGGACTGAGTGACTGGGGATTCAGCATAAAAAAACGCGGCGCCTGTGAGGGCGCCGCGTTTTTTATGGCCTTCTGATCAGAAGTCGAGACTGACGCCGACATTGACCCCTTGCTGGGTAAAGTCGTCATCCTTGCGGATGTTGTAACTGGCGCGAAGGGCAACTTCCCTGGTGAGGTTGTGGCTCACGCCCAGATTCAAGCGGTTCAGGTTGGTTTGCGGGGTGTAGCCTTCCAGGGTGTAGCGATTGTTCGGCAGGCTGTTGAGGTTCATCGTCAGATCCTGAGCGTCGTCGTTGTATTCGCGCTCGTGGGCGAATTCGCCGAAGACCTGGGTCTGAGCGGTGATCTGGTATTTGCCCTGGATGCCGAGGCCAAGACGGCGGGAGTTGCGCGACTGGTCGTCGAAGGTCAGCGCTGTGGCGTCCGCGCCTTTTTCCGAGTAACCATCCACTTCGACCTTGCCGAAGTCGGCGCTGACGAAGGGCGACAGGTGCCACGGGCTGCTGGCTTCTGGCGCGATGTCGTAGCCGACACGACCGCCGATGGCCAATACATAGCCATCGGTATCGCCTTTCTCGCCACGTTCGTTGACCCCGAGCTGGAACTTGCGCTTCAGGCTGTCGTAGTCCAGATGTCCGGCGGTAACGGCCAGGTCACCCCACCAGCGGTTTTGCTGGTACTGGGCGAATGCGGTGCCCATGTAGGAATTGAGTTTGTACTCGGAGTCGTTGTCGCCGGCTTCGATTTTCTGGTGATAGAAACCTGCCGCCACACCGACACGCCAGGCGTCGTCGAGACGATAGCTGCCACCAATGTTCAGGTTGTAACCGTTGCCGTCGGCGCTGGCCCCGGCGTGCTGGTCATCGAAGTCCTGATGCTGACCGCCAGCGGAGACAATCGCCCGCCATTGGCCAACGCCTTGCCAGTTCTCCCAGTCGGCCAGCCATTGATTGCGCAGTTCATCCTGATGCGCGCGCAGGGTGCCTTGGGCCATTTCCGGCAGCAGGGTCAGTTCCCACGGGGCGGCGAGCAACGAATAGGCATAGTCGGCAATCAGCCGCTGCCCGGCTTCGGTCGGGTGCACCGCGTCGTTGTAGATCAGCTTGGTCGGATCCGGCGTGGCACTGTTGATCCCGTAGCGGGCGTTTTCGGTGCAACCGCTGCCGCTGAAGCAGGTGGCGACCAGGTTCTGGTCGGTGGCCAGGCCGAACTGCGCCGGGTTGGCAAACGCTTCCTTGAGCAGCACCGGCACGTTCAGCGGGATCACGTTGGCGCCGACGGTCTGCAACTGACTCACCAGCTCGGTGTTGAACTGAGCGCTGAGCTGTGAGGTGAAGGCCTGCAGCGGCGAGCCGTTGATGGCCGGGGTCAGGCCGATATCCGGCAACAGCCAGACCATGATGTAGCGGGCACCTGCGCCTTGCAGGGTGCGCACACTGTCGACCAGTCGATCGGCGGCGGCGTTGGCCTGAGGCAGGCTCGTAACACGCCCCTGAAGGAAGTCGTTGCCGCCTCCGGTCAGGTAATACAGGGCATTCGGATCGGCCCGGAAACCGTTCGACGGCAGATAGCCGGCGCGGGTGCGCTCGTCGTTGGCGGATGTGCTGGTGATCGAATCGAGAATCTGGTCGGTGCGGTAACCGCCCACGGCCCAGTTGTTACCATCCGGCAGCCCCTGGCCGGCACGTACCGCCGAGTCGGCGGAGGCGGTCTGGTCCGGTGTGAAGCCCAGGCGACCTCCGAGCAACTGGGTGGCATTCAGCGAGTAGAACTCGCCGCTGCCGTCCTGGTAATTCGGACCGGTGCGATTGGTGAACCGTTTGACCGAGCCGGCCGGACCGTCCGGATCGGAAAATGTCCCGGCGTCGCTGAGACTGTCGCCGAATACGATGAAATTCGAATAAGGATTGGGTGCTGCATTCGCTTGGGCGCAGGCCAGTGCGAGCAGGCATCCGGCAAGCGGTACAAACAATGTCTGTTTGATCATGAGCAAGTCCGTTTATTTATTGTTGTATGGAACGAAACGACAGTACCAAAAAAATCCGGCGTTTTGCCATCGGTCGTCAAGCCTCCCATAGTTTTCCCCCCTTCAGGTCCGGCCATATTGCACGCTCTGCCCAGCTAAGTTACTGTGCCGAGACGTATGAATGAGACCTTTCCCGTGTTGATCGTCAGCAAACTTCTGGATCAAGTCATCAAGGCCCACGCCCGTTGGCGTTGGCGCGCCTGAATCTTTTCTGCCGGCCCTGCCGGATCTGTATCGCTCTGCCTTCCTTGCCCGTTTGAAATGCCGCGTTGCCGTCGCCACTTGCGCGTCCGATACCGTGCAGCGTCCGGTCAAGTCATCTGAAGGCTGTTTCAAGTTCAGAATTAAAGAGGTTCGAAACGCCATGTTGCTGATGATCGACAACTACGACTCCTTTACTTACAACGTTGTGCAATACCTCGGCGAGCTGGGTGCAGAGGTCAAGGTCGTGCGCAACGACGAGCTGACCATCGCCGAAATCGAAGCGCTCAACCCTGAGCGCATCGTGGTGTCCCCCGGCCCGTGCACGCCGACTGAAGCCGGTATTTCCATCGACGCCATCAAACACTTCGCCGGCAAACTGCCGATCCTCGGCGTCTGCCTCGGCCACCAGTCAATCGGCCAGGCCTTTGGCGGTGATGTGGTGCGTGCCCGGCAAGTGATGCACGGTAAGACTAGTCCGGTATTCCACGAGGACAAGGGTGTTTTTGCCGGTCTGAATCGTCCGTTGACCGTCACCCGCTATCACTCCCTGATCGTCAAGCACGAGACCTTGCCCGATTGCCTGGAGCTGACTGCCTGGACGCAGCACGATGACGGCTCGGTCGACGAAATCATGGGCCTGCGTCATAAGACCCTGAACATCGAGGGCGTACAGTTCCACCCGGAATCGATCCTCACCGAGCAGGGCCATGAACTGTTCGCCAACTTCCTCAAACAAACCGGCGGCACGCGCTAAGGACTCTCCATGAATATCAAGACAGCCCTGAGCCGTATCGTCGATCACCTCGACCTCAGTACCGAAGAAATGCGCGACGTGATGCGCGAAATCATGACCGGCCAATGCACCGACGCGCAGATCGGCGCGTTCATGATGGCCATGCGCATGAAGAGCGAAAGCATCGACGAAATCGTCGGCGCGGTGTCGGTGATGCGCGAGCTGGCCGACCAGGTCGAACTCAAGACCCTCGACGGCGTGGTCGATGTGGTCGGCACCGGCGGTGACGGGGCGAACATCTTCAACGTGTCCACGGCCTCGGCCTTTGTCGTTGCCGCTGCCGGCTGCACCGTCGCCAAGCACGGCAATCGAGCTGTGTCGGGCAAGAGCGGCAGCGCCGATCTGCTTGAGGCAGCCGGGATCTACCTCAACCTGACCCCGGTTCAGGTGGCGCGCTGCATTGACAACGTCGGCATCGGTTTCATGTTTGCCCAGACTCATCACACAGCCATGAAGTACGCCGCCGGTCCGCGCCGCGATCTTGGCCTGCGCACCCTGTTCAACATGCTCGGCCCGCTTACGAATCCGGCCGGCGTCAAACATCAGGTCGTCGGTGTATTCACCCAGGCACTGTGCCGGCCATTGGCCGAAGTCTTGCAGCGTCTGGGCAGCAAGCATGTGCTGGTGGTGCATTCGAAGGATGGTCTGGACGAATTCAGCCTCGCTGCACCGACTTATGTGGCTGAGCTGAAGAACAACGAAATCACCGAATATTGGGTCGAGCCGGAAGATCTGGGCATGAAGAGCCAGAGTCTGCACGGTCTGTCGGTTGAGGGGCCCGACGCTTCGCTGGCGCTGATCCGCGATGCCTTGGGCAAGCGCAAGACCGAGAACGGTCAGAAAGCTGCGGAAATGATCGTGCTCAATGCGGGTGCGGCGCTTTACGCTGTCGATCTGGCGACCAGTCTGAAAGAAGGCGTGGCGCTGGCCCACGACGCTCTGCACACCGGCCTCGCTCGGGAAAAACTCGAGGAGCTGGGTGCCTTTACCGCGGTATTCAAAGTGGAGAATGAGGGATGAGTGTACCGACGGTTCTGGAAAACATCCTGGCCCGCAAGGTTCAGGAAGTCGCCGAGCGTAGCGCCCGTGTGAGCCTGAGCGAGCTGGAAAGTCTGGCCAAGGCGGCCGATGCACCCCGTGGTTTTGCCCAGGCGTTGCTGGCGCAGGCCAAGAAGAAACAACCGGCGGTGATTGCCGAAATCAAGAAGGCATCGCCGAGCAAGGGCGTGATCCGCGAGAACTTCGTTCCCGCCGACATCGCCAAAAGCTACGAGAAGGGCGGGGCGACCTGCCTGTCGGTGCTGACCGACATCGATTACTTCCAGGGTGCCGACGCGTACCTGCAACAAGCCCGCGCTGCGTGTTCGCTGCCGGTGATCCGCAAGGACTTCATGATCGATCCGTACCAGATCGTCGAAGCCCGTGCCCTGGGCGCCGACTGCGTGCTGCTGATCGTCTCCGCGCTGGATGACGTGAAAATGGCCGAGCTGGCTTCGGTGGCCAAAGGCGTCGGCCTGGATGTGCTGGTGGAAGTCCACGACGGCGATGAACTGGAGCGCGCGTTGAAAACCCTCGACACGCCGCTGGTCGGGGTCAATAACCGCAACCTGCACACTTTCGACGTCAGCCTGGAAACCACCCTCGACCTGCTGCCGCGCATTCCGCGCGATCGTCTGGTGGTCACCGAGAGCGGGATCCTCAACCGTGCCGATGTCGAGTTGATGGAAATCAGCGATGTTTACGCCTTCCTGGTGGGTGAAGCATTCATGCGCGCTGAAAGCCCGGGCGTTGAACTGCAGCGTCTGTTCTTCCCTGAGCGTGGCGTTCCGGTGAGCGGTTCGACCCTCGACTGATTAAGTCTTCGCAGGCGCCCGTATCCCTGTGGGAGCGGGCTTGCCCGCGAAGGCAGCATAAGATTCACCTCAGGCTTGATGTCCTATGGAAACCTTATGATCCCCACTTCCCTGACCATCGAAGCCGGTCTGCAAGCCGAGCAGGATCTGCTGGCCTCAGTCTGCGCCGGTGAGGCCGAATTCGGTCTGCTGTTCTGGCAACCGAGCGATCGCGCGTTGGTCATGCCACGACGTTTGAATCGCCTGCCCGGATTCGATCATGCCTGTGAAATTTCCGCCGCTGCCGGCTGGCCGGTGTTGCTGCGTGAAACCGGTGGTGAGCCTGTCCCGCAATCGGCCTCGACGCTCAACATCGCTCTGGTCTATGCACCGCCTCGCAGCGAAGGCGATCTGAACCGCATCGAAACCGGTTACCGGCGTCTGTGTGATCCAATCTGTCAGTTGCTGGATGAGTTGGGTGGCACTTCGTCGCTGGGTGAAATCGACGGCGCGTTCTGCGACGGTCGTTTCAACGTCAACCTCGACGGCCGCAAGATGGTGGGCACCGCTCAGCGCTGGCGCCAGAGTCAGGGCGGTCAGCGCCCGGTAGGGCTGGTGCATGGTGCGATGCTGGTGGATGACGAGCGCGAGTCGATGGTCGCGGCAGTCAATCGTTTCAACGAAGCATGTGGTCTGGAGCAACGGGTGCGTGCCGCAAGCCACATCGCCCTGCATGAAAAATTTCCCGCGCCCGATGCCTTGACGCGTCTCGATGAACGCTTTCGTTTGATGTTGGCGCAGATCTACGCCAACTGAGTTCATGTAACTCAGCGTGTGCCGAAGACCACCATGGTCTTGCCTTTCACGTCCACCAGGTTGCGTTCCTCAAGATCCTTGAGCACGCGACCGACCATTTCCCGTGAACAACCGACGATGCGCCCGATTTCCTGACGGGTCACCTTGATCTGCATGCCGTCCGGGTGGGTCATCGCGTCGGGTTGCTTGCACAATTCCAGCAGGCAGCGGGCCACGCGGCCGGTGACATCGAAGAACGCCAGATCGCCGACCTTGCGCGTGGTGTTGCGCAGGCGTTGTGCGATTTGTCCGCTGAGCACGTAAAGAATGTCTGGATCCTGCTGCGACAACTCACGGAATTTGGCGTAGCTGATTTCCGCGACTTCGCACTCGACCTTGGCCCGCACCCAGGCACTGCGCTCCTGTTCCTGGCCGGCCTGTTCGAACAGGCCCAGCTCACCGAAGAAGTCCCCGGCATTCAGATACGCGATGATCATCTCGCGGCCGTCGTCGTCCTCGATCAGGATCGTAACTGAGCCGCGGATGATGAAGTACAGCGTATCCGAGCGATCCCCGGCGCAGATGATGTTGCTCTTGGCCGCATGGCGCCGGCGCTGGCAATGCATCAGCAGCTTGTCGAGGTTTTTGATTTTGGGTGTGGGGGTAATACCAACCATGGTTGTATCCCGAAAAGACTGCACGGTTATATTTGGTTTTTATATGAGGCGCTGAGGCGATCGCTACAAATACTGACTGGGCGCCAGTGAATTGGCGCCAGCTTACCAGACACTTCGTCGAAAATTCGAGAAATTACCTACGCTGCCGCGGCATCGGTCCTAGGAACGGCACTCGCAGTCAAACCGGGACCCTGTGCTAAGCTGGCGACCCTTTTTTCTACAGTGGAGTCTCGGCGATGAAGGCACGCATCCAATGGGCTGGCGAAGCCATGTTCCTTGGCGAATCCGGCAGCGGTCATGTCGTGGTCATGGACGGCCCACCGGACGCCGGTGGTCGTAACCTGGGTGTCCGCCCGATGGAAATGCTCCTGCTGGGCGTTGGCGGTTGCAGCAACTTCGATGTGGTCAGCATCCTGAAGAAGGCCCGTCAGGCCGTTGAAAGCTGCGAAGCGTTTCTGGACGCCGAACGTGCGACCGAAGATCCGAAGGTGTTCACCAGGATCCACATGCACTTCGTCGTCAAGGGCCGTGGCCTGAAGGAAGCGCAGGTAAAACGTGCCATCGAGCTGTCGGCGGAGAAGTATTGCTCGGCCTCGATCATGCTCGGCGCGGCTGGTGTGGCAATTACTCACGACTACGAAATCGTCGAGCTCGGCTGAGCCGACATTCAACTATCATAAAAGCTGTGCAGACTCTGGCGATCCCCCGCTGACGTCTGC
The DNA here is from genome assembly GCF_046231795.1 of Pseudomonas sp. KCJK9016. Lineage (NCBI taxonomy): Bacteria > Pseudomonadati > Pseudomonadota > Gammaproteobacteria > Pseudomonadales > Pseudomonadaceae > Pseudomonas > Pseudomonas sp. KCJK9016. Next base: position 11,303 of record NZ_JBJJMM010000014.1, on the reverse strand, counting down.
ATAATGCGCCACTTTTTTCAGGGCAGTGATCGGTCATCCGACGGATCATCCGCCTGAACAGATAACCAAAATCGCCATCGCGAAGAGGTGTTAACCGTCCTACGCAGGTGCGTCGTTCGCACTTGACGGGCATGCTTGATCACGCGGCCGGGCCGCATACATAGAGAGTTTTTAACGGTGAAAAGCAAACTCAAGCTCCACGGGTTCAACAACCTGACAAAGACCTTGAGCTTCAACATCTATGACATCTGCTACGCGGAAACCCCGCAGGACCAGCAGGCTTACGTCGAGTACATCAATCAAGAGTACAACGCCGAACGCCTGACGCAGATTCTCACGGAAGTTGTCGAAATCATTGGTGCCAACATTCTGAACATTGCCAGTCAGAACTATGAGCCTCAGGGTGCCAGCGTCACGATTCTGATCTCGGAAGAACCGGTCACCCCGACCGAGAGCCAGATCGAAGAATCCCCGGGCCCGCTGCCGGAAATCATCCTGGCCCACCTCGACAAGAGTCATATCACGGTGCATACCTACCCGGAGATCCATCCGGACGCCGGTATTGCGACGTTCCGTGTGGACATCGACGTGTCGACCTGTGGCGTCATTTCACCGCTCAAAGCGCTCAATTTCCTCATTCACCAGTTCGATTCGGACATCGTGACCGTGGATTACCGTGTGCGCGGCTTCACTCGTGACGTTGAGGGCAACAAGCACTTCATCGACCACGAGATCAACTCGATCCAGAACTACCTTTCCGAAGACACCCGCGACGCGTACCAGATGACCGACGTGAACGTGTACCAGGAAAACCTGTTCCACACCAAAATGCTGCTGAAGAACTTCGAACTGGATAACTACCTGTTCGGTGATGCCACCAGCAACCTGTCGTCCGAGCAACGTGCTCAGGTGACCGAGCGTGTGAAACACGAAATGCTGGAAATCTTCTACGCACGCAATATGCCGAGCTAAGAATTCCGGGCACAAAAAAAGGCGACTGCTTTGCGGCAGCCGCCTTTTTTATGGGCGTTTTTCAGATTCGGTAGGTGCTTTTGGTCATCACTTTGGCCAAAAGACTCATGCCGAATTTCACCGGTGCCGGGAAGCGGAAACCGCCTGCCTCCAGTGCACTTTCTGCGTGATGTTCTTCATCGATACGCATCTGTTCCAGAATCGCCCGGGACTTCTCATCCTCCGCCGGCAGTTGTTCCAGATGCTCGTTCAGGTGCTTGCATACCTGATGTTCGGTGGCCGCGACGAAACCGAGGCTGACCTTGTCGCTGATCAGCCCGGCTACTGCACCGATCCCGAACGACATGCCATAGAACAGCGGATTAAGCACGCTGGTGTGACTGCCCAGCTGATGAATGCGTTGTTCGCACCAGACCAGGTGATCGATCTCTTCTTCGGCCGCGTGCTCCATGGCTTCCCGCACCTGGGGCAGCTTGGCGGTCAGGGCCTGACCCTGATACAGCGCCTGGGCGCAGACTTCTCCGGTATGGTTGATGCGCATCAGGCCGGCGACGTGGCGGGTGTCTTCATCGCTCATCTGTGCATCGGGCTGCAGGATGGCCGGCGACGGGCGGTACGGCTGGCCGCTGAAGGGCAGCAGGGTCCGCATCGCGGCATCGGCTTGCAGCAGAAGACGGTCGATTGGCGAGTAGTGACGTTGGGTAGTCATGCTGACCTCCGGGAAGAATCTCGGCGGCCAGTTTAACCGAATCGGCCGGGGAAGGTTTGCGTTGGGTCATGTGGGAGCAGGGCGCTCCCACTGATTTGCAGGGCGATCAACCCGGTGGCCAGTTCATCTGGCGCTGACCGAGCACATGCATATGAATGTGGTAGACGGTCTGTCCGCCCTTTTCATTGCAGTTCATCACCACCCGGAAGCCTTCCTCGCAGCCCAGTTCCAGTGCCAGACGCTGGGCGGTGAACAGGATATGTCCGGCCAGTGCCTTGTCGTCTTCGGTCAGGTCGTTGAGGGTACGCACCGGTTTTTTCGGGATGACCAGAAAATGCACAGGTGCCTGCGGGGCGATATCGTGGAACGCCAGAACCTGGTCGTCCTCGTAGATGATCTTCGCCGGGATTTCCCGGTTGATGATCTTGGTGAACAGAGTATCCACAGCTGTTTTCTCCCTTGTTTGAGCCGGGTCGAGTGTACCCACGAGGGATCGCCGCGCCCAGCCGTTTGCCTGTCCGCCCTTCAGCGTGGGCAGTAAGCTTTGTTGACCATGCCGACGATGGTGCGGTTGAGCCAGCGCGAACCCAGCCGCGGCAGGAAGGCGAACCAGCGGTTCCTCCGACCGGGGATGATGATCGCGCGGTTTTTCTCCAGGGCGCGCACGGTATACAGCGCGACTTCCTCGGGACTCATCAGCAGATTGCTGGCATTGAGTTTTTCGTTGTTCAGTTGTGCCGTGCGGAAGAATCCGGTGCGTGTGGGGCCCGGGCATAGTACCGAGACTTTCACTGCGCATTTTTTCAGTTCGACCCGCAGCGCTTCAGAAAAATGCAGGACGTAGGCCTTGCTGGCGTAGTAGGTGCTCATCCACGGGCCGGGATTGAATGCAGCTACCGACGCCACATTGAGAATCTGCCCGCCACCCTGCAGGGCCATGCTGTTGCCGATGGCGTGGCACAGGCGCGTCAGGGCGAGGATGTTCACTTCGATCAGATCCTGTTCGGTCATCCAGTCCTGGGCCAGGAACGGACCGCACGTACCGATGCCGGCGCAGTTCACCAGGAGATCGATCTGCCGGTCACCTTCTTCAAGTTCCAGCAGAAAACCGGACAGACGCAGCGGCTCGCCCAGATCGCAGGCCCGGAACAGCACCTCCACGCCGAAACGCTGGGTCAGTTCGATTGCAATGCTTTCCAGCTGGTCACGCTGTCGGGCCACCAGAATCAGGCTGCGGCCACGGCGAGCCAGAGCTTCGGCCATGGCCAGGCCGATGCCGCTGGAGGCGCCAGTGATCAGAGCGTAACGGGTCATGCAGTTCTCCATCGCAACAGCACCGCGCCGTGGACGCAGGTGTCACGGCGGGGAGCGTTGTTCATTCTTTCGCAGAGTCTACAGGGGTGGGCGGGGCTTCGGCTGCATCCTCGGCCGAATTCGCTGGTTCGACTTCCACATCGACCTCATCGGCCGTCACCGAACCGCTTTCATAACTGCTTTCCAGACTGGTTTCGTATTCCTGCTGAATCGCGGAAATACCGCCCAGCAGGCCACCGACGAAGAACAGGCCGATGAAAACGATCCACAACGAACACAGCACTTTGACGGCGGTGCTGTTCGGTGGGGGTGGCGGACCATAGCGATTGGCGCCGTCATTGCCTGGCACAACCATGATTACCAGCGGGAAGAAGCTGCCCACGAACGGAACCAGAGTCAGCAGCCACAGCCAGCCGGACCAGCCGATGTCGTGCAGACGCTGAATGCTGAACAGGATGCCGACGATCGCGAAGGCCAGAAACAGGAAGAAAGCAAAGATACCGCCGATGATCAGCCCCGAGGTCGAGTCGGTGCTTACCAGCCCCAGGCCGATCAACGCCAATACGCCCACGATCGGCAGGGTCACCAGACTCAGCACCATCGACCATGCCAGGTAGCGAAGGCGGCCGATCCTGCCTTCTGCACTCAGCGGCTTGAGCGTGGAGAATTTCGCCTGTTGCTCTCCGACATTGGCTCGGGGCGGGGCGTAGGGAGAGTCGGGCTCTGTCACGGGGGCGGAATGTTCCTGTACATCGGACAGATTCAGTTCGATGGTGGTTTCCGGCTCGATCCGGGCGTCGATCCCCGTCTTGCCCAATGCTTGCAGATAAACCTGGGCATCACTGTGCGACAGGTCGCGTTTGAGGGCGACGACGCTGCCGTTGAACAGGCGCTCGATGGCGGCCACGTCGCTCTTGAACAGGTCGGCCAGATTGAGTTTGGCGGTGGTGATATCGACACCGGGCTGCAGGGCACCGTCGAAAACGATCTTGTAGCGGGGTTCGCTCATGGCCGAGGCATCCTTGTCGCGAAGACGTTGAGTTGATTCGTGTCGCAGCCGCCAAGTGTAAGGCCAGTCAGGCTGCAACTGGCCGGAATTTTCTCAGCGTGGCCAGCGATTCGGTAGCTGTGCCGCATGTTTCAGGGCTTGGCGATACTCTGTATCGAGGCGCTGCACCAGTTGGTCCACGCTTGGCAGATCTTCGATCTGGCCAACCCCTTGGCCGGCCGACCACACGGTTTTCCAGGCTTTGGCCTCATCGTTGATGGGCTTGAGTTTTTCGCCGAAGTTGACTTCACCCCTGCCTTGCAGTGCCGCCATATCGAAACCGGCAGCCTCCAGGCTTTGGCGCATGAAGCTGGCCGGAACGCCGGACACCGCAGGAGTATGAATGATGTCCGCTGCCTTGGCTGTCAGCAGCATTTCCTTGTAGGCGTCGGGCGCATGACTTTCGGTCGTACCGATGAATCGCGTACCGAAGTAGGCCAAATCCGCACCGAGCACCTGTGCGGCGAGAATCTCATGGCCGTGGTTCAAACATCCTGCAAGCAGCAGCGTCTTGTCGAAGAACTGGCGAATTTCGGCAATCAATGAGAACGGACTCCAGGTGCCGGCATGTCCGCCGGCGCCGGCGGCAACGGCAATCAAGCCATCGACACCGGCTTCGGCGGCTTTTTCCGCATGGCGGCGAGTCGTCACGTCATGAAAAACCAGGCCGCCATAGCTGTGCACCGCATCGACCACTTCCTTCACCGCGCCGAGGCTGGTGATGACGATGGGCACCTTGTGCTCGACGCAGATGTTCAGATCCGCTTCCAGACGCGGATTGCTCTTGTGAACGATCAGATTCACGGCATACGGTGCCGGGTTATCCAGTGTCGCCAGCCCGGCTTCGATCTGTTCCAGCCAAGCCTTGAATCCGCTGCTTTCACGTTGATTGAGCGCCGGGAAACTGCCCACCACGCCATTACGGCAGCATGCGAGTACCAGTTCAGGATTGGAGATCAGAAACATCGGCGCGGCCACGACGGGCAGACGCAGGCGTTGTTCGAGCAGAGCGGGCAGCGACATCGGAAGTCCCCCGGAAAGTTATGCCTGTTGAAGTTAGAACGGCTTGACCACGACCAGAATTACGATAGCCAGCAATATCAGAACCGGCACTTCATTGAACCAGCGATAAAAGACATGGCTGCGGGTGTTCTCGCCACGGGCAAATCGTTTTACCTGCGCGCCGCACATGTGGTGATAACCGATCAGCAGTACCACCAGAGTCAGCTTGGCGTGAATCCAGGCACCGGAGCTGAAAATGCCCGGGTTCAGGTAAATCAGCCAGCCGCCGAAGATCAGCGCAGCGACCATCGCCGGACCCATGATGCCGCGATACAGCTTGCGCTCCATGATACTGAAGCGTTCCTTGCTGATCGTGTCTTCACTTTGGGCGTGATAGACGAACAGTCGCGGCAGGTAGAACAGTCCGGCGAACCAGCACACGATGCTGACGATATGAAGCGCTTTGATCCAGAGATAGAGCATTTTTGGTTATTCCCTCATTCACGGTAGGCCGGATAGTAGAGGCTTGAGCATCCGCACGTCACCTTGGCGGTTGTCGCAGGGGCGCGCGGCCCCTATTATCGACGGCTTTCCAGTGGGTTCGTTGAGGGCAGGTTTATGGTCAAGGTCGGTATCGTCGGCGGCACGGGTTACACCGGTGTCGAACTGCTGCGTCTGTTGGCACAGCATCCGCAGGCAGAAGTGGTGGTGATCACTTCCCGATCCGAGGCCGGTCTGGCCGTGGCAGACATGTACCCGAACCTGCGCGGCCACTATGATGGTCTGGCGTTTACGGTCCCGGACATCAAGACCCTGGGCGCTTGCGACGTGGTGTTCTTCGCTACTCCGCACGGCGTGGCTCATGCACTGGCCGGTGAATTGCTGGCGGCGGGCACTAAGGTCATCGACTTGTCGGCGGACTTCCGTCTGCAAGACGCTGATGAATGGGCCAAATGGTACGGTCAGCCGCACGGTGCGCCGGAGCTGCTGGACGAAGCGGTTTACGGCTTGCCGGAAGTCAACCGTGAGCAGATCAAGAAAGCACGCCTGATCGCGGTGCCGGGCTGCTATCCGACCGCAACGCAGCTGGGTTTCCTGCCGTTGCTTGAGGCGGGCATTGCCGACGCTTCGCACCTGATCGCCGACTGCAAGTCCGGTGTCAGTGGTGCCGGTCGTGGTGCTTCCGTAGGCTCGCTGTATTCCGAAACGTCGGAAAGCATGAAGGCTTACGCGGTGAAAGGTCACCGTCATCTACCGGAAATCCGTCAGGGGCTGCGTCGTGCAGCGGGCAAGGATGTCGGCCTGACCTTCGTGCCACACTTGACGCCGATGATCCGTGGCATTCATTCCACGCTCTACGCGACCGTGGCGGATCGTTCGGTGGACTTGCAGGCGCTGTTCGAGAAGCGTTATGCCAATGAACCGTTCGTCGATGTGATGCCTGCTGGCAGCCATCCGGAAACGCGCAGTGTGCGTGGTGCGAACGTCTGCCGTATCGCGGTTCATCGTCCCCAGGATGGCGATTTGGTGGTAGTGCTGTCGGTGATCGACAACCTGGTCAAAGGCGCTTCGGGTCAGGCCGTGCAGAACATGAACATTCTGTTCGGTCTGGAAGAGCGTCTGGGCCTGTCCCACGCGGGCATGTTGCCGTAACGCTGATCCTGCTGACTGAAAAGGCCCGTCTGACGGGCCTTTTTGCATTTTGAGTCGCCGATGGCTTTATTGATATACCGTAACAATAGTTGACCGATTTTCTAGGACAAGCGGATAATGCGCGTCATCACGCATTATGGCGGCGTAACGCCGGGAGAGAGTCAGCATGAGCGTCGAATCCTTCACCCCCACGGCTTTGCAATTCACCCAGGGTGCCGCGCACAAGGTGAAGAGCCTGGTCGATGAAGAGGGGAATGATCGCTTGAAGCTGCGCGTATTCGTTACGGGCGGCGGTTGTTCAGGGTTTCAGTACGGCTTCACCTTCGATGAAGATGTGGCTGAGGACGACACCATCGTCGAGCGCGAAGGTGTGAGCCTGGTGGTCGATCCGATGAGCTTCCAGTATCTGGCAGGTGCCGAGGTGGACTATCAGGAAGGTCTGGAAGGCTCGCGTTTCGTGATCAAGAACCCGAATGCCACCACGACTTGTGGTTGCGGTTCTTCGTTCTCGATCTGATCTCGCTTCACCGTACACAACAAAACGCCGCAGAACCTCACGGTCTGCGGCGTTTTGTTTTTTGCGTTTTGTCCTAGTTGGGATAGATGGCGCCAAGCACGCGCAGCCCCTTGGCGCCAGTAACGCTGGGGCGATTGGCGCTTATGCCTTCGAGACAACAATGGGCGAGCCAGGCGAAGGCCATGGCTTCGACCCAGTCCGGATCTACACCGTGGGTCGCGGTGCTGGCGACATTCGCGTTGGGAAGAAGGTCGGCAAGGCGCTTCATCAGCGCAGTGTTGTGGGCGCCGCCGCCGCAGACCAGAAGCTCTTCAGTATTCGATTGGGCGCTTTGCAGCGATTCGACGATGGTCAGAGCTGTCAGGTCGAGCAGTGTTGCCTGTACGTTTTCAGGGGCGAACTCCGGCAAACGCGACAGTTGCCGTTCAAGCCAGGGCAGGTTGAACACTTCCCGACCGGTGCTCTTGGGGCCTTTGGTTGAGAAGAACGGATCGCTCAGCAATGCATTGAGGAGAACAGGTTCAACTCTGCCGCTGGCAGCCCATTGACCGTTGCGATCATAGTTCTCGCCGTGCTCTCGGTGAATCCAGGCATCCATCAGAACATTCCCGGGGCCGCAGTCGAATCCGGCTACAGGTTTGTTCGGCTCGATCAGGCTGAGATTGCTGAAACCGCCGACATTCAGAACGGCACGGTTGCCGGTACGCTCTTCGAACAACGCTTCATGGAAGGCAGGAACCAGAGGGGCGCCCTGGCCACCGGCCGCCACGTCACGACTGCGGAAGTCGCTGACAACGGTAACCCCGGTCAGCTCGGTCAGCAGGGCAGGATTGCCGATCTGTACGGTGAAGCCGCGTGCAGGCTCGTGGCGAATGGTCTGGCCGTGGCTGCCAATCGCGCGAATGGCCTTCGGTTCGAGCTGTTGCTGCTTGAGCAGGGTATGAATACCTTCGGCCGCAAGCTTTACCCAGTTCTGCTGAGCGATCGCCGAGCGGGCGATCTCGTCGGGACCGCTGGCGCACAAGCCAAGCAGCTCGGCGCGCAGGGATTCAGGCATGGGGATGTAATGTGTAGCGATCAGGTTGATTGCCGAGGTTTGCTCGATCAGGGCGATGTCCAGACCGTCGAGACTGGTTCCGGACATCACGCCGATATAAAGAGCCATGGCTTAGCGCTTGCTCGAGGCCAGCATGGTGGCCTTCTCTTGGTCCATGCGGGCCATCAGCGGTTGGCTCTGTGCCAGGAAGCGCGCACGCTCGGATTTGGCGATCGGATCGGCCATCGGCAGCTTCTGGCCCAATGGGTCGACATGAACGCCGTTGACCTGGAACTCATAGTGCAGGTGCGGTCCGGTAGAGAGGCCGGTCGTGCCGATATAACCGATCACCTGGCCCTGCTTGACGGTACCGCCGGTTTTCACGCCTTTGGCGAAGCCTTGCATGTGGCCGTACAGCGTGCGGTAGGTGTTGCCGTGCTGAATGATCACAGTGTTGCCGTAACCACCGCGACGACCAGCCAGTAATACTTTGCCGTCACCGGCAGCCTTGATTGGCGTACCGCGTGGAGCGGCGTAGTCGACACCTTTGTGGGCGCGGATCTTGTTGAGAATCGGGTGTTTGCGGCCCATGGAAAACTTGGAACTGATGCGGGCGAAGTCTACCGGGGTGCGGATGAACGCCTTGCGCATGCTGTTGCCATCAGCGGTGTAGTAGCTGCTGTTGCCCTGTTTGTTGGTGTAGCGCACGGCGGTGTAGGTCTTGCCGCGGTTGGTGAAGCGGGCGGACAGGATCGGGCCGTTGCCGACGGCTTTGCCATTCACCACTTTCTGTTCGTAGATCACATCGAACTCGTCACCTTGGCGGATATCCTGGGCAAAGTCGACGTCGTAGCCGAATACACTGGCCATGTCCATGGTAAGGCTGTGGGAAAGACCGGCACGAGCGGCGGATTGGGACAGGGAGCTGTTGATTACGCCGTGGACGTAAGCAGTGCGAACGGTTGGTTTGGCGGTCACTCGGTTGAAGACATAACCCTTGTCGTTCTTGGTGAGGGTAATAGTTTCGACGTCACTGACTTTGCTGTGCAGGTTGGTCAGTTGGCCTTGCGGATTGAGCTCGAACTCGAGTTTCTGGCCGTGTTTGAGCTGACTGAATTGCTTGGCCTGCTTATCGCTGGCGAGCACTTCATGTACAGCTGCCGCAGGCAGGCCGACCTTCTCGAACAGTGTTGAAAGGGTATCGCCCTTGGATACGATCACTTCCCTGTGGCCTGGAGCCTTCTTTTCAGGAGCGACCGGTGCTGGCACGGGGGAGGTCTGGGCTGTCTCGGGAGCATCGTCCGCACTGTTCTCGATCTGTGCGAAAGGCGAGGCTACTGGCTCATTTGTGGCTTGAACCGCGTCAGCGGCGTCTTGATCTTGTGTCAATTGTTCTGCGGGACTTTCCAGTTCAAGACTCAGAGTCGTCTTTTTGGCTTCAACATCACTGGAAGGAAACACCAGGAGCGCCAGGCTGAGAAGGGCGGCGATCCCGCTCGCGGCAAGCAAGTGGGTCTTCGGGTAAAGCGGTGGCGCTTTAGACGGTTCAGTGGTCATAAGTAGTTTTGACTTTGAAAAGATGAATTGGAAAAGATGAATGACATGATGAAGATGAAATAACTGTATAAAATATAACCAAATCATCGCTGAAGCAAGTCCGCAGGCTCTTCGTCTGTGGATTGGTATCCGTGTGCCGGGCAAACCTTGTAATTGGTGCGCGATCTTGTATGGTTGGTTCCCTTTGAATCTGAGCCTTGCGGGTCTGTTATGAAGTCGGTTGAAGAGCAGCTAGCGCTGATTAAACGTGGTGCGGAAGAACTGTTGGTCGAGTCGGAGCTGATCGAAAAGCTCAAGCGTGGCCAGCCGCTGCGAATCAAGGCTGGCTTCGATCCAACTGCGCCGGATCTTCACCTTGGGCACACTGTGCTTATCAACAAGTTGCGCCAGTTCCAGGAGCTGGGGCATCAAGTGATCTTCCTCATTGGTGATTTCACCGGAATGATCGGTGATCCGAGTGGCAAGAGCGCGACTCGCCCTCCGCTTACTCGCGAGCAGGTTCTTGAAAATGCCGAGACCTACAAGTCTCAGGTGTTCAAGATTCTCGATCCGGCGAAAACCGAAGTCGCATTCAATTCGACCTGGATGGACAAGATGGGGCCGGCGGACTTCATTCGTCTGACCTCGCAGTACACCGTCGCCCGTATGCTTGAGCGTGATGATTTCGACAAGCGCTATACCACCAATCAGCCGATCGCCATTCATGAGTTCCTCTATCCGTTGGTTCAGGGTTACGACTCGGTTGCCTTGCGCGCGGATGTGGAGTTGGGGGGTACCGATCAGAAGTTCAATCTGCTGATGGGGCGTGAGTTGCAGCGAGGCTACGGTCAGGAGGCTCAGTGCATTCTGACGATGCCGTTGCTCGAAGGGCTGGATGGTGTGAAGAAGATGTCCAAGTCCTTGGGCAATTACGTTGGTATCCAGGAAGCGCCAGGCGTCATGTACAGCAAGCTGGTTTCGATTCCGGATGCATTGATGTGGCGGTACTTCGAATTGCTCAGCTTCCGGTCAATGGATGAGATCAATGCATTCCGTGCTGATGTTGAAGCGGGTGCCAATCCTCGCGACATCAAGATCAAACTGGCTGAAGAAATTGTCGCTCGCTTCCATGGTGAGCAGGCTGCTGCCAACGCTCACCGTGGTGCAGGCAATCGTATGAAGGATGGCGAGCTACCGGATGATTTGCCAGAGATCGAGTTGATCGCTGCCGAAGACATGCCGATTGCTGCTGTCCTTAATAAGGCAGGGCTGGTAAAGAACTCGGCGGCTGCTCGTGATCTGCTGGCTTCTGGTGGTGTGCGTATTGATGGGGAGGTTGTTGATCGCTCCTTTGTATATGCAATTGGAGCGACTCACGTCTGCCAGGCTGGCAAGAAGGCTTTTGCGCGGATCACGCTCAAATCCGAGTAAGATTGAAAATAGGGGTTGACGGCGAATTTCAGATGTCTATAATTCGCCCCACTTCCGGCGCAGTCGAAACGGAAAACTCCTTGAA